>JASLKB010000009.1 GCA_030747775.1 Acidimicrobiales bacterium | reverse complement strand
AGTCTGGACTGCTACCTCGACGGCATCGAGGCGTACTTTGCTTTCCGGAACAGCGAAGGCGGCCTGTTCGGGCGCGAGCTGAGCGTCGGTTATGTACTTGACGACGAGTTGTTCTCCAATCAGGTCCGGGCCCTGGAGGTCATCTCCGCCGACAACGTTTTCGGCGTGTTCAACGCCACCCTGATCGCAAACGGCTGGGGAGACCTGAACGACAATGGGATCCCCACCTTCGCTTGGAACATCCACGCCACAGAATCAGCCAATCGGACCAACATCTTCGGTCACATCGCAACGCTGTGCGCCACTTGCACCCAACGGGCCGTGCCCTACACGGTGAAGCTCGCCGGTGCCACCAAGGTGGCATCACTGGGCTACGGGGTAAGTGAGAACTCGAAGGTGTGTACCCGGTCGGTTGCAGACTCGATTGACCTCTACTCGTCAGACATCGGTGCCGAGATGGCGTACTTCAACGACAGCATGGGCTACGGGCTTCCCAATGGAATCGCTCCAGAGGTGACACAGATGAAGGAGTTGGGCGTCGACTTCATCTCCACCTGTATGGACCTGAACGCCATGAAGACTCTGGCCCAGGAGTTGGCCCGCCAGGGCATGGGTGACGTGGTGCTCTACCACCCCAATACCTACAACCATCCGTTCGTAGCTGAAGCCGGCGACCTCTTTGACGGGGACTTCGTGACCCCACAGTTCATGCCCTTCGAGGCCGATGCCGGCAACACCATGCAGACGGCGTTCATCGACACCATGGCCGAGTTGGGCCGGGATCTCTCAGAGTTGGCCATGGTCGGATGGATCAACGCCGACGCGGCATATACCGCCATCCTTTCCGCTGGACCCGTCTTCGATCAGAAGTCGGCTATCGATGCCCTTAACAGCCAAACCGCGTACGACGCGGGAGGGCTGATCGTCCCGATCGACTGGAGCCGACAACACGTCACACCAGTGGAAGGGGATGCGACCAACGACTACGCGCTTGAATGCTTCGCTCCGGTTCGTATGAGTGGAGGCGCCCTCGAAACAGTGGCCGATCCAGCAACGCCCTGGTTCTGCTGGGACAACACGACCCTCGACTGGGCCGAGCCCAGCCAAACCGTCTTCGGCGACTGATTCTGACGGCCGCCGACTGTGCTCCTTGCCGCCAGCACAGGTGAGGATCTACTCAGAGCCGTCCTCCAAGGGGCCCCACCGGGCAGCGTCTACGCGCTGATCGCCCTTGGGTTCGTCCTCACCTACAAGACATCAGGGGTATTCAACCTGGCCTTCGGTGCCCAGGCCTACGTGTCGGCAGCCATGTACTTCCAGGCCCGAAACGAATGGGAATGGCAGGTCGTCCCGGCGCTGATCTTGGCGGTATTCATCCTTGCCCCACTCATCGGGCTTGTTCTAGAGCGGCTGATATTTCGGCACTTGAGCAACTCCTCGGCTGTGGCCAAGCTCGTGATTGCCATCGGGTTGACCGTGGCACTTCCCAGCCTTTTCGAGTTGGTGACCGGATTCTCGGCCGTGGCCGGTCGGACTCCAACCGGCATCATCCCCGGGGGGTCGTCGGTCTTCTACGACCCATTCGGCATCTACCCACTCAGCCGCGACGAATTGGCCCAAATGGCGGTGGCCCTGTTCGGTATGGCCGCTCTAGGTGCCTTGTTCCGCTTCAGTTCACTTGGATTAGCACTGCGAGCCGTAGTGGAAAGCCCACGAATGACGGAGTTGAGTGGCATCAATGCCGACCGGGTGTCGGCCTTCGCGTGGGCACTGTCCAGCCTGTTCGCGGGAATGGCCGGGGTGCTGATCGCCCCCCGTTTTAACACCCTCATGGCCCCGGACTTCTTCCACCTGGTCATCGTGGCCATCGCTGCGGCGGCCATCGGCCGTCTGGCAAGCCTCCCTAGGGCGCTCCTAGGCGGACTCGGACTGGGCATCTTCATCGCCCTCTTCAACACGTTCCTCCCCCGCTGGACAGCAGACCATGGGTGGCTGCGACCCTTCCAGGAGAACCTGACCCCGTCGATGCCCTTTGTGATCCTGTTCGGCGTGCTGGTGTGCTGGCCAGCAATCCGGAGGGAACACAGAGTGGTCGACCCTCTGAGCGGGGTGGACCCACCGCCCCCGGGACTTGCCGCCTTAACCCGTAACCGGCGTCTGACCCTGATTACCCGCGTGTTCTCCGTTTCTCTTCTCTGCGTGATCGGAGTGACCGTCCTCCTCCGAGCGGATGTCCGTTGGCTGTTCCTCGTCACCCAGGCGGTGATCCTGGCCATCATCTACCTCTCCATCACGGTGGTTACCGGGTTCGCCGGACAGATCTCCCTCTGCCAGGGAGCTTTCGCCGCAGTGGGTGCCTTCACGGTGTTCCAACTAGCCGACCGGTACGACCTGTCGGTGCTCGCCGCCGCCCTGGTAGGCGCCGCCCTGGCTGCTGTTGTCGGCGCTGTGCTGTCGCTGCCCGTCCTCAGACTTGGCGGCGTCTGGCTGGCTATCGCAACGCTGGCTTTCGCCTTCTTCTTCGACGCGGTGATGGTCAAGTTCTCTTGGATCGGCGGCGGTGGAACCTCGCTTTTCCAAGGAACGCGGGTTCCCCGTCCGACTATCGGCCCTTGGGACTTTGCCGACGACCGCCTGTTCCTGGTCCTAGCCGTGGTGGCCTTCACCGTGGTCTCCTTCCTCGTGATCCAACTGCGCGAGGGCACCACTGGCCGGATGTTGCACGCCCTTCGGGGTAGTGAAATGGCTGCCGAGTCGATCGGCATCTCGCCGGTCCGGGCCCGGGTCACCGCTTTTGCCGTTTCGGCGGCCATCGCCGGTTTCGGTGGAGCCTTGTTGGCCATCCACCAGGAGAATGTGAACTACCAGAACAACTTCTCACCCACCGCGGCCCTTTTCTGGCTGGTTCTGGTGGTCTCCCTAAGTGCCCGGACCATCGAAGGTGCCGCATATTCCGGGGCGGCCTTCTCTCTTTTCGATTCGTTGGTCCTCCGGGGCGAAGTGTTCCGCTGGATCTTTCGGGGGTGGGTGCCTGGCATACTCCCGATCTCCCCGAAGTGGAGATTCGTCCTCTTCGGCCTGGCCTCTATCCAGTTTTCCCGCCACCCCGAGGGACTGGTCGAGTACGGGAAGCGTCGGGCCACTCGTCGGTTCAACGAACGTTTCGACCGGCGGGAGCGTGACCGGGCCTCCCAGGAGACGTCGCCATGAACGTTCTCCTCGATGCTGTGGGAATCACCAAGTCGTTTTCGGGTATTCGGGCTCTCGACGACGTCACCCTCCGGGTCGTCGAGGGCGAGCGTGTGGGCCTTATCGGCCCAAACGGTGCCGGTAAGACGACGTTGTTCAACTGCATACTGGGCACCCTTCGCCCTGACTCCGGTTCGGTGATCCTCAACGGGGTCGACCTGGGGTCCCTGCCGGTACACCGCAGGGCCCGCATGGGCATGGGACGCACCTTCCAAAGGATCGAACTGTTCAGCGACACCAGTGTTGCCGAACACCTGCTGATCGCCGAGCGGGTCCGTCAGGGCAACGGCGCCCTCTGGAAGGACCTCCTTGGACGGGGCCGTCCGACTTCGGACGAGATCCGCCGCTGTGCCGAAGTTTTAGACCTCCTAGGGTTGACCGACCTAGCCGAGGAGCCCATCGAAACCCTGAGCCTGGGCCAGGGTCGCCTGGTTGAAGTTGGTAGGGCGTTGGTAACCGGACCGAGGCTGCTCCTCCTAGATGAGCCATCGTCCGGCCTTGACCGGGCAGAGACTGACGCCCTTGCCGCCACCCTGGCCGAGATTCAGCGAGAGAAGGGGTTCGCCGTCCTACTTGTCGAACACGACGTAGAACTAGTAGCCGCCTTCACCGACCGGACCTACGTCCTCGACTTCGGCCGACTAATTGCCAACGGGCCGACCAAAGAGATGATGGCCGACGCTGATGTCCGTAGGGCCTACCTGGGTGACCTCGAGGTCGGCCGGTGAGCCCGGTTCTGGAGCTTCGTGGGGTATCCGCCTCATACGGTCCGTTCCGAGCCCTGTTCGGAGTGTCGCTCACAGTGGAAGCCGGCGGATCGTTAGCCCTTCTGGGATCCAACGGCGCTGGTAAGACCACCGTGGCCCGGGTAGCTAGCGGCCTGGTCGTCCCGACTTCCGGGTCCGTGCTGGTAGACGGCGAAGACCTGACCGGAGCCCGACCCCACCAATATGCACGCGCCGGAGTGGCCCATGCCCCGGAGGGTCGCTCCGTGTTCGCCACACTGACCGTCGCCGAAAACCTTAGGCTGTCTTTTCGCCGAACTCACGGTGCTTCTGGGCTCAGTTGTGCCCTAGATCGAGCCTATGACCTGTTTCCGCAGCTGGGTAACCGCCGGTCACAAATGGCCGGCACCCTTTCAGGCGGAGAACAGCGGATGCTCTCCATGGCCAGAGTCCTAGTGAATCCTCCCAAGCTACTGATCGCCGACGAACCCTCGTTGGGACTGGCTCCTATCATCATTGACGAGGTCTACCAGTCCCTGCGAGCCATCCGAGAAGCTGGAACGGCGGTACTCATCGTGGAACAGCAGGTTGGACATGCCCTCCAACTCTGTGACCGGACAGCTGTGCTGGGCCATGGTGCTGTGGAGTGGGAAGGTCCTGCCGATGAAGCAACCGACGTGATGGTCGGCCAGATGTTCACTACCGGTGAGGACGGGTGATGGACGAACCGCTGGAAAGAAGAGCGATCATCTCCGGAGCTGCGCAGTCCGATATCGGCCGTCGGCTCCACCGCTCGGGTCTGGACCTCACCATTGAAGCCGCTCTCCGAGCGGTAGGCGACGCAGGCTTGTCGGTTGACGACATCGATGGCCTATCCACCTACCCGGGCTCGGGCGGCCCCTTCGGCGGCGCCTCAGGCGCCGAACTCCACGACGCTCTGCGGCTTTCGCTGAACTGGCGAGACGGAGGCCTCGAAACCAGCGGACAACTGGGGGCCGTACACAAGGCGGTGCTGGCCGTGGGTGCTGGTCTGGCTCGCCACGTACTCGTCTTCCGTACAGTCGTCGAGGGAAGCGGTGGGCCGGTACGGGCCTCGACCGCCGGTGGCGGTCTGCCACCGGCCTTCCGCTACCTGATCCCCTACGGCGCCGTCTCGGCGGCCAACTGGATCGCCTGTTACGCAAACCGCCACATGCACGACTACGGGACGACCCGGGAACAACTCGGAGCGATCGCCATCAACGCCCGCAACCATGCAGCATCCAATCCCAAGGCGGTCTACACCGAACCCATGACCATGGACGACTACTTGGCGGCCCGGCCCATATCCGAACCGTTCGGCCTCTACGACTGTGACGTGCCCTGCGACGGATCCACTGCAGTTGTCGTTTCGCACCGCGACTATTCCAGGGACGCCCCCGAGGTCCCGGTCCAGATCAACGCCATGGGGACCGCTCACCGAGGCCGTCCATCCTGGGACCAGTTCGATGATCTGACCACTATGGCTATGCGCGACTCGGCGGCGTCGCTCTGGGAGCGGACTGAACTCAATCCAGAAGACGTCGACACGGCGCAGCTCTACGACGGGTTTAGTTGGTTGACCCTGGCTTGGATCGAAGCCATGGGCTTTTGTCCCAGAGGTGAAGGCGGACCCTTCGTTGAGGACGGCATCCAGATCGCCCATGGCGGTTCCCTGCCGCTCAATACTTGGGGAGGGCAGCTCTCCGGGGGGCGCCTGCACGGCTTCGGGTTCCTCCACGAGGCAGTGATGCAACTACGTGGCCGAGCCCACTTGCAGGTTGAGGATGCCGAGGTGGCAGTCGTTGGTGCAGGTGGCGGTCCGGAGTGCGGGGCGTTGTTGCTCACCCGGGGGCTGACGTGACCGGGACCCCGGCCCGTTTTGTCGACCCGGGGCCCGAGGACGGGTTCTACTGGACGTCGGGGGCCGACGGGCACCTGCGGATTGCGGGGTGTAACGACTGTTCGCGACTGCACCATCCGCCCGCACCGGTGTGCCCCTACTGCCACAGCCGGGAACTTGAACCGAAAGTGGTGAGTGGTCGGGGAACGGTGGCCGCGTTCACCATCAACCACCAACCATTCATGCCCGGTTTCGACCCGCCCTACGCCTTCGGTTTCGTCGAGATCGACGAGGACCCCACTATCAGGCTGGGTACCAACATCGTCGGCTGCGAACTTGATGCCATCTGCGTAGGCGCGACGGTCGAGGTGACCTTCGAGGAAAGCGGTGACTACTTCGTACCGCTGTTCAAGCCGACCACCCCGACCTGATCCAATGACCGCCGTAGACCTAGCTGGACTCCTCCGCTGCCTGGAACCGACCGAAACCACCCCCGGTTCATGGACTGCCCCCAACCTCCCAATGGACTACCACCGGATCTTTGGTGGGCAACTCCTAGCCCAGACCATCATCCTGGCCACGGCGACGGCTGCGGGCCGGACAATCCGCTCTCTTGGCTGTCTGTTTCCCCGCGAAGGATCCTTAGCCAAGCCGTTCTCATTCGAAATCGAGTCCTCCCACACTGGGCGGACGTTTGCCACGCGACGTATCTCGGCCGAGCAGGACGGCCGACCGTTTTTTCTGGCCCAAGCCTCGCTCCATGTCCCCGAGGGCGGTCCGGAGCATCAAGAACCGGCTCCCAACCTGGGGGATCCGGCCGATGCCGAACCAGAAGATATGACCATGATTCCTTGGGAGACCCGAGTGGTCGGTGCGGTCAACCTTCGGGACCGGGCTGTCGGTCCGGCCGAGTACGCCTTCTGGACCAGGGTTGGCGGTGTCGATCTGGACGACAAGCCGGCCTACCATCAGGCGTTGCTGGCCTACGCCACCGACCTGACGGTCATCGGTACGGCCCTTCGTCCCCTCGAGGGAATCAGCCAGGCCGACGCTGGGGAGACCCTGCACACGGCGGTCACCGGCCACTCGATCTGGTTCCACCGGCCCTTCCGGATCGATGACTGGTGCCTCATAAGCCAGCGGGCGCCAGCAGTCGCCGGAGCCCGAGCCTTTGGGTACGGCAACGCCTTTGACAAGGACGGAATGTTGGTGGCCAGCTTTGCCCAGGAATCGATGATCCGGCCCGTAGCGGCCTGAGGAAGCCATGACCAGCGTCGACTTCGACCCCTTCAGCCGAGAGTTCTTCGACGACCCGTTCGCCACCTACGCCCGCATGCGCGAGGAGGCGCCCTGCTTCCATAGCGACCGGTGGGACTTCTACGCCTTCAGCCGCTTCGCGGACATCGTGGCCATACACCTCGATACCGAAAACTTCACCTCGACCCATGGTCTGATCTACGAGCATCTCATCGACCCCGACTTCGACCCGGGCATCAACCGCAGCATGATCATGATGGACCCGCCCGAGCACAACCGCTATCGCAGGCTGGTGAGCCGGAGTTTCACTCCCCGAGCCATGGCTGGCTACCGGGACAAGGTCCGGGTCCTCATTCGTAGCTACCTCGACCCACTGATGGACCAAGACGGGTTCGACATGGTGGAGGACTTTGCCGCGCCCTTCCCGGTGGAGATCATCTGCGCCATCCTCGGCGTCCCGGAGGCCGATCGGCAGATGATCCGACTCCAAACCGACGCAATGCTGCACCGGGAGGAGGGACAGTCGGAGGCCAGCCCGGCCCAGATCGAGGCAGCCATCGGCCAGGCCGTCTACTTCCTCGATTTCGTCGCTACCAAGCGAAAAAGGCCCGCTGAGGACATGTGCAGTGCCCTGATCGAGGCACGGCTCGAGACCGAGGACGGCGACCTTGTTTCCTTGACCGATGACGAGATCGCCGGGTTCTGTTCCCTGCTGGGGGCCGCGGGAAGCGAAACGGTTACCAAGGCCTTGGGCAATGCAACCGTCCTGTTCCACCGGAATCCCGCCGAGTGGCAGAAAGTTTGTGATGACCCGTCAAAGATCGACGGTGCGGTGGAGGAGGTTCTCCGCTACTGGGCCCCATCCCAGTACCAGGGAAGGTTGTCGGTCAACGAGACCCAGTGGCACGGGGTGCGGATCCCGCCAGGAAAACCTGTCTTCCTGGTAACCGGGGCTGCCAACCACGATCCCCGTGAATTCGTAAATCCTGAACTGTTCGATATCGAACGTCGGCAGCGTCTGGCACTGAGCTTCGGCCACGGTGTCCACGTCTGCATAGGCGCCGCCCTGGCCCGCATGGAATGCGCGGTGGCTCTCGACGAGATCCGGAACCGGTGGCCGAACTTCACTGTGGTTGAGGACGGCCTGGAACGGGTCCAGATGAGCAACGTGGCTGGATTCAGCCGAGTGCCGGTGATCGTCTGAGGGTGGGTGCGACCGAGGGCTAGCTCAGTTCCGGTTGGTGTCCTTCATCTGGTCCAGGTTGACGAGGATGGGGTAGTCGCCAACAGTCATGGCATTTCCATGTCCCGTCTGGTGAATGTCGAACACCGACTGGAGTGCGCTATAGAAGCCCTGTACGTCAAGGGTCTGGTTGACGGCCCGCTTGGCCTGGGCGAGGGCGAACGGGTGCATTTCGGCGATCTGGCCGGCTAGGTCCATGGTTTCAGAAAGCAGGTCGTCAAGGGGCACAACCCGATTAACCATCCCGGATTCCAGGGCTTGTTGTGCGGTGATCGGCTGGGCGGTGAACAGCATCTCCTTGGCTTTCCGAGCACCCACTTCCCAGGTGTGGGCGTGGTATTCCACCCCACCAATGCCCATACGCACGACGGGATCAGAGAACCGGGCGTTGTCGGCAGCCACAATCAGGTCACAGGGCCAGCAAAGCATCAAGCCACCGGCGATGCACTGACCCTGCACAGCGGCAATGGTCGGCTTGGGAATGTCGCGCCACCGGCGGCTGTAGCCCAGGTAATGGATTGTCTCCCACTCGTAGATGGCCTGAAGGCCTCGAACGTCCCAATCAACCGCAGTCTGGGGCGTGGCCTCCCCGGCCTCTCGACCGACCGCTGTGTTGCTGGCCGTGATGTCATGGCCCGCGCAGAAGTGCTTGCCCTCGGCTCGCAGGACGATTACCCGGATCTCACGGTCGGTCGCCGCCGCCTCAAACGCCATGTTCAACTCATCCAACGCCTGTTGGTCGACCGCGTTGGCCTTCTCAGTCCGGTCGAGGGATATCACCCCGATCGGGCCGTCCACCTCGTAACGGATGTGTTCCACAGCGACCTACGATCATCGGCGAGTACGCCAGCCAACACTAGTGGGGAGACAACGTGGGGTCGTAGCCGTCCGTGGCCTTCGATCCGGAGAGGACACGGGAGTACGCTCGCCGAATGGCTCGACCGGACTTCCGTGCCTTTGACGCCGACAACCACTACTACGAAGCCGAAGATGCTTTCACCAGGCACATCCACCCCTCGATGGCCAAACGGTGCATGCAGTGGGCAGAGGTGGACGGGAAGAAGCGCCTATTGGTAGGTGGCCGGATCAACAAGTTCATCCCGAACCCCTCCTTCGACCCAATCGCCCGGCCGGGCAGCCTCGAGGATTACTTCAGGGGCCGCAACACCGAGGGCTTGGACCTAGCCACCATGTTCGGCGACCTCGACCCGATCTCCGAGCATCCAGAGTTCCGGGACCCAGCCGCCCGACTTGCTGTAATGGACGATCAGGGCCTGGAATCGGCCTTCCTCTTTCCCACCCTCGGGGTTGGCATGCAGGAAGCACTCAAGCACGACACCCCGGCCCTGCAAGCAGCGTTTGCCGCCTTCAACTCCTGGCTCGACGAGGACTGGGGATTTGACCGGAACGGACGGTTGTTCGCTGCGCCCATGATTACCTTGGCCGACCCCGACAGCGCCGTGACCGAGATCGATCGGGTTCTCTCCATGGGAGCTCGGATCGTGACGATGGTGCCCGGTCCTGTACCGACAGACGACGGGTACCGCTCTCCGGGAATGGCCGACTACGACCCGGCCTGGGCCAGGCTGGAGGAGGCCAGAGTCCCAGTGGCCTTCCACGCCGGCCTCAGCGGCACGAGCCAATACGCCAAGGTCTGGGAGTCGGGAACCGGACAGTTCGAAGCCTTCCGGCACTCAGCCTTCCCTCTGGTGGCCTTCGCCGACCGCAGTATCTCCGACACCTTCGCCGCACTCATTTGCCATGGAGCCCTAGACCGCTTCCCAGAACTCCAGTTGGTGTCGATCGAAAATGGCGGCATGTGGGTGCCCGAGTTGTTCCGGCATCTGACAACCGCCCACGGAAAGATGCCATTCGCCTTCTCCAGCCATCCTGTCGAACGTTTCCTAACCAGCGTCTGGGTGTCTCCGTACTTCGAGGACGACATGCCTCTCCTGAAGGACCTACTAGGTGTCGACCGGTTGCTATTCGGCTCGGACTTTCCCCACGCTGAAGGCCTTTCCGAACCGTTGAACTTCGTCGACGAGTTGGAAGGATTCACCGACGACGAAGTACGGAAGGTGATGCGTGATAACGCCTGCCGCCTCGTCGGGGCCGGCTGAGGCCCGGCACCAGAACGTGGCTGATTCTCCGGCCTCGGACGAACGACGGGTCCAGTTTCCGGACCATGAGGCGACGGCTGCGGGCCTGATTCGTGATGCGGCCAACCGTTGGGAAGACCGGATCTTGGTCATTCTCGACGACCAGCGAGTCACCTACCGTGAGGTGGAGCAGCAGTCAGCCGAAATGGCCCGCGCTCTCCTAACCAGTGGCGTGACCCGGGGAACCCGATTGGGCCTTCTCGCCCCCAACGGTCCTGATTGGGTAGTTGCCTGGCTGGCTGCTACCCGTATCGGAGCTGTGACCACCCTGCTCAGCACCTACCTTCGGCCTAGAGAACTCAGCTGGGCTCTCGGCCACTCAGGGGTTGAAGTTCTGGTAACCGCCGACGGCTATCTGGGTCGCCGCTACCCCGAGGATCTCGAAACCGCGATTCCCGACCTGGCTTTCCAGCGCCGTGGTGGGATCGAAATAGCCAGTCATCCGGACCTGGCCAAAGTCTATGTGTGGAACGGGACCGATCGGGGTTGGACATCGACGGTCGAGGACCTATTAGTTGATGCCTCGGGCACCACCAACACCGACCTGGTGATTGCAGAGGCCGCGGTCGGACCCGATGATCCGATGCTGGTCATGTACACCTCGGGTAGCACCGCCGAGCCGAAGGGGGTGATCCATGGCCATGGTGGCGTCGTACGACACCCCTACAACCTCCTACCCTTCCGCGACCTAGTCCCCGGGGACGTCCTCTACACACCGATGCCACTGTTCTGGGTGGGTGGTTTGACCTACACCCTTGTCTCAGCAATGCACGCCGGGGCCACTGTCGTGTTTGAGGAGCGTTTCGAGGCTGGCGCAACCCTCGACCTCATCGAGGCTGAGAAGGTCACCCACGTGGTTGGCTGGCCTCACATGAGCCAGGCTCTCACCGAACATCCGTCGTTCCCGACCCGGGACCTGTCGGCAGTCCGAGGCGGGAGCCTCGACGCTCTTCTCCCCCCGGACCTACGAGTCGGTGACCCAGAACTACGGGCTAACTCTCTTGGCATGACCGAATCACTCGGCCCTCACTCCATCGAGCTGATTGGCAGCGCCCTCCCTGAGGCCAAACGCGGGTCGTTCGGCCGGGCCGTGCCGGGCATCGAACACCGGATCGTGGACCCATCCACCGGCGAGGAGGTCCTCGAGGGGGGTCTGGGGGAGATCTGGATCCGCGGCTATCCCCTGATGCTGGGGCTGGTAGGGACGCCCAATCATGCGGTCTTCATGCCTGACGGCTGGTACCGAACCGGCGACGTAGGCCACCTTGACGCTGACGGACACCTGTACTTCAAGGGGCGTATGGGTGACCAGATCAAGACCTCTGGTATGAACGTCATGCCGCGCGAAGTCGAGTTGGTCATCGAGGAGCAACCCGAGGTGATGCACGCCTTCGTGGCTGGAGTAACCCATACCGAACGAGGCCAAGACGTGGCAGCAGCAGTGGTCCTCCGTCCCGGGATGTCCGTTGATTCAGAGGAGGTATTGGAGCGCCTGCGAGGAGACCTGTCCTCCTACAAGGTGCCCCGACACGTGGCTATCTACGACAGTCCGGAGGATCTCCCCTGGCTGGAGAGCGGCAAGATTGACCTGCGGAGGCTTGTCGGGATGCTGGCCGAACGCTACGCCTCCTAATCTGCTGCGGCTCGAGGAAGGCCAAGAAGCCGCTCGGCAACGATCGTTCGTTGCACCTCGGTAGTCCCGCCTGCGATACCTGCGGCTTTGCTCCACAGCCACTGGCGTTGCCAGGTCCCAGCGGCCAGATCACCCCCAGGGGTCGGCCATAGCGGAGCCTGGTCTCCGAGTACAACCAGGGCCGCGCTGGACAAGCGTTGGGTCATCTCGGTCCAAGCCAACTTGACCAGACTCGACTCGGGGCCGGGTTCGATCCCGCGAGCCAAACGCGACAAGGTCCTCCAGTTGTAGAGGCGCAGAATCCTCACAAGAACCAGGGCGTCGACCAAGGCGTCGTCGACAGCCGGCTCGCCGAGCCGTCCACTACGAGAGGCCAGGGCGACCAAATCTTCCAGATAAACCTCGTGGACAACCTGTTCCTTGAAGGGGAACCCGACACCCCGCTCGTGGGCAAGCGTGGTACTGGCCACTGCCCAGCCCTGATGGAGGCCGCCGATGAGCTGATCCTCGGGGACGAACACCTCGTCGAGAAACACCTCGTTGAACTCCGACTCACCGGTTATCTGACGCAAGGGGCGAATGTCGACGCCTGGAGCGTCCATGGCGATCGCCATACATGAGATGCCACTGTGTCGGGGTGCATCGGAATCCGTGCGGACCAGCGCAATGCCCCACGTCGCGTGCCGCGCATACGACGTCCAGACCTTCTGGCCGCTAACCAGCCAGCCACCGTCAGTCGGCTCGGCCCGAGCCCGCAGGGCCGCCAGATCGGAGCCAGCGTCGGGCTCGCTGAACAGCTGGCACCAGAGTTCGGAGGCGTCCAGGATCGCCGGCATCCACCGCTGCTGTTGCTGGAGAGTTCCCCGGGCCAACAGGGTCGGACCGACATGGCTGATCCCTACGCGATTGATCGGTTGAGGCGCCCCGGACCGGGCGTACTCCATGTTGTAGAGGGCAACCTCCACCGGGCTCGCGTCTCGTCCACCGACAGAGTCCGGCCATGAAATGGCCAGCATGCGAGCGGCGGCCAGCGTGGCCTGCCAAGACCGACCCCAATCGACCTCGTCGTCCACCGAGCCAAACGGCCCGGGGTGTTCCACGTGCTCGGCCAGCCAACTCCGGACCTCAGCGGCAAAAGCTTCCTCAGAAGCGGTGAAGGTCAGATCCATGGCCCTGTCGTAGCACGTGGGGCCAATCCGTGCCGGTTGGCTGGCAACCCTGATCGTGGAGGATCATGTCAGTCAGGAGGGCGCCAAGCATGAGCGATGACGAGTCGGCAATCCGCAGGCTGCTGGCCGACTACTGCCATCTTCTCGACGACGGCCGGTTCGACGAGTGGATTGCCCTTTTCGACGAGGACGTAGTGTTCATCGTCATGGGCAACCGCCTGCGGGGCCGAGATGAGGTCCGGAGTTTCATCGAGCCCACGCAACAGGAGGATGACCGGGGACGACACATTCTGAGTGAGCCAGCCATCGAGGTCGATGGCGACACAGCCCTGGTGGTCACTGACTTTATGTTCGTTTCCCGGACCAACACCATCATGTCGACGGGCCGCTACCTCGACGCGATGCGTCGTTGCCCGGACCGATGGCGCTTCGCCTCTCGGGAGATCGTGTTCAGTGGCCCACCCTCATTGGGCGGCGAGCAGTGAAACCGGTCTGCCGACCGTCCAGCCCGGGAAGCGGGTGAACCTCACTGAGGCCCTGGCCGGGGCACCGGCACGGGACGACCTGGTCGTGGTGGATGGCATTCGGTTCTCGAGCGCGGAACTCGAGGCAACCACCTCTTCGACAGCTGCGGCACTAGCTGAACGATCAGTGGGGCACGGAGATCGCGTAGCCTTCCAGTTGCCAGTCGGCGTTGAGGCCGTGGCCCTCTACCGGGCCTGCTGGCGGCTCGGCGCAATTGCTGCCGCCCTGCACCCGCGGGCTGGGTCGGCCCAGTTGGTGGCCGCCATCGAGGCGTTGGACCCAGTTGTTCGAGTAGCCGGTCCAGGTAGCCCAGCAGCTGAGCTGCCTGGGGTACTGGACGTCAGATGCCTCCGTGGCGGGCCAGAAGTCCCACCGGGTCCCGTGGCGTCCTCCGATGACGCCTTGGTCATGTTCACCTCGGGGTCGTCCGGTGTCCCGAAGGGCGTGATCCACACCCACGGCGGCCTTCTCTACAAGGTCCGGCAGCTACTCGAAGTCCACGGTCTGGGCTCAGGGGATGCAGTCCTCATGCCAGCCCCGCTGGCCCACGTTTCAGGCCTACTTCATGGGGTCCTGGTCCCGGGGGTAGCAGGCATGCGCACCGTGCTCATGCCCAACTGGAATCCGGCCGACGCCCTGGAGTTGATCGAAACCGAGGCAATCACGTACATGGTGGGCCCACCGACCTTCTTTCTGGCTCTGATGGACGACCCCGGCTTCTCTCCACAACGCACGAGGTCCCTTCGGATGTTGTCCTGCGGAGGGGCGGATGTGACGCCGGCCTTCGTGGAACGAGCCCGGAACGAACTCGGCGCAGTCGTCAAACGGTCCTACGGCTCAACTGAGGCCCCGACTGTTGCCACCAGCCGGTTCGACGATCCCCCCGAGCAGATGTCCTACACAGACGGGCGATCCTTCGACGAAACCCAGATCCAGGTCGACGATCATGGTGAGGTCTGGGTACATGGACCCGAGGTTGCTCGCGGCTACCTAGAACCGACACAGGGCAATGGCGTGTTCGTCGACGGGTGGTTCCGGACCGGCGACCTGGGCCGACTGGATGGGAAGTGGTTGACCATCACCGGGCGATCCAACGACCAGATAATTCGGGCCGGCGAGAACATCTCGGCCCGGGAAGTCGAGATGCACCTTGAAGCCCACCAGTCAATCAAGCAGGCTGTGGTGGTCGGCATGCCGGATGACCGCCTCGGGGAAAGGGTGGCAGCGTTCGTGGTGACATCTGACCACTTCGACCTCGAGACCTGTCGGTCGTGGTTTGCCACTCGGGGACTAGCCCCATTCCTAACGCCGGAATACCTGAAGATGGTCGAGGAGCTCCCGCTGTTGGCCTCGGGCAAGTTCGACCGGTCCGCACTTCAGTCCCGTCTGGAGCCTCCTCAGTGACCAGAGGAACTATGCGCGCGGCCATCTATCGCGGGAAGGGGAACCTCGAGGTGGCAGAAATAGCCGTGCCACGGGTCGGGCCGTCCGAGGTGCGAATAGCCGTCGAATACTGCGGAGTGTGTGGGACCGACCTCCATGACGTTCTTGACGAGTGGGGAGCGTCAGGCAGCATCGGGGGCCACGAATGGTCAGGTCGAGTCGTCGAGGTCGGCTCCGATGTCCTCTTGGAGATCGACACACTGGTAGTCGGCCATCCGGGTCACGCATGTGGTCGGTGTAAGGCCTGCCTGGCCAGCCGGACCAACCTCTGTGAGGAACGACCCACCGCCGGGTTGGAACAGCCCCACGGTGCGTTCGCCGACTACGTGGTCATCGGTAGCGACCGGGCGGTTCCGGTTCCCTCCGGAGTAGAAGCCCGGGCGGCCGCCTATGCCGAGCCTCTAGCCGTAGCCCTTCACGCACTCGATCTTGCCGGCGTCGATTCGAAACATCGGGTCATGGTCTCAGGATGTGGCCCCATAGGGGCGGCCGCGGTAGCCGCTCTGGTAGCCCAAGGGCACGACGGCGTGGTGGTCGTCGAGCCATCGCCTCTCCGACGCGATCTAGCTCTCCGCCTGGGGGCGACGGTGCTCGAACCCTCTGACCTGGAGTCCCCATGGCATCCGGGGAGAGCGGTCGATGAGCCAGTCGATGTAGTGATCGAAACCTCTGGGATTCGGACGGCGGCAGAATCTGGACTGGCCCAGTTGGTGGCCTGCGGACGAATGGTCCTTGTGGGTACTGGAATGGACTTCCCTCGGCTGGACAGCAACCGGATCATCCTCAACGAACTAGTGGTTACCGGGGCCTACACCTATGGCGCCAATGGGATCGCGTCGGCTCTGGATCTCATCTCTTCCGGCCTGCTACCTCTCGACGCCCTCATCGAGCCCGAGTCCGTTGGCCTGGACGCCCTGTTTGACACCATGGTGCGCCTACGCGCCGGCGAGGTAGCCGGGAAGGTCCTGGTTCGTCCCTGAGTAGACCCGGGTCAGAGGCCGAGGCGACACCCAGCCCCGCAGAGGGATTACAGGATGGGTATACCGTCGCCGACTCGCTGGCGGAGTGTCGCCCCAAGGCGCGCCCGGTGGTGCTCGGCGTCGCCGAAGGACACCTGGTCGAGTTGGATCCTCTTCAAGTACAGGTGGACGTCCGACTCCCAGGTGAAGCCAATGCCCCCGTGGACCTGGAGGGCCGACTCGGCGACCCGAAGGCCGGCATCGCTACACCAAATCTTGGCCACCGCCGCAGCGACCGAAGCGTCCGAATCGCCAGCACCGATCGACCACGCTGCGTGGTAGGCGGTGGAACGCATCCCTTCGACGTCGACAAGCATGTCGGCACAGCGATGCTTGACTGCCTGGAAGGCGCCGATCGGCTGCCCGAACTGTTCTCGCTGACCGGCATAGTCCACCGCAATGTCCATGACCGCCTCGCCGGCACCCAGTAGTTCTACCGAGTGGAACACCGCTCCGCGATCAAGGTGGGCGGCAACCGCCGAAGCGTCGCCCACGGTTACCGCTGGGACCTCTTCCATTCCGATCCAGGCCAGTTCCCGGGTGCGGTCCATGGCCGGCTCAGGTTTTCGGTCAATAGCGGTCAGGTCCACAACGACCAGTTCATCGCCGGCTGGCACCACGAGGAGGTCGGCCAACGCGCCGTAGATCACTGGTTCGGGACAACCGGTGACAGAGCCATTGGCGTTTCGTTCCAGCGACCGCCGAGCCACTGTTGCGATGAGTGATCCCTCGAGCAGGCCTTCGGACCAGGGCGTGTCGGCCAGAACGTGGAGAGCGTTCAGATGCTGGTTCAGTGGTACGGGAGCCAGGTACCGTCCGAGTTGTTCGAGAAGTACCGCGGCCTCGACGCTTCCCATACCCAAGCCACCCGCCGACTCGGAGGTCGCTATTGAAATCCACCCCTGGTCCACCATTGAGGTCCACAGGGAGAGGTCGAATCCTCCGCGATCGGCTGCCGACCGGACGTGGCTGCTGGTGCACCGATCGTCAAGGAACCCAGATGCTGCATCGCGCAGGGCGACTTGGTCGGAAGAAAGGTCGAAGTCCATGAACGCCGCGCATCGTAGAACAGACGCCGCCCTCCTCGAAGCGTCGCGTCGCCCAGACCGGAACTGGTAGACCTGACCAGATGGACCTCGCTCCAACTGCAAGCCAGGAGGAATTCCGGGCGGAGTGCCGGAGTTGGCTCGAACGCGAACTGCCCTGGGAGTACGGAGTTGGCTTCCCACCCATGTTCGACGACCTGGACCAAGAGGTGGCTTTCCTGAGGGACTGGCAGGAGAAGCTGGCCGGCGCCCAAATGGTTGGCGTGTCGTGGCCACGTGAGTACGGGGGCCGGGGCCTCGAACCACTCCACCACTTCATCGTGCAAGAAGAATTGGCGCGGGCACGGGCACCTGAGCTGGTAGGCAGAATCGGAGTCAACCTGGTCGGACCCACCCTTCTCGCCCACGGGACAGAGGACCAAAAGGCCCGATGGCTGCCAGCCATCCTCCCGGCCCACCAGCTCTTCTGCCAACTGTTCAGCGAGCCGGATGCAGGCAGTGACCTTGCCTCCGTAGCGACCAAGGCGACCAGGGTCGACGGAGGTTGGATACTCGCCGGCCAGAAAGTCTGGACCTCCTACGCGCAATTCGCCGACTGGGGGTTGTGTCTGGCCCGGACCGAACCCCAGTTGCCGAAAAGGGAGGGCGTCTCCATTTTCATGGTTGACATGAACTCTCCGGGGATTGAAGTCCGGCCGCTCCGCCAGATGACCGACGATTCTGAATTCAACGAGGTGTTCTTCAACGAGGTGTTCGTAGCCGACGACCAACTGGTAGGCGAGGAGAACGCAGGATGGTCGGTTTCACAATCGACCTTGTCTCACGAACGAGGCACCAACCCCCGGCAACTGGTTATCCACTCGCAACTGCTCGATGAACTTGTCCGCCTGGCCGAGCGGTCCGGAATAGGCAGCGATTCGCGCACCTCATCCCGCCTTGCCCAGGCCTTTGTCGAGCTTCGAGTGTTCCAACTCCAGAACTGGCGGGCCTTGTCGCGTCTACAATCCGGCAAAACTCCCGGTGGTGAGACGACCACGGCCAAGCTCTATTGGAGTGAGATGAGCCAGCGCTTCCACGCCACGGCGATGCAGGTCTTAGCCGACGCGGCCCCCCTTTGGAAGGGCGCGACCGACAATCCGGGCGATGGTCGATGGCAGCGATCCTGGCTCTACTACCGGGCAGCGTCGATTTTCGCTGGCACAAGTGAGATCCAGAGGACCATCATCGGGGAGCGCACGCTCGGTCTGCCACGAGAGCGACGGGGCTGAGAGGAGACCACCTTGTCCAACAAAAGCCTGCCGAAGTTCGAAGCGATCATCTACGAGGTGACGGGCCCTGTGGCCACTATCACCCTTGACCGACCCGAGATGGCCAACGCCCAGAACACCCAACTCATCGACGAAGTTGATGCAGCCTTCGACCTGGCCGACGCTGACGACCTGGTGAGGGTGGTTGTCTTAGCCGGAAGGGGTAAACACTTCAGCTCGGGCCACGACCTCAAGGCACTAGTTGGCGATACCGAACCCGACGAGTGGCGGCTCATGCGCGAAACCCCTGAAGGCAAGTACCACCACGAGAAGGTCATGTATTTCGACCGCTGTCTGCGCATCCGTGACTTCCGGAAACCCACCATCGCCGCAGTACAGGGAAAATGTATCGCCGCCGGTTTGATGCTGGCCTGCATGTGCGACCTGATCGTGGCCAGCGACGACGCGTCCTTCCAGAACCCAGTGCTCCGCATGACGGGAGCCGCAGTGGAGATCCTGGTTGAACCATGGGAGATGCCGGCCCGCAAGGCCAAGGAGTTCCTTCTCACCGCGTCGGTCCTGACCGCCGTCGAGGCCGAACGCCTCGGAATGGTCAATCGGGTTGTCCCCCGCGACGACCTGAGCAGCACGGTGCGTGAGATGGCTGAGACGATCGCCAGGGTTCCGCCGGCAACCGCACAAGTCGTGAAACGATCGATCAACAAGACCCTCGACCTCCAAGGCCAGCGGAACGCTTACGACTACCACTTCCAGGCCCACCACTGGATGCACGGCACGGCCACCGCGCTCGATGCTCTAGAGGCCCGCCAGAAAATGTCCTCGATGACCGAGGTGTTTGCCGAACACCGCGACCCCGAATCCGACCAGAAGCCGGCATGACCCGCCGCCCACTGGAGGGCCTACGGGTCCTGGACCTCGGCACCCGGGTCGCGGCTCCATTCTGCGCCGGGCTACTGGGCGAGCAAGGTGCAGAGGTGATCAAGGTCGAAAAGCCCGGCCAGGGCGACCCGCTGCGGGACCTGGGGCCTTTCGTCGACGGGCCCGACGGTCCTCACTCGCTTTACTGGGCCGTCGAAGGTCGGGGTCGCAAGTCGGTGACTCTGGACCTCTCCCATCCAGAGGGCCAACGGGTCTTCCGCGATCTGGCCGCCCGGTCGGACGTCGTGTGCGAGAACTTCCGCCCCGGGACACTGGAACGCTGGAACATCGATCCGGGCCGACTAGATGAGCGCCTCGTCACTGTGCGTATCAGCGTCTTCGGTCAGGACGGGCCGAAGTCCAAACGCCCGGGGCTGGACCGAAATGGGGTGGCCTACGGTGGACTGCTCCACCTCACCGGGGAGGAAGGCCGCCCACCGGTTCGCCCGGGCGTAACGGTCACCGATTACCTCACCGCCCTGTTTGCAGCTCAGGCGGCCATGGGACTTCTCTACGAACGCGACGCCAAAGGGACCGGCCGAGGCGGAGTCATCGATGCTTACCTCTACGGCTCAGCCCTGCGGATCCTTGAGTGGACCATTGCCGCCTACGACCGCCTCGGGACCGTCCGATCACGCCGAGGCAACCGCCTCGACTACGCCGCGCCACTCGACAACTACCCCAGCCGAGATGGGCGCTACGTGTGCATCGTAGGTGCCGCTCAAGTCAGCTTCACCCGCCTCTGCCAGGCCATGGACCGCCCCGACCTTGTTGACGATGAGCGCTTCGCCAACCCCTCTGCTCGAGCAGCCAATAACAGCGAAATCAACGCCATTGTGGCCGCCTGGGTGGCCCAGCGTGATGCCGATGAGGTGGAACGACTATGCATTGCGCACGACGTGATCGTGGGTACCGCCTATGACGCGGCAGACCTCTCGGCAGACGAGCATGTAGTGGCCCGAGGGGACATTCTGGTCGTCGACGATCCGGTGATCGGAGCAGTCCGACAGCAGGCACCATTCCCCAGGATCTCCGGTCAACCACCGAACGCCCCAGCTGGGGCACCGCGACTAGGTCAACACACCGACGAAGTACTGAATGGAGTGCTGGGGCTTACGCAAGACGAACTCGGCGAATTCCGAGCCGCGGGGGTGATCTGACCAACGGGATCGAACCCTAGATAGTGCCACCGTCGCTCAGGATGAGGCATTCTGGGAGAGTGATGCCGGTAGAGGATCATCTGACCTACGACGTTGGCAGGATGCGGCGCGAGCGGCTGGCCCGGCTCCGACACCACATGGCCGCCCAGGACGTAGTCGCCACCGTCTTACTCCATGACCCCCATGTCGCCTACGCCTCCGGGCATGTCGGTCCGGCGGTTGACTCGACCCATGCCGTCTACCAGCGGCCGGTGGCTGTCATCGGCCAAGAAGGGCCGGTCCACCTCTTCACCGATCATCCGTCGTCAGACCTTGCCGCGGAGATCCACCCGTCGGTGTTCCCGGAACTAGACGAGTCGGTTGCAGGTTTGGTCGAAGCAATCGGCATGGTCGCTGGAACCAGTGGCACCAGTCGGCTGGCCGTCGACGAAGTCACGGGGGCGATGCTCCGTTCAGGACTCCTTGACGGCTTTGATCTGGTTGATGCTGGGCGGGTTCTCGGCCCCGCTCGCCTGGTGAAAACCGAAGATGAGCTGGCCTGTATAGACCAGGCACAACGGATCAACGAGGTAGCCATGGAAGAGGTGCGGACTGCCTGCCTTCCCGGTGTTCGAAGATCGGAGCTAGCAGGGCTGTTCAGCAGCCGAGTTCGTCAACTTGGAGTCGACGACGTTCTGATCGACCCGATATTCCAACCCATGCCCCGGAACCTTTCGGATGGACCCAGGACCTCCACCGGCCACGTGGCATTCCCTACCGGGGTTGGAGATCCGCTGTTCAACGAGGAGGACCTCGTGTGGGTCGACACCGGAATTGGCGTGGAGGGTTACGCGTCTGACTACGGGCGTACCTGGGTGGTCGGACGGGACCCGTCGTCGGCCGAACAAGGACTGTTCAGGCGTTGGTCAGCGGTGATGGAAGCCTCTCTGGCGACCATGGGCCCCGGGGTCACCCTGGCCGAAGTGGGGCGGGCGGCCATCGGGGCGGACCGAGGAAGCGTTCCGTGGCTGCCCCACTTCTACCTGGCCCATGGCCTCGGGGTTGAAAGCGCGGAGATGCCGATGGTCGGTACTGACCTAGGCGAAGAATTCGACGAGCAATTCGTGTTGGAACCCGGGATGGTGCTGGTCCTCGAGCCGGTGGTGTGGGAAGACGGGATCGGCGGGTATCGAGCCGAGGAGGTCGTGGCGATAACCGACACCGGTTGGCGACCGTTGGGCGGATGGCCAAGCCACTTGCCGTTCAAGCCATGACAACTGAACTGGTTGTGGCCCGTCGCCGCCGTGTCCTGGACGCCATGTCAGAGCGCGAGGTGGATGCTTTGGTCTTGGGTCGGCAGGACAACGTTGGCTACTCGACCGGAATGGCCCGCCTGTGGACGTCTGGAACCCGACCGTTTGGAGCCGGGTGTGTCCTGATGGCCAAGACACAGCGAACTCACCTGCTTTCCAGTTGGGACGCCGGAGTCCCTACATCCGTAGTGTTCGACGACCTTTATCCGATCACGTGGAATCCAAAGATCATGGCCTCCTCAATGGCCGCCATAGGGGGCCTGAGCACCGCTCGCCGCATCGGTGTGGATGCCTGCTCACCCGGCTTCATCCGAGCTGCCGCCCGGTTCGCCCCAGACGCCCAAATCGTGCCGTGCGATGACCTGATGGCCCGAGTGCGAACGGTCAAGTTGGTCGAGGAAATCGAACTCGTCCGGTCTGCCTGCCAAGTGGCCTGGTCCGGGGTGGAAGCGGTGCTGGACCGACCCGATGATCCGACCCCGATAGCGCCCGCCCTAGTTGCAATGGCTGCCCTGGGTGCCACGATCCCGTCTTCCAAACCGGTGGTCCGCAGCGAGGGCGACACCACGGTGGTCGATTTGGGAGTGGTGGTCGACCTCTACGAGGGTGGTGTCGGAGGCCGGTTCGTCGACGGCCGACGCGAACATGCACCAACGTTGGTCGACGCCTGTCGCGATGGCGCCACTCATGAGGATCTTGCTCGATCGTCAACCGGGCCGTGGCTGGTTCGCGGTCTGGGCATGGGATACGAAACGCCAATAATCGACGCCCAAAGGGGACAGGACCTCACCTTGGTGACCGGCATGGTGTTGAGCGTCACCGACGGCGATCACCGGGACGTGGTGGCGGTAACTAGTGGTGAACCAGACGTGCTCTCAACTCCTCCCTACCCTGCCAGCAGATTGGTCGATTCAGGTGCTTGACGAGGCTGACCCACCCGGGGACGGTGACCGCACCCGGGGCCTGATCGATCCCGACCGTCTCGGGCAGTGGATGGATGCCGAGGGCTTACCCGGCTCTGGCAACGAAATCCAGGCCACCTTCGTCACTGGTGGCGCATCCAACGAACTTTTCGAAATTAAACGAGGCGAACACCGTTGGGCTCTGCGCCGGCCACCCCGAGTGGTTCCCGAGGGTCGTAACGAAACAATGCTGCGCGAATACCGGATTCTCGAGGCACTCGCTGACAGCAACGTCCCTCATCCTGCAGTTCGAGCGGTTTGTGCCGAACCAGCCGTGCTGGGTGCCAACTTCTACCTAATGGACTTTGTCGACGGCTGGTCGCCGATCAGCGAACCCCACTGGCCTGAACCCTTCGGTTCCGACCTAGGGGCCCGCCAGGGCCTTGCTTTCGAACTAGTCGACGCCATCGCACAACTGTCCCGGGTGGACTGGAAGGCCCGAGGATTGGAAGGACTTGGCCGACCTGAAGGATTCCACGATCGCCAAGTTGATCGCTGGTACGCACATCTCAGACGGTTCGAGTTTCGGGAGATCCCCGGCCTGAACGAGGCGGGTGACTGGCTACGGGGCCACCGTCCGCGCAACTACCAGCCGGGGATCATGCACGGTGACTATCAATTCGCCAACGTCATGTTCCATCATGGTGGACCGGCTCGGTTGGCAGCAATCGTCGACTGGGAGATGGGCACCATAGGTGACCCTCTTCTGGATTTGGCCTGGGTGGTGATGGGCTGGCCGGATCAGGGCGAGATTCGCACTGGCGGGTATGTGGACTACACGGGAATGCCGGACCGAGATGCCCTTCTTGACCACTACGCCACCGTGTCAGGTCGCGATGTCGATGACATCGACTATTACGTCGTCCTCGCCCGGTTTAAGCTGGCCATCGTGCTCGAAGGCGGTTATGCCCGCTATGTAAATGGGGGGGCCGACAACCCGAGGATGGAAGCGTTCGGCGGTGTCGTTCTGGACCTGGCCGCTCGGGCCGCCGAACTGGTCCGGACCATCTGACCTAGGCCGACTGGACTCTTGAATTCGAAAGTGACCGCAGGAAAAGGGTAGGTTTCGGACGACCCCCGCTCGAGCGACCTGGAGTCCCCTATGGCGATCGATTTCGAGGTCGAACCTGAGTTCCAGGAGAAGTTGGACTGGATCGACGGATTCATAAGGGAGGAAATCGAACCGCTCGACCTCTACTTTCGGGACACTGTGTCGCCGTTCGACAAGTCCAACAAGACGGCTCAGGCATTGGTGCAGCCACTACAGGACCGGGTTCGGGAACGGGAACTCTGGGCTTGCCATCTCGGGCCGCACCTAGGGGGTAAGGGCTACGGCCAGGTGAAATTGGCTCTGATTAACGAACTACTCGGCCGGTCTTCTTTTGCTCCCTCGGTCTTTGGTTGTCAGGCCCCCGATTCCGGGAACGCCGAAATCCTCGCCCACTTTGGAACCGATGCCCAGAAGGCTCGATACCTGGAGCCGCTTCTGGCTGGAGAAATCTCGTCGACCTACTCGATGACCGAACCGCAGGCCGGCTCGGACCCCAACTACTTCACCTGTCGAGCCCTCCGGGATGGAGACCAATGGGTCATCAACGGAGAGAAATGGTTTGCCTCGAACTTCCGGTTCGCAACGTTTGCCATCGTCATGGTGATCACTGATCCCGACGTACCCGTCTACCGAGGTTCGTCGATGATTCTGGTGCCGGCTGACGCCGACGGAGTAGAGGTGGTGCGAAACGTTGGGCTGGGCGGTGACCGGATCGGCGACGGGGACCACGCCTACCTGCGATTCACCGATGTGCGCGTACCGGTTCAGAACCTGCTCGGGGACGAAGGGGCAGGATTTCGTATCGCCCAGGAGCGGCTAGGGGGTGGACGGGTCCACCACGGCATGCGGTCGGTCGGTGCAGCGCAGCGCGCCTTGGACATGATGTGCGAACGGGTCCTGTCCCGGGAAACGAAGGGCTCCCTCATCGCCGAGAAGCAGTCCATCCAGCACTGGATTGCCGACTCGTGGATACAGATCCAGCAATTCCGCCTTCTGGTCCTCCACACCGCCTGGCTCCTCGACACTGTGGGGGATTACGCCAAGATCCGACACCACATCGCCGCAGTGAAAGTGGCCACCCCGAAGGTTCTCATGGACGTGGTCTACCGGGCGATGCACGCCCACGGGTCACTCGGGGTGTCAAACGAGATGCCACTCATCGGCATGTGGATGACTGGTCCGATTATGGGTATCGCTGACGGGCCGTCCGAGGTGCATAAGGACACCATCGCCAAGACGGTCCTCAAGAACTATCAGGCAGCGGATGGACTGTTCCCGTCAGAACATCTGCCAACCCGAATCGCCGAGGCCCGGAAATCCAT
Source organism: Acidimicrobiales bacterium (assembly GCA_030747775.1). Taxonomy (GTDB): domain Bacteria; phylum Actinomycetota; class Acidimicrobiia; order Acidimicrobiales; family MedAcidi-G1; genus UBA9410. Next base: position 6,050 of record JASLKB010000009.1, on the reverse strand, counting down.
CGAGGCTCGGCTTGAACACGAGATTGCGAACCAATGACCGGCCGCCGGGCGATCGACTGCTGGGTCAACGTCACCATGGGCGAGATCAAACATGTTGATCACCTGAAACGAGCCAAAGAGGACTATTTCAAGGCTGGCGAAGAATTCTTTACCTCGTTGACGGTCGACGAATGTATCGCTGACATGGACGCAGCTGGAGTGGAGAAGGCCATCCTGACCGTACGGGTGAAGGACCCCTCGGAGACCGTTCTGGACTTTGCCCGCCAGCGTCCTGACCGGTTCGCCTTGGCGGCCCACGTGCGGCCCACTGCCGGTCTCCCCGAACTGTGGCGTCTCGAGGATCTGGCAACCGAGCATCCAGTGGTGATGGCCCGCGTCGTGCCGTTTGAGTTCGACCTCCCACCCAGCGACGCCCAGTACTACCCGCTCTACACAAAATGCGTGGAAATGGACCTGCCACTTAGTGTCAATACCGGTTTGCCAGGACCCCCGGTGCCGGGAGAGTGTCAGGACCCAATCCACCTGGACCGGGTTTGCTACCGGTTCCCACTCCTCCGAATGTGCATGGCCCACGGAGCCGACCCGTGGTGGGGTACAGCGATGCGCCTGATGCTCAAATACCCCAACCTTCACCTAATGACCTCGGCCTACTCGCCGAAGTACCTACCTTCCGAAGTCGTGCACTTCATGAACACGAGGGGGCAGGACAAGGTTCTCTATGCCAGCGACCACCCCGTGTTGTCCATGAAGCGCTGCATCGACGAAGCCGTCCAGTTGGACCTCCGTGAAGGCGTACTGGACAAATACCTGCGTGGTAACGCAGAAAGGCTCTTCTTCTCCGACCGCCATCCACCCCGCGCATGAACGCCTTCACCGCTGAAACGCGCACGAGGTACGGTCCGGAGCGGGTCGGGAGGAACCACCGTGGTTGAGGCAAGCGAAAGTGGGTTCCGGGGACCCAAGCAAATCAACCATATTGCACTTAGCGTCTCGCCAGAGTTGCTCGGCCAACAGGGGCGAGCCGACCTGGCCTCCTTTTTCGAAGATGTGTTCGGATGGGCCGAGTTGGACATGATGACCATCGATGGCCAGCGGATGATCTTCTCGGTCAACTCCTACGACCGGTTCGTGTTCCTGCTAGCCGACGAGTCCCCCATGTCCTGTCCCTCCGGCCTGCCTGGCGACCACTTCGGTGTCCAGGTCGACAGCCTCGACGAACTCAACATCCTCCTAGCCAGAGCCGAGGCCTTTCAGGCCGATGACGTCCGGGTGGAGATCCTCCCCTATGCGGTAGAGGATCACACGGTGTTGAAGTTGCACGCCTTTTATGTGCGCTACCTGCTCCCCATGTCCATCGAGGTTCAGTACTTCGAACTGACGTCTGGTTGACGCCGAACCCTGACCGTCAACTTCGGGGAACGTCTCTCCAGGGGAGGTCCTTGTCGGACCAGGGCTCCCTAGGCAGCCCCAACCACCGCTCGGCCAGATTGTTCTTCTGGACCTCTGTGGTGCCCCCACCGATCGAGATTGTGAACCGGTTTATCAGTTCGGCTTGGACCCACCGTCCTACTGGATCCGTTCCAGCCACTCCGGCTGCGCCGGAGATGGCGGTGGCCAACTGGCCGTTGCGGGTCTTCGACTCGGCAGCGAAAACCTTGGTTAGAGCCGGGTCGACCACCGAAGAGCCGTCTTGCCGCAGGGCGGCTCGGATTCGTCGACTCAAGAGCCTGATGATCTGTTCTCTGATATAGGCGTCAGCCAAGCCCTGACGAATGACCGGATCCTTCTGGCGTCGGAATATGCCGGCTAACTCGACTAGTCGCTGGGCGGTGCTCCCACCGCCTCGGCCAATGAACGCCGCCTCGTTGCCCAACACCATCCGAGCCGGGCTCCAGCCTCCGTGAAGATCGCCGACTAGCTGGTCGGCGGGGATCCGCACCCCGGTCAGAAAAACCTCGTTGAAGTGCGTCGAACCGTTGGCCTGGACAAGCGGTCGCACCTCGACACCGGGTGTCGACATATCCATCAGGAAGAAGCTGATGCCCTGGTGTTTGGGGGCGTCGAGGTCGGTACGGGCCAAGAGGAAGCCCCAGTCGCAGAACTGGGCGCACGAACTCCAGACTTTCTGGCCATCAATCACGAAAGAATCGCCATCAAGAACCGCCCGGGTAGCCAGTCCAGCCAGGTCAGAGCCGGCCCCGGGTTCGCTGAACAGTTGGCACCACGCCTCATCGGCCCGGAGAAGAGGTGGAATGAAGCGCTGCTTTTGGGCTTCGGAGCCCCAGGCCAGCAAGGTTGGGCCAAGCATGGCGATGGTGGCGCTTACGAACCCCGAGTGAGACCCGAAGCGAGCTGCCTCCTCGGCGAAGACCCGGCCCATCCAGGCCTCTCCACCCTGACCCCCGTATTCGGCCGGCCAGGTGATTCCCGCCCACCCATGGTCGGCCAGTGTGGCTTGCCACGCTCGACCCCGAAAAAAGTAAGCCTCGGCTTCAGCGTCGTCAGGAAAACCCGACACGGTCCATGGGTCAACTTCGGCCAGTGGCTCGGCGTGGGCGTCAAGGAATGACTTGACCTCGACCCGGAAGGCTCGCCGATCGGGAGATTCGACCTCGGTTTGACCTTGTTCAGACATCCACCACGACCCTACCGACGGAGCACAGGTCGAAACCCGGTGCACAACCCGGTCGTCACCTTTGGTCAAGTTGTGTGGTGTTCTCGGGTTCTCCAAGCGGAAAGCGCTGTTTCCTCCGGATTGATACGGGACCTTGAACCCACCCGATCCCAATTCACCGTCGACCCACCTAGAGCTTTGGTAGTCCCGGTGGATCTCTTGAGGCGTAGTGTCGAACTGTGGAGTGTGAACCTCCGGCGCCGCTCTCGGCCGACTCGTTGCACCTTGACGGCCGGGTGTCCGTGGTGACAGGCGGTGGGACAGGGATTGGACGAGGGGTCGCACGGACGCTGGCCAACTTCGGTTGCCGGGTAGCTGTCTGGGAGAAGGATCCCGATACGGCGAGAGCTGCCGGTGAAGAAATCAACGGACTAGGCCTGGTCGTCGACGTACGGGAAGCCGATCAGGTGGAGTCCGCCTTGGCCGAGACCATCGAACGCCTGGGCTGTCCGACGATCCTGGTCAACAACGCGGGCGGAACCTTCGCCAGCCCATTCCTCGACAGCAACGAACGAGGTTGGAACGCTCTCCATCGGGCCAACCTGTTCCATGTGATCCTGTGCACTCATCGTGTTTCCGGGGCGATGGTCGGCGCAGGCCTGGGCGGCAGCATCGTGAACGTAACTTCGATCGAGGCCCATCGGGCGGCCCCGCAGTTCGCGGCTTACGCAGCGGCTAAGGCCGGGGTAGCGAACTTCACCAAGACCGCGGCTCTGGAGTTGGCAGTGCACGGCATCCGGGTTAACGCCGTCGCGCCCGATCTGACTCACACCGATGCCATGGCGGCCATGGCTGGACCCGAGGGACCGTCACGATGGGACCGGATCGTGCCTCTGGGTCGGGCCGGAACCCCCGAGGAGGTCGGAGGAGCGGTTGTCTTCCTGGCCTCCGACCTTTCGTCCTACGTAACCGGAGAAACGATCCACGTGGACGGCGGCACGTTTGCCTCCTCAGGTTGGTTCCACAGGCCCGACGGCAGCGGATACGGCTACGGATCCTGACCAGACCAATGCAGTTCTCCTTCACCTATCCGATGACTCGCGGCGACTACGACCCGGCACTGGCAACCCGCGCCGGGATGACCTCGGTGCTCGAGGCAGCTGAGGCCAGCGGGTTCGGCGCCGTCGGCTTCACCGACCACCCGATCCCCAGTCAACGCTGGTTAGAAGCCGGTGGGCACGACGCTCTTGACCCGTTTGCTGCTTTGGCTTTCTGCGCCGCAGTCACTGAACAGATCCGCCTGATGACCAACGTGGTGGTGGCCCCCTATCGCAATCCTTTTCTCCTAGCGAAGATGGTCGCCACCGTCGACGTCCTCTCCGACGGGCGGAGCATCGTCGGTGCCGGCACTGGATATCTGAGGGCGGAGTACCGGGCCCTGGGTGTCGAGTTCGATGAACGCAACGAGCTCTTCGACGAGGCCCTCGACACGATTCTCGCCGCGTGGTCCGGCGATGAGGTGACCTTCGAGGGACGCCATTTCACAGCCTCCAACAACCGAGTTCATCCCGAACCCGTACAGCAACCCCATCCACCAATCTGGATCGGCGGAAACTCCGGACGGGCTCGCCAGCGAGTGGCGTCGAAGGGTCAGGGATGGATCCCATTTCCGACGTCTGCGCAACTGGCAACCACTGCGCGTACGGCGCCTCTTGAGACCCGGGACGATCTGCTGCCGATGCTCGACGATCTGTGGTACCGACTGGAGGCAGCCGGACGCGACCCGTCCGTGGACGTGCACTTTGTATGCCCCGACGGCGGCTCCCCGGCCAACGATGACTTCGACGCTGATGCTCACCTCGCAGGTTTGGCGGCCCTCGAAGAGATCGGCGTGACTTGGGTCGGCGTGCCGGTTCCCGGCGACCTACTAGACCGAACCGTCGAGGCGATCCACCGATATGGAGAAGAGATTATCGACGGTTCTTGAGTTAGAACCGAATCTGGATGGTGGCGGCCAACCGGTAGACGAGATCGCCCCACCCTCTGGAGGGCAGGGTGGCAGACTCAGACCATGAGGGCGCCGGCCATGTACCTCACGATCATGCTCACGGTTTCGGCCTGCGGCAGCGGTTTTCATTTGACCGTTCCAACGTCCACGGTCGTTCCTACGACGACGATTGGAACGGCTACCACTACCGCACCGACCACCACGACCGCACCCAGCACCACGACGGCACCGACCACCACGACCGCACCCAGCACCACAACGGCACCGACCACCACGACCGCACCCAGCACCACGACGGCACCGACCACCACGACGGCACCGACCACCACGACGGCACCGACCACCACGACCGCACCCAGCACCACAACAACCGTCGCGGTTGACCCGCTGGCACTTGTAGTAGCCACCATCAACTTGCTGCACGGTCTCGACTACGCCAGTGACTGCGCTCCCTGGACTGACCAGTGTGCCGCCCCCGCCCGACTTCGGGCCCTTTGGGCTCTAATCCAGAATGATTTGGACTGCCCTGACGTTGTCGCTTTTCAGGAGGTCAGCCCCCGCCAGCAGGAACTGGTGCCCGAGATGCTTCCCGCCCTGTGTGATGGGCGGTACCAACTGGTGGTAGATGATCGCGGGCTACCCGACCAGGAAATGATCCTGACCGACCTCCAAATCCTCGACGAGGCCTATGTCGAACTAGCCGGAGCCCCAATCTGGTCGGCCCACTGGGTTCGGTTGAAAACAGGCCTTGGAATTGTGGACGTATTCGCCACCCACTTTGCTAGCAGCAGCTTTAATCTCGACTGTCTAGGGCCGGAGATGACGGGCTGCGACGAGGCGTGTGTCCCCGGTGACGACTACGGGGCCTGCCACCCCCGGCAGGCAGTAGCTTTTCTAAGGGGCCTCTCAGACGACGCTGTCTTGCAGTTGGTGGTCGGGGACCTGAACCGGCAGATCGGAGACTCCCGCATAGGCACGCTCATCGATGCTGGATTCATTGACACTTACCGGGCAGCTGGCCGCCCAGAGTGTGACCCTGAGACCGGTCTCGGGTGCTCCTGTTGTGTTGAAGGCGGTCCACCCCTTGCCGGCCTAGACGACCCTGCCGTGCGGTTCACTGAGCGGATCGATTTTGTGTTGGCTCGACCGGAAGTTGGCTGTTCTTTATCCGTCGATCCAGGAACAACCGATCACTGGGCGGACCGACCACTTGATTCTCCAGTAGAAGGCTTGTGGTGGGCTGCCGATCATGCCGGGGTAGTCGCCGGATTATCACTGGCCTGTTAGGCAACTTACGAATTCGGGGCGACAGGTGTAAACCCGTTCTGGGCTGGTGGGCTACTCCGGAGCTGGAACTCAACACCTAGGGGGTTAGGGGTCCCTGCTCCCAGAAGAAATCGTGACCCGAGGGCAGGTCGAAATTCGGTG
>JASLKB010000099.1 GCA_030747775.1 Acidimicrobiales bacterium | reverse complement strand
GGAATGCTCGAGGCAGGACTAGGCATCGACCTTTCCAACTCGTTCCTCGTGGTGGCCGGCACGGACGATGGCTCGGTGGACCAGCACTGCGACCCATCGGTCCTGGCCTGGCGATTCACCAGCGACCGGTCCCGCCACCATCTACGAACCCGTACTATCCGGTCCGCCCATCCATCGACCGGACTCGGACGGACCGTGGACCGGCTACCGGCGCACTTAATCGAGCCAACGATCGACCAGACCGACTGGCTCCGATTGAAGGCGACCGACGGCCCTCCTGAGCCATGGATTGGCGGCCCGAACCTCGAACAAGTAGCCCTGGACCGTCTACGGGCGGGGGACCAATCCGGCCTGGCCGCCGTGCTGGGGCAATGGGCTGCCTTCGCCGAGTCGACAGCCACCGAGATCGATGTGTCAACGGCAGATTCCCACCCATTCCTGCCAGCTGGACGGCGCCGGATCCTTCCCGGCGACCACTTGGACCTCGGCTTGGACAACCTCGCTGGAGCCGAGGGGCCCACGGCGGAGTTGGCGTTCATCGACGACGAATGGGTGGCCAACACCGGTGTCGACCTCGAACTAGTAGCTATCAGGGCGTGTTGGAAGCTGGCCGCGGTGGCCATCAGGTCCGGTACCCGTCATCCGTGGCCGACCGACACAACCGTCGACGACCTCGCCATCGCGTTCTGCCGAGTGCTAGCCGGCGGTGGGCAAACCGACCCTGGGGCAATGAGTACGGGCCATCGCATCGCCATCGGACCCGAGCCACTAGACCGGTTCCACCTTGCCGAAGCTGAGCTCCGAGTGGTGGCCCTCGGAGGTACCGCCACCGACCACGTGGCCCAACTCCGGGCCGCCGGTCGTCACAGCCTGACCGACCGAGTGACAGGAACGGGACCCTCGTCGGGCCTCCGTGGTCGGCTGTCCGCCGCCCGCCAACTCCCGATCATCGGCGACCTATTGTCTGCCGTAGCCCGAGCGATCCGTCGATTCGGCTGACCCGACCCATCGTCTGGGCCGAAACGATCAACCCGGCAACACCCAGAGGTGGCAGACCTCCGCCTCGCCGGCCGACCGATAGCCCGCTTTGGCCAACACGGTTGCCACCTCAGTGCCACTCGTCGCCGAGTCGAGGCAAACCACGTTCGGACGGAGCGACCGCAACGCGTCAGCCACCGCATCGGCCCCCCACTCGGCATACCCGTGGGTCAGGGCATGGGACAGCACCCGTCGGTGATTGGCCCCGAACGACGTGTCGACGTGACGCCCGCGCAGATATGACGCCCGGGGGTTGGTCGTCTTCACCTCGCTAGAGAGAACCGCCACGGCGAAATCCACGTCGGTCGGACCGGCCACGAGTCCACCGCTGCTCGTTTCCTGCTCTAAGGCCACTTCCAGGAGAGCCCTGGCCGCCTCAACCTCGGGCCGGGGCAGGTCCAGGGCCGGAGGCCAAACCAGTTCAGTCCCTCGATTGGCGCCGCTGGTAATCGGTGTTCCGGTGGCCAGCACCACAGCGAGGATCACGACCGGCACGACGACCGGTGCCGCACCGAACCCTGACCTCCGGGCCGTGAGCACAACGCCGACCATGGCGGGGACCGGAAGCACCCAAAGCATCCGCCAGGCGATGGCGTCGGCCTCGCCCACCTCGTTCAACACGTCAAACACCCCCGGAGCCCCGAACAGCCCGAAAACCACCAGCGGCGCCGCTATGAGCACCAGGCGGGCCCTGCGGTCGCGTACGACCGTCCACGCGAGCAATACGGCGGCCAGCGCCACGAACGCCGTCGGCCCCCGGCCGAACACCATCCGTACCATGGCCACCGGTTCAGTTCCGCTATCCAGCCAGCGGAGTGGGTTGAAAGCCGCCCGCACACCCGATCGGGCCAATCCGCCAGCTGATGCCGCAATATCGGTTAGTCGCTGGGGCTCAGCGGCCAGGGTGGCGAGCCCGACCAGGAGGGCAGGAGTAGCCGCGACCACCGACCAGCCGACCCTGGTCCTCCGGACACCGCTCAGCAGCGATACCCCGGGGGTAGCGGCAACCGCGCCGGCCGCCGCCGCGGTGACGACCACGACAGGAGCCACCAGCACCGCTGTAGAAGTAAGGCCCAGCCCAGCCAACACACCCGACAGGGTGGCCACGAAATGCCGGCGCCGACCATCACTCCCCCACAACGTGGCGTGATGCCAGAGAGTCGGTACGACCACGACGAGAAACACGACCTTGCCCTGCCATGAGCGACCAGCCGAAAAATTGCCAAACGACCCGTGTTCGATGCCGTCAAGCACGAGGAACACCGTGCCCACCCACGTGGCCAGGGCCGGCGACCTCACACCCAACCCACGGAGGAAGCGCCACGTTGCCAGTACCGACAGGGCAGCCACCACTGGTGCAAAACCAAGGTAGGTCATTGACGCCGCGCCGACGGTCCCCACTGCGGCCGACAGAAGCGCTGCCAGGGAACCGACCAAGGCCTCCACCGATGTAGGCAGGCCAGCGGGACGCTCAACCGGTAGGACGTCGTCGCTGAAGATGGTGTCACGCTCAGGAAAAGCCGTGTCGTGTTCAGCCACCCAGGTTGACCTGTTGACCACGAACACGTCGTCCCGGTCGGGGCGAACCATCACCAGCGACAGCACGGCCATGAGCAGAGCGAGGACGACCACCGAGGTAGCAGCCACGCCCGTAGACCCAACCGGCGTCATGGAACTGGTAGCCGTCAGTCGGCCGTTTCGCCCGTTATCGCTGATTGCCGCACGTCGGGCAGGCGCCCGAGCGACCACTCCCCGGACAGCTAGGACAAGCAGCATGGCCAGCCCACACCAAAGACCCGGCCACCAGAGTCCGTCCACGTCCACGAATGCCAGCACCGCAGCGACTCCCAGGAGGCCGGGCGCAACCAAGACACCGGGACCGGACCTAGATCGAGCCTGGCCACCATCCACCGATCGTCCACCGTCCGGTGCTTCGGTGCCTGGAGAAAGCCACCGGGCGACCAGCCAGAACACCCCACCGACCAGCCAGATGGTCAGCGCCCCGTCCCTGGGCATACCCGTCCAACGTGCCAAGTGGAACACCACGGTCCATGCCGCCAGAGCGGCAACCGAACCGTCGACCAGCAAGTCGGACCAGCGGGCGACCCGGTCGTGAGCTCCAAGTCGGATCCGAACGCCCACTGCTCAGCCCCTAAGTCGGGCCACAGTGTCCGCCACGGCATCCCGGTGGTGGCGCAGAGGTGGATGTCCCAGCCGACGCAACGCCGCATTGTCCAACGCCGAATAGGCAGGCCGCCTAGCCGGACGCGGCGGACCCAGGTCGGTCTCGGTGACCGACACAATGCGATTCAGGTCCGCGCCGACCTCAGCGGCCACCAGATGACCCACCTCCGCCCAGGAGGCCACGCCCTCGTTCACCACATGGACCACGCCAGGCACCCGCTCGTCAGCCAACTGGAGCAGCACCGGGACTAGATCAACAATGAAGGTAGGGCAAGCCCGGCGATCACCCAACAGTTCAACCGGCCCATCACCCTCCAACGCGGCCAGGATCCGGCCCACCATTCCCGGGCTGTCGGCAGGCTGCAGCCAGGTGGTCCGCGCCACTGTCGCCCCCGCACCCGCGGCCTCCTCGCCGGCCAACTTCGAGGCCCCATAGACGTTCAATGGGTTGGTCGGGTGATCCTCGCCGTAGGGAGCCAGCACCCCATCGGGCCCTGGAGTCCCGTCGAACACGAAATCGGTCGATACCTGGACCAAGTGTGCCCCGACCCGGGTGCACGCCTCGGCCAGATTTCCAACGGCCCGAGCATTGACCAGATCAGCCCGCTCGGGCTCCAATTCGCACCCATCCACGTCGGTCCACGCCGAGCCGTTGACGACCACCGACGGCCGGTGAGCCTCTATCGCGACCCTCACCGCGCCGGCATCAGTCACGTCCAGGTCGACTCGGGACAGGCCCACCACGGGACGGCTAGCTGACGCCGCCCGAACCATCTCCCGCCCCAGTTGACCGGCCGATCCGACAACCAACAGGGTCACGTGGCATTCCTGTTCTCGGGGAGCAAGGGGTTCCCGGTGAGCAACGGCTCCCACCACTCAGGATGGTCCCGGTACCAGCCGACCGTCTCGGCTAAACCGGCATCCAAGTCACGGGCTGGTACCCAGCCCAGCGCCCTGATCTTCCTCGTGTCGACGGAGTAGCGACGGTCGTGACCCGGCCGGTCATCCACCATCCGGATCCGGTCCTCCCCTGCCCCACACAATGCGAGGAGGCGTTCGGTGAGGTGGCGGTTAGTGAGTTCACTGCCAGAACCGATGTTGTAAGTCTCTCCCGCTACGCCCTCGCGAAGCACAAGGTCCACGGCCGCACAGTTGTCGTCCACGTGGCACCAGTCCCGGACGTTCTGGCCGTCGCCATAGAGCGGGACCTGCCCACCGCGCAGCAGGGTCGTGGTGAATAGCGGGACGATCTTCTCGGGAAACTGGAAAGGCCCATAGTTGTTGGTCGACCGGGTAACCACCACGGGGAGTCCGTGGGTGACGTGGTAGGACAACGCGATCAGATCCGAGGCCGCCTTGGACGCCGAATAAGGCGAGCTTGGCGCTAGGGCATCGGACTCGACGAACGACCCGACTTCGATCGAACCGTAGACCTCATCGGTGGACACGTGCACCACCCGGTCGAGCCCCACTCTGAGAGCCGCCCGGCAGACGGTGTCAGTCCCCTCGCAGTTCGTGCTGATGAACCGGGCCGGGTCCACGATCGACCTGTCCACGTGGCTCTCGGCCGCGAAGTGGACCACCGCGTCGTGCCCCGACATTGCCGTGGACAAAGCCTCACCGTCCCGCACGTCGGCATGGACGAACTGGTAGTCGCTCCGCTCGGAGAGACCGGCCAGGTTGGCCGGATTCCCGGCGTAGGTCAGAGCGTCGTAGACCGTGACCTCGTGGCCGTCAACCAATGACCGGTGGACGAAGTTCGCCCCGATGAACCCAGCTCCGCCGGTGACCAGGATGCGCATCTCAGGACGCTCCCTCGCCGGCAGGTCCAGCGCTGAACAAGGGGATCAGGTCGGCGACTAGGTCGGCCCGCACCGGGTTCACCCGATCGCGATCCGACAGCACCGGATCGACCAAACCCCAGTCGGCACCGATCACCGGGTCATACCAGGCCACACCCAACTCGTCGACCGGGTCGTAGGTGCCGTCCACCAGATAGGCCACCGTGGCGTCGGTTAGAGCGGCGAACCCGTGGGCCACCCCGGGGGGGATATACAGGCCACGGTGTCGGTCGGGGCCACCCCCACCAAGGTCCATGCAAAGCGTGGCTCCGTCGGTAGGCGAACCGGCCCGTAGGTCGTGGAGCACCACCCGAACCAACCCTTCGGCCACCGTCCAGTAGTCGGCCTGGAAGCGGTGGTAATGGAGGCCCACCAGTGATCCTGCCACCCGTTCGGCCCGGTTGGCCTGGACCATCTCTCGACAGTCCGGGATCCACTCCCGCCGCCAGGTCTCCACGAACGAGCCCCGGTCATCCCAGTGGACCACGGGATCCACGAGGACCACCCCCGCGACCTCAGACGACAGGTGGATCTCAGCCATCGCGGATAGCCCCACCTTCGACCCCGCCGGCCACGTCGACCACCGAGTGGTCACCCAGCAGGACCGACAGGTCGGCCCCGACGCCATCAACTGGTCCACCAGACAAGTGAGCACCCTGGACCTGTGCCTCGCGGCCCAGCACCGAGGCTACGACTCGTCGATGGCCGAGCACCGCGCTGCCCTCCATCAGCACAGAATCAACGACTGTCGAGCCCTCGATGCGACACCCGGCTCCCACGGCCACCGACGGGCCTACCGTGCTGTCCACGATCCGGGCTCCGGCAGCCACCACCACGGGACCGACAAGGGTGGAGTCAACTACTTCGGCGCCCTCGTCAATGACCACGCCGTCGCCAGCCATCCGAGCCAGTACCAGGCGGTTACAAGCCAGGAGGGGGTCTTTCTTACCGGTGTCGATCCACCAACCGTCCAAAACCCGGTGGTCGACGGCCGCACCATCATCTAGCAGCCACTGGATGGCGTCAGTGATTTCCAGTTCGCCGCGGGCCGACGGCTGGATGCTCCGCACGGCCTCATGGATGGAGGCACCAAACAGGTATACCCCGACGAGGGCGAGATTCGACGGGGGGTCAGCCGGCTTCTCGACCAGACCGACGATGACTCCCGAGTCATCCAACTCGGCCACCCCGAAGGCGCTCGGATCCTCGACCCCAGCCAGCAGCAGCCGCGCCGCATCGCCCGAGTCCACGAAACCGTCGACAACCCGGTCCAGCGAGTCCTCGAACATGTTGTCACCCAAGTACATCACGAACGGGTCGTCTCTCAGGAACTCACCAGCCACCAAGACTGCGTGGGCTAGGCCTAGTGGGGCCTCCTGGTGCACGTAGGTGACGTTGGCTCCCCAGCGGGACCCGTCGCCTACCGAAGCGCGCACCTCCTCCACGGTGTCGCCCACCACGATGGCGATATCGACAACGCCGACCGACACCAAGTCCTCCACCACGTAGTGAAGGATTGGCTTGTTGGCGATCGGCACCAGCTGCTTAGCGCTGGTGTGGGTGAGCGGTCGCAGGCGACGCCCGCTGCCGCCCGACAAGATCAGGCCCTTCACACCCCCGAGGGTACCGGCGGTAGGGAAACCGGCCCGTTCAGGAGGAGCTCAACGACCGGCGGCCCGAGCCAGAGCCGTGAGGAACACCAGCACCGTCACCGAAACCTTCTGCGCCTCGCCCCCGTTCAACTCGAATGCCTCCGCTACCACCTCGAGGGCCTCCTGGTCGCCATCAGCGGCAAAATAGGCCGTGGTGACCCGCTCGGGGCCGTCCACATCTGGGGCGTCAAGGGGGGCCGGCTGGTCGCCAGAAAGGTTCACCAAGAAGGCCAACACCCAGACAGCCGCCCGCTGAAACTCAGCTGACGACATCTCGAGGTAGGTGGCGGCGGCCTCTACGGTCTCCAAGTCCTCCTCCGAGAACCCCGTGGTGACCCGGTACTCGTCTACCCTCGTCGACGGAAACCCCGATCCAGCGTCCGGTGGGCCGTAAAGCACGCCAAACCAGTTGGACCGCAGGCCGAATTCTCGACGGAACCGGTCACCGTTGACACTGAACCGGTCCCCTGTGCGGGTGAGGAACTCGATCTCTGTGGCCCGACCTCCATCGTCTCCGAAGCCGTCCCGCTCCACTACCTCGACCTCATACAGCGTGCCGAGGCCAAACGACTCAGCCACCGACTCGGCATCAAGGTCCTTGGTCCACCGATGTACCGGGTTAATCGAAATGTCGTCCCCATCGTCGGGCACCCCTGGGAAGTCCACTGTGATGGTGTGCCCACCGGTGGACGCTGAAAACTCGGTGCGCGAAACCACGCCTTCGCCGTTAATGCGAACCAGTCCTGCAGTAGCTGCCACCGCCTGGTCTGTCTCGGGCGCCTCGTGGTCCCACTCATCAGACCCACGCCTAGTACGCCGGCCGCCGTATACCTGGCACCGGATGGTGTCACACGTCTTGGCGTAGCCATACCGGACCTCGGCCAGCGCATAGGACCGAGCCGCCACCGCCTGGACCTCCAGGGCCTCCATACCCGCACCGGCACCAAGAGACGCCCAGCTAGCCGACATCTCGCGGGGCACCACCCCCCGGAGATACTGCTCGACCCGTACCCAGTTCACAGTTCGCTGGCTAGCTCCGTAACGGGCCGCCCTGATCTCCCCCCGATACCAGGTCGCCCTGTCGGATCCCTGACATAGCTGCAGGGTCTGGTCCAGGGGGAGATCCGAGGCATCAAGTACCTCCAGGATCCGACCCTCTCCGTCCGTCGTGGTGGTCACCGGAACCGACGTCGTAGTCGTGCTCGTCGTGCTCGTCGTGCTCGTCGTGCTCGTCGTGCTCGAATCGTTGCTGGCCTCGGTAGTCGTCGCGCTATCAGAAAGGTCCGTCGCTGTGGTCTCCGGGACGACCGTCGTCGTGCTCGTAGTCGTGGCAGCCGCCCCATCAGGCACTACTAGACGCGCCGGCCTAATCCGGGTTACGGGGCTCTCAATCACAATTCCTGTATCACTAAACGAACTCCCGCACCCACTACCTACAGACACCCGATAGCGATCCTCATCTCCTGTGAGCGTTATCCGCAGGGCCGACCCCTCAATAACGGTCCAACCACCGATCTCGCCGGCCACGGCGAGGACACCGTCGGCGACCATCACCGTGGTGGCTTCGTCGTCTCGGCCCAAGAGACGGACGCCGATCTCCACATCGGGCACGATCCCCGGGGTCGTGCCACCGTAGTAATGGTCGAGGATGGCGTCGCGGCTCCAACCCTCGTCCACCGCGTAACCCAATGAGCCGTACTGGCCCATGCCACGTCCGTGACCCCAACCTCGACCGTCCACCCGGATGGGCCCGTAGTCGATCGAATAGACCGGCGGCGCCGTCCTGCCGGGAATCAGCAGTTCCTGACCGACTGACAGCCGGTTTGGGTCATTGATGCCATTGGCCGCCGCCAGCGCCGACACAGTCAGGTCATAGCGCGCAGCGATGACCGAGAGACTCTCACCCGGCTGAACGTTCACGACCAGTGGTGGAAGCGTGGTCGTAGGGGCTCCCCGGCCACTGATTGTTAGGCGCTGGCCCACCTGAAGTCGGTCGGGGTCGGTAATCGAATTTTCGCGCATCAGGGCGGACACGGTGACCCCGTA
>JASLKB010000098.1 GCA_030747775.1 Acidimicrobiales bacterium | reverse complement strand
TGCGGTCGATGCCGGTACAGAACGCCTGATCGCCGGCTCCGGTCAGGACCACCACTCGGACGTCGTCGTCGGCCCGGAGCGCCTCCCAAAGGGCCTGGCAGTCGCGCTGCATGCCGGCGGTGAACGCATTGTGGGCCTCGGGTCGGTTAAGCACCACAGTGGCCACGTGGTCCTCAACTGTTACCAGCAGTGTGTCGAAGGCGTATGGGGCCTGGTTCCCCTCACTCATAGGCCTGAGACTAGTGCCGGGCCCCGTTCGGCCCTGTTCCCAGTCGGTGGGTACTGTCCCGACTCATGACGGGTTCACCAGTGGATGTCGACCTAGAACCGGGCTTTCGTCCATTTGACTGTGACAACCACTACTACGAGTCTGAGGATGCCTTTATCCGGCACGTGCCCGAGGACATGAGGCCCCGCGTGGTGCAGTGGGTGGAGATCGATGGCCGTCGGCATCATCTGGTGGGTGGTCGCCTGTCCCACGCCGTGGCCAACCCGACCTGGAACCCCATCGCCAAGCCTGGTGCCCTGCACTCTTACTTCCGGGGAAACCCTGACGGGAAGAATCCACTGGAGCTCCTGAAGGACCGCGAGCCGCTGCCTGCCGCCTACGTCGACCGGGATGCCCGGCTGGCTGTCGTTCACGAGCAGGGCCTGGAGGCCGTATGGCTCTTCCCGACGCTCGGGGTGCTCTACGAGGAGCTCCTAAAGGAGGATGTGGAGGCCGTCGGAGCATTCATGGTGGGTTTCAACCGGTGGCTACTGGAGGACTGGGGTTTCGACTACGGGGATGCCATCTTCGGTTCCCCGTACCTGTCATTGGCCGACGTGGATCTGGCAGTGGCCGAACTGGAGTGGTGTCTGAACCAAGGGGCGCGGACCATCGTGATGCGGCCCGCAGCGGTGTGGACGGCCACGGGGCCGAGGTCGCCCGGCGACCCGATGTTTGACCCGTTCTGGTCTCGGGTAGCCGAAGCTGGGATTACCACCGTCGTACACGCCGGTGACAGCGGCTACTCGACCCAGGGCTACGCCGAGGACGGGTTCTCGGCGTCCGGCGTATCTGCCGGTACTGGCCGGTACCGGCCGTCCATCAAGGCTTTCAACATCGAGCGGGCCGCCCACGACTGGCTGATCACCATGTCGATGGAGAAGATGTATACCCGGTTCCCAAATCTGCGTATCGCCTCGGTGGAGAACGGTTCGGACTACCTCGCGCCGATGTTCCGCAAGCTCGAGCAGCAGGCCCGAAAGTCTCCTCGCTGGTTCGACGAGGACCCGGTGGCTCTGTTCCGTGAACACGTCTGGATGAACCCGTTCTGGGAAGACGACCTTGACGAGGTGGTGGCCCTGATGGGCGCGGATCGAGTGATCTTCGGCTCGGACTGGCCCCACATAGAGGGCATGCCCACGCCGCTGGACTATTTACCAGAGGTGGCGAGCTTGACCGCCGACGACCGGCACATGGTGCTCCGGGACAACACCCGCGCCCTCACTCAACTCCGGCCGGGGCCGACGAAATGACCGAGAGTTCGATCGGTGACCTGCCGGAGGCCACTGACCGGGACGGGTCGGGCATCTGGCAACCCGAGCTCGACGACCTGGCCCGGCGTGAGTCGATGGTTGAGCAGATGGGCGGTCCCGAGAAGGTGGCCCGTCAGCATGACCGGGGGAAGATGGATGTGCGCCAGCGCATCGAAGCCCTAGTCGACGAAGGATCGTTCCACGAGATCGGGAAGGTCTCCGGGAGTGCGACCTACGACGCTGACGGTGAACTAGTGGACCTCCGGTCGGCCAACTTCTTGTTCGGTCGGGCCCGCGTAGACGGGAGGACGGTGGTGTTGGCAGCCGACGACTTCACTGTGCGCGGTGGTGCTGCAGACGCAGCGATCATCGGCAAGCAGGTGGGGGCCGAGAAGATGGCCGGCGAGTTGCGCCTTCCCATCATCCGCCTCATCGACGGCACCGGTGGTGGGGGATCGGTCCGCACGCTTGACACCGACCCGTCCAAGAAGGTTTCCGAAGGGGATGGTGGCTACGGGCGGGGAGCACGCACCTACGTCCCGATGAACCCTGGCTGGGAGCACGTGGTGTCCAACCTGGCCACCGTGCCCACCGTGGCGTTGTGCCTCGGGTCGGTGGCCGGGCTGGGGGCTGCCCGGGCGGTGACCAGCCACTACTCGCTGATGGTGAAGGGCATGTCCCACCTGTTTGCTGCCGGTCCGCCTGTGGTCAACCGGATGGGTGGCGAGGCGGTCGACAAGGAGGACCTAGGCGGCAGTCGTATCCACACTCGTAACGGCGTGGTCGACGACGAGGTCCGGTCCGAGGAGGAGGCCTTCGAACGGGTTCGGCGGTTCCTATCCTTCCTGCCTTCGTCTGTCCACGAACTGGCCGACCGGGGGCCGGTCACCGACGATCCCGGTCGAACCGATGACTCCCTGTTGGACGTTGTGCCCCGTGATCGGCGGCAGGTGTACCAGATGCGGTCGATCATCGACTCGGTGGTCGACCAAGAGTCCTTTTTCGAGATGGGTCGGACCTTCGGGCGTTCGGCCATATGTGGGCTGGCTCGCCTGGACGGCTGGCCGGTGGCCCTGCTGGCCGGAGACCCGTACCACTATGGCGGTGGATGGACGGCCAACTCGTCCCAGAAGGTGACTCGCTTCTTGGACCTCGCCGAAACCTTCCACCTGCCCGTCGTGCACTTGGTGGACAACCCAGGATTCGTGATCGGAACAGAAGCCGAACAGCAGGCCACCATCCGCCATGGCTCGCGGGCCTTGGCCGCCGTCTACCAGACCACCGTGCCGTGGTGTTCGGTGTTAGTCCGCAAGGCGTTCGGGGTGGCCGGCGCCGCCCACTCGCCGGGACACCGTTTTCAGTATCGGTACGCCTGGCCTTCCGGTGACTGGGGGTCGCTGCCCGTGGAGGGTGGGGTCGAGGCCGCCTACCGGTCCGATCTGGAGGCTGCCGATGATCCCGAGGCGTTATTGGCCGAGATCACCGAGCGGCTGAACAGGGTGAGGTCACCGTTCCGGACCGCCGAGGCCTTCCTCGTGGAGGAGATCATCGATCCGCGTGATACCCGGCCACTACTTTGCGAATTTGCCAACCTGGCGGCGCCACTGCGTACGCCGGGCCCGGCGGGCTTTCCATACCGTCCCTGAGATCGGTTTCGGGTCAGGCGGTCTCGAGCAGGGCGACGGGGTCGTCCTCGGATACCTGGTCACCTTTGGAGACCAGTACCTCGGCGACCACGCCGACCTCGGTGGCCTCGATGGGGATCTCCATCTTCATGGACTCCACGATTACCACGGTGTCGCCAGCGACCACCGAGGTGCCCGGCGGGGCCGTCACCTTCCAGATCACACCGGTAACCGGTGACTCCAACTCGATTCGTGCCATCGCCGGATTCCATCACCGCGCTGGGTGCAATGCCACGATGGGCACAGGCTTGCGGGTCCCATCTGGTCGACGCTGACGACCGAGTGGGTCAACCTCGGGAAGCGGCTCTCCAACTGCCCTGGTCAACCCGTCTTGCGGACAATCCACGCTTCTTCTATCGGCCATTGCCTCGCCCAGTCGAGGTTCACGAACGGATAGCGGGTTTCATCGGCGTCGATAGGTGGTTGAAGTTCGATGAGGTTCTCGACTTCGAACCCGCAGGTACGCAAGAGTCGGATGCGGTCACCATGGGAGATGTGGAACTCGACGTGGAAGTCGATCCCCGGGACATCGGACGACTCATAGCGATGCATCCCGAATTGCGGACGCTGCAACTGGTCATTAGCTGGCTCGTTGTCGTCGAGCACGCAAAGTGTCATCAACACGGAGTTTCCTAGGAACGCCAGGCGGCCTCCGGGGCGCAGCACTCTCGCCGCCTCGGGAAGCCATCGGTACGGATCACACCAGATGGCCGCTCCGTACTCGGATATCGCAAAGTCGAAGCTCTCGTCGGCGAACGGCAACCTCTCCGCGTCACCATGAATGAGCGGGAACCGTAGGTCGAACTCTTTCTGGAAACTCGCTGCAGTCGCGAGTTGTGCCTCCGAGTTGTCGATCCCGACCGGTTGTCCGCCACGTCGTGCCAACCATGCCGAAACGTAAGCCGTTCCACACCCCAACTCGATCACATCGCCACCATCGAAGGGGTCGATTAGTCCAACCTCGGCCTCTGGGGTGCCGTAAATCCCCCACTGGGGCTGATCGCCACCCCAGGCCCGTCGGCCAGCCGCCACGTACTCGTCAGCCCAGCTGTCCCAGGCAGTCCGGTTCAATGCCACATGGTCGGAGAACTCAGAACGATCCATCTTCAGGAGTAGACCACAGGGGATGGGATCGAGAACGTTCTAGGGTCATTGAGATGGATGAGGGGCCAGGCACCACGGACAAGTTGCCTGTAGACCAGTCGGCTACACCGGTCTGGTTCCGGGTCGGCGATGCGGCGACCCGACTCGGGGTGGTACCCAAGACGGTCTACCGACTGATCGACAAGGGCGAGTTGACGGGCTACCGGATCGGTCGGGTCATCCGGATCAAGGAGTCCGACCTTCTCGCGTACGAGGCTTCCTGCAAGATCCAGCCCGGTGACTTGGCGCACCTGGTGGAGGGCTGACGTTCTCGCTCGGGCATTCAATAGGACGTTCGGGATTACCCCTATGGCGGTAGGGTAAATTCCACGTAACCGTCCACCCGCCCGCCTGCCTGATCCGTCCGCCCCGACCACTTTCCACCTGGGAGAGGTCGCCTGGACCGGCTCCGAGGTACCGCCCTGAACTCCTTTTCTGCCGACGTCTCGATCGGCCTTCCCGGACCAGACTGGCTCGCTTCGATCCGCCGCTCGACCGTCAGTGGTCTGGACGCTGTCGAACGTCCGGACACCGATGAGGAGGTTTGGCGCTATTCGCGTGTCGGAGAACTGGACCTCGAGCGCTATAAGCCCCTGCGACGTCAGCGGGCTTCGGACACGGTGGTGCAACGTGATCTGTCGGCCTACGGAGAGCTGGCCGCCGTCGTTGTGGTCCGAAACGGATGGGTGGTGGAGACCACCTGTTCCTCCGACGCCGTCCACGTCGGCCTGTATGCGGGACCGGTGGGTGACGCGCCCGATGGCGAGGCGTTGTTCGGCGGCTCTCAGGAGGAGCCCGTTGATCTGTTCGGTCACCTGAACCAGGCTTTCAGTCCTGAGCCCGTAGCCGTGGTGGTGCCCGACGGGCTTCGTCTCGAAGCGCCGGTCGTCATCGCCACCCTGACCGATGCTGATGGTGCGGCAGTCTTTCCCCGGGTGCTCGTGCAGGTCGGGAACGATGCGTCGGCCACTGTGATCGAGTTGCACACGTCCACCGAGGTCGATGCCCTGGTGGCGCCAGTGCTGGAGGCAACGGTGGGTTGCGACGGCCGTTTGAACCACGCTCTGGTCCAGGAACTCGGTCCTCGGATTTTTCAGTTGGGTCACCAGGCCTTCCGGGTCGGCCAGTCGGGACGCGTCGACGCCTTCGCTGTCGGGCTGGGAGGCGACTACGCCCGGACCCGTATCGACTGCAGGCTCACTGGTCGCGGTGCTGAGGGCCGGCTGGCCGCTGCCTATTTCGGTGAGGACGACCAGACGCTGGACTTCCGGACCTTCCAGGAACACGCAGCCCCTGACACGCGTAGTGAGCTCCTGTTCAAGGGAGCCTTGGATGGTTCGTCACGGTCGGTGTACACCGGACTGATCCGGGTGCGCCCCGAGGCGGTCCGAACGGTGGCCCACCAGACCAACCGCAACGTGAAGTTGTCGCCTGATGCCTGGGCCGAAAGCGTGCCGAACCTGGAGATTGAGACCGACGACGTGGTGTGCAGCCACGCCTCGACGGTGTCACCTGTCGACGAGGACCAGCGATTTTTTCTGGAGAGCCGGGGCGTGCCCACGGTGGCCGCCGAACGTCTCCTCCTAGAGGGATTCTTTGAAGATGTGGCAGACCTGGCACCTCATCCGGCGGTGGCCGAGACGCTCCGTGACGCTCTGGCCGACCGTCTGGATCGGCGAGACGCCAAGTCCGGGGTGGAGGCCACCTCGTGAGCGGTATCCGGGCCTGCGCCCTTGCCGATCTGGCTCCCGGTGCTGCCCTGCGTCTGGTACTTGACGGCCACCCGGTGGCCCTCGTCCGACTTGATGAACGGGTGTACGCCATAGACGACACTTGTAGTCACGCTGAGGTATCCCTTGCCGAAGGCCAGGTCGATGCTGATGAGTGCGCGCTGGAATGTTGGAAGCACGGCAGCCTGTTCGACCTGCGGACCGGCGAGGCGCTCACTCTTCCGGCGGTCCGGCCGGTGGCCGTGCACAAGGCGACGGTGGTCGACGACGAGGTATTCGTGACCCTCGCCGACAACGGGGAAGCCAACCGATGACCGAATCAGTCGTGGAGCGCGTTCTGCGTATCGAGGGCCTGATGGCCAGGGTGGGCGACACCGACATTCTCCACGGCATCGACCTGGAGGTACGTCCAGGCGAGGTGCATGCCGTCATGGGTCCCAACGGGTCGGGCAAGTCGACGCTGTCGCACGTGCTCATGGGGCGCCCCGGCTACGAGATGACGGGCGGGTCGGTGACCCTCGATGGGGTCGACCTGCTGGCCCTACCGACCTGGCAGCGGGCTCGGGCAGGTCTGTTCCTGGCACTCCAGCACCCCACCGAGGTGCCCGGCGTGAGTCTGGAGTCGGTGGTGGCCGAAGCGACCCGGACCGATGGTCGGACCGTTGAGGGCATCCACGACTTGCTGGTGACCGAGGCATCCCGGATCGGCTTTGACGAGCGATTCGTATCTCGGCCGATGAACGTGGACCTGTCTGGTGGGGAGAAGAAGCGCAACGAAATGCTGATGCTCGGTGCGCTCCAACCGCGCTATGCGGTGCTCGACGAGATCGACTCGGGGTTGGATGTGGACGCCCTCGCCGCAGTATCCCGACGGGTCCAGGAGGCTACCGAGGAGGACGGCCTCGGAGTGTTGGCCATCACCCACTTCAGCCGTCTGCTGGAGGTGCTGGAGCCTGACCGGGTGCACGTGCTGGCCGCCGGCCGCATCCAGGCCGTCGGAGGACCGGAGATGGCTGAACGGCTGGAGTCCGAAGGTTACGCCGGGGTCTTGGCTGAGGCAGGAGCCTCGGTGGGACTGCCCAGGGGCGTGACCCACCCGGATGGACCCGACGCCGGTTTCGGCGAGGATCCATTTGCGGATCCTCTGGTCTGAGGGATCTGCAACCATTCGGATATGGCCGCTCCCACCCCGTTGACTGAGGCCGAGCGGGAGGCTCTGTCTGAGAAATTGCCCGACTGGGCGGTCGAGGATGATCGACTCTGTCGGACCTGGGAGTTCGCCGACTTCGCCGAGGCTTGGAGATTCATGGAACAGGTGTCGGTCATCGCCGAGGATCTACAGCACCACCCAGACTGGTCCAACTCGTGGAACAGGGTGGACGTCGCCGTGACCACCCACAGTGCGGGGGGCCTTACCCGCCTCGACGTGGCCTTCGCCGAGGCGGTCGACGCGCTGGACTGAGGCCTAGCGATCGACGGAATCGGACTAGTCAGCCAGGGTGACCACCACGGCACAGTCGCTAATCGGTCCCCGGCCGCGGAGTCGCGCGGGGATCCCGAACTGGAGGCTGACCTTGAGGTCCTCCAGTCCATACTTCCGACGGATGGCTCGACGGACGGTCCTGAACTTGGAACTGTGGACGATGCAGGCGGTGCCGGATACTGGGCTGGATTCTGGGAGCACAACGCCCTCCGAGTCGCAGGCCCGGAGTTCGACGGTGGAGTTGTTCAGGATCCGCCGCACCTTCCAAGAGCGGGAACCCGTCGTGAAGCCGACCCGGTTGGTGGAACCATCGGGTCCATCGGCGGTGGGTTCGGCGAGCCCGACGATCCAGACGGGCGTGTACTTCGGACGCCCATCGGTCGTCCAGGTGGTGAGGCAGACGTATCGCTCGTCAGCCAGGTCGTCGGTCAACTTTCAATCGAATCGACGGTTGAGTCAGCGGTTGGCCCGGCGGCAGAATCGATGAGCGCCTGATCGAGGGTGTTCCAGCCGAGCGTGGCGCATTTGATGCGTACCGGAAACTTCACCACGCCGCGCAGGGCCTCTAGGTCGCCGAGGCCCGAGGATCCGAGACGTTCCTCGGTGCCAGATCCCGGATCGTCGCTACCGTCCAGGCCGTGCTCGTGGATCGACATCATCTCCTTGAACTGTCGCAGTACGTTCCGGGCTTCGTCGATTGACTTCCCGAGCACCGCGGTGGACATCATGGATGCCGACGACTGGCTGATTGAACAACCCTGGCCGCCGATCCGGACGTCGCTGATCACCTCGCCGTCAACCTGAAGGAACACGCGAATCTCGTCACCGCAAAGTGGGTTGAAGCCTTCGGCCATAGTGGCTGGTGGGACCTCGAGTTCGCCGCGGTTCCGAGGACTGCGGTAGTGATCGAGGATGATCTCGCGGTACAGGTCCTCGAGTCCAGCCATGGTCGGTTCTCCTAGAGGGATGATCGGTGGGGCGGGGCAGGTCAGGAAGCGAAGAAGTCGCCGGCATCGGCCAGCGCATCGGCCAGCGCGTCCACATCGGCCTCATCGTTGTACAAGTAGAGCGAGGCACGGGCCGTGGCGTTCACGCCCAGTACCTCCATGAGCGGTTTGGCACAGTGGTGGCCAGCACGGACACACACGGCGTGCTGGTCTAGCACCTGACTCAGATCGTGCGGGTGGACGTCGCGGTAGGCCAGCGACAAGATGCCGCTCCGCTCGTCGACGGTG
>JASLKB010000097.1 GCA_030747775.1 Acidimicrobiales bacterium | reverse complement strand
TGAAACATTTCCGAATCCTGAAGGTAGACGTCGTCGCCGGGCGAATACCCGAATCTCTCCAACTGTCTCGTCGTGCCGCGGTGCAACTCGGCGCTCACCACACCGGGCTGGCCTCCCGAGCCAGGCCGGAGATAGTGGGTGGTGACCGAGATGGGGTCGGCGTGGGGGCCCAGCGCGCGGAGCGCCTGTAGGGCCATGGCGGTCAGATAGCCACCATTGGGGTTGTCGCCGATGTTCCACTGGTCGCTGACGTTGATGGCGAACAGCCCGCCACCGATGGGTTCGGCAGCTGTCTCATGGTCGAACTGACCCTCGCCGATCTCAGTCATCCCAGGAGGTCCTCGCAGACGTCGAGGTACAGCCCGGCGGTCAGGCTCAGCGACTCCACGTCGATTCGTTCGTCGTTACCGTGGAAGCGGCGGGAGAACTCACCAGTGCTCACCGAGGGGCTCAACAGACCTGCCCCGTAGGCCACCGCTCCCTTTTCTCGGTAGACC
The DNA here is from genome assembly GCA_030747775.1 of Acidimicrobiales bacterium. Classification (GTDB taxonomy): domain Bacteria; phylum Actinomycetota; class Acidimicrobiia; order Acidimicrobiales; family MedAcidi-G1; genus UBA9410. The sequence continues at coordinate 8,409 of JASLKB010000097.1, read as the reverse complement.
CGGGAATCGGTGAATCCCACGATGAACTGCGGATTGAGGCGCGCCGACGGGAAGGGTTTGGTGACTGCCCGCTCCAAAGAGTCCCAGAGGGCGGTGTCGATTCGACTGGATGAGGCCGGATCGTCTATCAGAATCTCGGTCTCCACCTCGGCCGCAAGATCGCCAAGCGCCTCACGCAGGTGGACGGCCACTTCCTCGGTGGAGTCCCCTGGCATGGTCCGGATGTCGACATCCAAGCTGACCCGATCCGGAATGGTGTTGGTCTTGCCGGGAGCATCACCCACGTTGGGGGAAAAGGTCGTGTGCGTACAGGCGTGCAGGTGCCCAGCCAGTCCGTCCACCGCCGGACGCCGGGGTAGTGCGTCCAGGTAGTCGTCTATGCGACCCTCGTCCAGCAGCTGGTCTCGATGCTCGTCAGGAAGATCCATAGCCTCGACTTGAGCCCGCCAGAGTTCATGGAAATGGGGGTCCGGGGAGTAGTCGGCGAGGCGTTGGACCACGGCGGCCGCCTTCACCAGGGCGTTGTCGCTTCGGTACGGCACCGAGCCGTGCCCCGGAGCACCTCGTATGGTCAGACGACGCCACGCCACCCCCTTTTCGGCCACGTTCACTCCGATGGCCGGAGCATCAGGATGACCCGAGTGCAGCCCCCCATTCTCGGTAAGGACGTAGTCAGCGGCAATGGCGTCCCACTCGTGGTCGGCCATCCAACGAGCACCGTGGGCACTGCCCGACTCCTCGTCGGCCACAGCGAAGAAGACCAGATCGCCACGGGGACGAAAACCTCGATCGGCCAGGGTCCGAAATACCACGGCCTGAGCTGCCGTCAAATTCAGCATGTCAACGGCACCCCTCCCCCACACCTCGCCGGCCACCAGCTCTCCGCCGAACGGGTCCCGGGACCATCCTTCGGGTGAGACCGGAACCACGTCGGTGTGGCCCATAAGGCAAAGCGATGGCGCCGACGGGTCGGATCCCTCGATGCGCGCCACCAGGGAGGTCCGGCCCGGCGTGGGCTCGTAACGCTGTAGATCCAGGCCCGATCCCTCCAGCCAGGTTGCCAGTAGGTCGGCGTTACGGACCTCCTGGCCGGACTCCGGGGTCCCGTCGTTGACGCACTGGTTCCGGATGAGGGCCTGGAGCAGATCGACGGTCTGGTTGGTGAGTTCTGTGGCTCCGGCCATCAGTGGATCACTTGACTCTCTCGACCACGGCGAACTTCGCGCTCAGAGCAGACTGCGTGGTGGGAAGCGGGCAGGGCAGGTCTCATAGGTCCGAGCGTGGCCCAAATCGCCGACGTGGTCGTCACTGGGCCAGGAACTGGTCAGGAGACGGACTCGGCACTCGACTGGTCAGAACGCTGGCGGCCCTTCAGTCGAAGATGGGTCTTACGAGTTCCGTCGTGCCAGGTCCCGGTCCACCAGTCGATCGGCATCTGGGTGTTGCCGTAGTTGACCTCAAAGAAGCGGTGGTGAAGTTGGTGGAACAGATCACCGGCTGGCATCGACCACCGTCCCAACCGGACCCGGCCGAAGCCTGAATGCGAGGGGGCCGGCCCGGGCCCGTCGTAGAAGACGAACATCAGAATGACAAGGGGGTGGACGGGGATGACCCACCAGACCAGAAACCCGGAAAAGTAAACGAGGTGTTCCAAGGGGTGCATGGAGATTCCGGTCCATGGCGTGGGGTTTGGGTTGCGGTGGTGGAGGGCATGGATCCGGCGGTACAGCGGCACGGTGTGGATGAGTCGGTGGTTCAGCCAGAAGTGGGCCGTGGATACGAACACCACCCCCAGGGTCGCCATGGCGACGACGACCACCGGGTTGGAGCTCCATTCGGGACGATGCACTAGGCCGCTGGCGTAAGCCCAGTGGGTGAGCGACTCGTAGGCGGTGAGGAACGCCACGCCGCTCGTCATCGTCCAGAAGGCGTTGTCACGAACCTGACTTCCGAATGTGAACTTTGATCCGGTGCCCGGCCAGCGGGGATTGAACTTGAAGTCCTCGCCCTGTGCGCGGCGCACGTAGAGCCACCAGTACAGGCCGCCGGCAATGAGGGCCACGACGGCGAGGTTGCGGAGCCAGATGCCGGCAATCCAGCCGGGCTCCAGGGTGGCCATGGTCGCTTCGCTCGGTAGTAGCCACTGCCAGATCACTATGGACATGGCTAGGTACAGCAGCACCCATGGGTAGAGGATCATCCGGACCGTCCACTTGATGGCGGCGAGGGGACGGGGCGGCCACGCGAAGACTGCGGGGATCTCCAGCGGCACTGGATGTTCGTAGGATCCGCTGGTCAGGCCGCGGTAGCCAGTAGGTGCGACGCTCGGCATGTTGTCAGACCGCTTCACGGCAATCGCTGGTGACGATCAGGCGCTGCATGACTCTCCGATGTGGGAGATAGTCGTCGGCCGCGTAGTGCTGGGTGCCACGGTTGTCCCATAGCACCACCACGTCGTCCTCCCACCGGACGCGCACATGAAACTGCGGTCGAGCAATCAGGTCAAACAGGTACGCCAGCAGACGACGGCCCTCTGGCATGCTCAGACCCACCACGTGGCTGGTGAAGCACTCGTTGACGTGCAGAAATGGCCTTCCAGTAACCGGGTGGTGGTCGATCATCGGGTGTACCGACGAACCCACCTCGGCCATCCGCTCATTCATGAGCTCCACACCACCCTCGGCATAGGTGTGGTTGCGGAACGAGCCCATGTCGTGGACCGCCGAGAGCCCCTCCAGGTCGGACCGAAGTCCAGGCATGAGGGCGTCATGGACAGCGAACAAGTTGGCAAACAGGGTGTCACCACCGACCGGGGGCCGAATGTCCGGCTGGAGGATGGACAGGAACGGCCGGTCGGCCCGAAAGCTCAGGTCGGTGTGCCACTCAGCGTTGTCAGGGGGGTTGCCGGGACCGGTGTCCAGCACCGTGACCGACGGGTGCCCATCCACGTTCGGGTAGGTGTGGTGTGCCGGAGCCAGTGGCCCGAACGTCGACCCGAGAGCCTCTAACCGATCAGGCGGGAGGGGCCCGCCGCGTAAGACGAGCACGTGATGCTCCAGAAGGGCGTCATAGAGGGAGTCGGTGGTGGACTCATCCAGTTGGGCCGATAGATCTAGACCTCGTACCTCAGCTCCAATGGTTGGCGTCAGGCGAATCGAGTCGAACGATGTAGCCCCTTGGCCCATGGCGCGGACCCTACGCCCAGTCGAAGGTTCGCTGGACTGCTTCGGCCCAGCGAGCCGTCAGGCGGTCACGTTCCTCGACTGGCATGGAGGGTGACCATCGGCCTCCCTCCTGCCAGGTGGCCCTCAGGTCTGCCTCCTCGGCCCATACTCCCTCAGCCAGGCCCGCCGCGTGTGCAGCACCCAGGGCGGTGGCTTCGACGATTTCAGACCGAACTACGTCGACGCCCAACAAGTCGGCTTGGAACTGCATGAGAAGGTGGTTGTCCACCATCCCTCCGTCTACCCGGAGTTCAGTAACGTCGACCCCGCTGTCGGCCCGCATGGCACCCAGCAGTTCGTGGGTCTGGAAGGCTGTCGACTCCAGGGTGGCTCGGGCTATGTGCCCGCGGTTAGCGAAGCGGGTAAGACCCACTAACGCTCCCCGAGCGTCGGACCGCCAGTGGGGGGCGAAGAGGCCTGAGAATGCGGGCACGAAGTACACGTCTCCGTTGTCGTCGACCGTCCGGGCTAGGGCTTCGATCTCGGCCGACTCGCCGATCAGCCCCAGTTCGTCGCGCAACCACTGGACGGTCGCTCCAGCCATGGCCACCGACCCCTCCAGCGCATAGGTAGGCGGCATACCGGCCACCTGGGCCGCCACCGTGGTCAGGAGCCCGTTCGTGGAAGCCACCTGCTCGGTGCCGGTGTGCATCAGTAGGAAGCATCCGGTGCCGTACGTGTTCTTGGCCTGGCCAGGAACGTGGCAGCCCTGTCCGAATAGCGCTGCCTGCTGGTCCCCGAGGATGCCAGATACGGGTACGCCGGCCAACGGGCCTACGCCGACACCCAGGCGCCCGATCGATGGAACGATCTGGGGCAGCATGGCTGCTGGGATATCCATGGCGTCAAGCAGAGTCGGATCCCAGTCCAGGGTGGTCAGGTCCATAAGGAGTGTCCTGGAGGCGTTGGTGACGTCGGTTGCGTGACGGCCGCCGTCCACTCCCCCGGTCAGGTTCCAGAGCAGCCAGGAGTCAACGGTACCCAGTATCGCTCCGCCGCTCTGGCCACGTGTCCGTAGCCCGTCCACGTGCTCGAGAAGCCAGGTAGCCCGTGGTCCACTGAAGTATGTGGCGAGGGGAAGGCCGGTGGCCGCCCGAAAGCGGTCCGGGTCTCCGCCGGCCAGCCGATCAACGATCCCAGCGGTGCGGGTGTCCTGCCACACGATGGCCCGGTGGAGTGGTTGTCCGGTTTCCGGGTCCCAAACGAGAAGGGTCTCGCGCTGGTTGGTGATTCCGACCGCAGCGAGGTCGGCGGCGGTCAGGTCGGCTGTGGCCAGTGCCGTTCCAATCACCGTCCACGTGTTTTCGAGGATCTCGACGGCGTCGTGTTCGACCCACCCGGGCCTCGGGAAGTGTTGTGCGTGGGGTCGCTGGGCAGATGCCACCACCATCCCTGTCTGGTCAACGACGAGGAACCGAGTGCTGGTAGTTCCCTGGTCGAGGGCGCCGACAAAGGCCACGGTCAGGTCGTTCCCTCTGGTTCCGCCGGTCGGCCGTTGAGTTGACCGGGGCCGCGCGACCAGAAGGCCACGTGGCCAGGAACCGTGGCCCCGGTCGAACCATCGTCCGGCAAGGGTTCCCCGACGGCTACGCCGAGCGGGATCAGACCCGCCCACGCCGGATCATCTAGGTCGTCGGGATCGTCTAGCACCCCGACGGTTCGGGCCTTCATGGAGCATTCGTCCAGCGGTAGAACAAGGACCGTGGTGCCCTTTACCTCGACGTCGTGAGCGGCACGGATCTGTGCGGAGCGCCCGGGGATCGTGTGATCGACGAGACGGTTCAGGGCGGCCACTTTCTCATCGTGTTCGCTGACCTCGGTAGCCGTGCCCATGGCAACCACCGAGCGGTAGTTCATCGAGTGGTTGAGGCCGGAACGGGCCAGAACCAATGCGTCAAGGAGGGTCACCGTCACGCAGACCTCAGCGCCCTTCTTGGCCATCCGTAGGAGTCGACTAGCTGGTGCGCCGTGGAGGTACATCACGTTTCCGTCCCGGGCGTACAGCATCGGTATAACCACGGGGTGAGGAGTGTCATCGTCACCCGCGATCAGGCCGACATGGGCGACCAGGCCCTCATCGAGAACGGCGTGGATGGCATCCCTGTCCATGACGGCTCGGGCCGGCTTTCGCTGGAGTTCAGTTCGGTCGCTCATCTCGCCTCCTCAGGTCAGGAGGATCCCACGGGCGACGGTCACGGCACGACCCGTTAGGTGGACACGCTCGCCCACCAGTTCGACGTCCATCTGGCCACCGCGGGGCGATGCTTGCTCGGCCCGAAAGGCCAATCCGAGGCGTGGCGTCCACCAGGCTGCCAGGGTCGTATGGGCCGAGCCGGTCACTGGGTCTTCCACGATCCCACCGTTCGGGGCGAAGAATCGCGACACCACGTCGACGTGCTCCCGGTCGTCGCAAGCCGAGGTCACGATCACCCCGCGAGGCGCCAAGCTGCCGATGATCCCGATATCGGGGCTGCACTGGCGTACCTCGGCGGCAGTTGCGACTTCGAGTAGCAGATCGGTGACTCCACGGCCTGCGGCCACGACCTCGGTTCCGACGGCATCGCCCATTACCTGGGTCACGTCACGTGTCTCGATCAGGTCCACTGGGAAGTCGAGTCGGATTCCGTAGTCGCCAGAGACCGCTGACAGGCGACCTGACCGGGTGTGGAAGCCGATATCACCGGTGATCTCGTGTTCGCTGGCCAGTACGTGGGCTGTGGCGAGGGTGGCGTGGCCACAGAGGTCAACCTCGGAAACGGGGGTGAACCAGCGGAGATCCCACTCCGTCGCCCGGCCTCCACCTTGGTTGTCCGATGGGTGACAGAACGCTGTCTCCGAGAGGTTCATCTCGTTTGCCACCGACTGCATCCAGAACTCGTCGACTGGGCCGTCCAGCACCACCACGGCGGCCGGGTTGCCCCGAAACGGCTGGTCGGTGAAGGCGTCAACCTGGATGAAATCGATGTTGGACATGGCGTGGACTCCTGTTCCGTCAGGAGGCTCGGATGATCTGGATCACGTGCGGTGGAAGTGGAACAGGGTTTGGGCCAACTCGGGGCCGGAGGACCTGCATCAGTGATCTTCGGTAGTTGGTTGCAGGGCTGCAACGTTGGCTGGGTCTGTCTCGGACGGGGCGAGGTGTTCTAGCCGTGCTGTATATCCGAGGTAGTCCCACACCATTTGCTCGCCCTCTCGTCGTCGCCGGACCTCGATCGGCATTCCCTCCGGTCGCAAGACGTGTTCTCCGTTCTCGTAGCTGGCCACCACGTGGATCTCAGTGGTCTTGTCGAACTCGGCAACATCATGGACTCCACGCTCCAGGGTCCCGTCGCAGCGCATGTCGTGGACGATGCCGCCACCGGTGACGACCAGTCGATCGCCGCGCTGTTCCACGCGCTGGACGTGGCCCAATCCCGGGTGGTCAGGTTGGGTCAGATCGTCGACCAGAACCTCGACCGTGCGCCAGTAGCCGTCGAGATCCGGAGCGTCGACAGGGACGGGTTCAGTGCAGCCCGCCAGGACCGGGGCCGGCCATGTGGTCCATCCTCCGGAGGGGGTGTAGGAGACAGGGATGTCGTCGATGGTGTGCTGTTCGTTCATTGACGCGACATCTCGGCTCTGGCTGTGGCCGTGGTTTCTCCGGCTGCCGAACCGGAGCCCTCTGTCCCGCTGTCGCGTTGCAGCCGTTGGATCACGACCTCGTGCAGGGTTCCGGTAAACGCGAACGGTGCCGAGTAACGGTTCGACACTCCCGAGCCGTAGTCCTCGCCAACGCTGGCGCCCACCGAGGAGATAATCCTCATGTACGAAGGGATCGGTGCCCGACCACAGGTCTCCCCGTCGATGGAGACCTCGACCCAGCCGGAAGTACGGCTATCGCGTTCCAGGTGGACACCAAGTGAGCTATCTCCGGGTGGCACCTCGCTGGTCGATTCCACGATTGTGTGGTTGTCGAAGGAGTTGTAGTCCACGACCAGTCGTCCGTTCTGTACGAAGACCGAGAATCCCGAATTCTCGGTTCCGGTCGCCCATAGGACACCTTCATCGCCTACTGCACTGGTGATCCGTGCGGTGAGGTCGACGGCTCGGCCTCCGAGTCCTGCGGAAGCTCCTGCAGGGATCGGTGACATCGGCGGCCGGTACACGTAGCGGCGGTTGAGCCGGTGTGGCGAACGGTCGCTTGGATGTGCGGCGAACAACTCCAGTGTCCGGTCGTCGAGTGGTAGGACTCCGTGGCGTTCGGCTTCCTGCCACCACAGATCGACCAGTTGCACGAGCTTTTGGGGCTCTGCGGCAGCCAGATCTGTGCACTCGGACGGGTCGGAGGTGAGGTCGTAGAGTTCCCAGGGCTCGGAGTCGAAGTCGTCGCCCTGGTTGTGTTTGGTCACCGCCTTCCACCAGACGTCCTTGTATTCGGCAATCAGTGCACGGCTGCCGGAGTTCTCGAAGTACTGAAGCTTGTTTGTCGAGGGCGCCTCTGCGTCACCTAGGGCGGCTTGGAACGAGTGACCCGTGACTGGGATTTGTTCGATTCCCTGGTATGTCTCCGGGGGCGTGACTCCAAGTAGTTCATAGATCGTCGGGGTGATGTCGGACACGTTCACGAACTGGGACCGCTTCGTGCCACCCTGCTCGACACCGAGACCGGCGGGCCAATGCATGACCATCGGCACGTGGACGCCGCCTTCATGGGTGTTCTGCTTGTACCACCGGAACGGAGAGTTGCCGCACTGGGCCCAACCCCACGGGTAGTTCGTGTGGCTGTGTGGACCTCCGATGTCGTCGATGCGCTCGATGGCTTCGTCTGGTGATTCCAGCATGCCGTTGAAGTACTTCATCTCGTGCATCACTCCGAACGGACCACCCTCCTGTGACGCGCCGTTGTCGGCGAGGACCATGAGGATCGTGTTGTCCAATTCGTCCAGATGGCGCAGCCCCGTTACCAGTCGGCCGATCTGGTCATCGGTGTGGTCCAGGAAGGCCGCGAAGGCTTCCTGAAGTCGACAGGCAAGTCGGCGTTGGGTTTCGGGCAGGTCGTCCCAGGCTTCGACACCGGGGTTACGGGGCGCAAGTTTTGTGCCGGGAGGAATGACACCGAGTTCGAGTTGGCGCTGGTGCCAGCGTTGCCGTACCACGTCCCAGCCCTCGTCGTATCGACCTCGATACTTGTCGAGGTAGGTCTGCG
>JASLKB010000096.1 GCA_030747775.1 Acidimicrobiales bacterium | reverse complement strand
CTCGCGGCCGACTAGATTGCGTCGGGCCTGTGGGCGCCGGAATCTCCGACGATCCGCCTAGCCTCATGTGGTCCGGGCCCGTCCGGATCGTTGCACGAGGGCACTGAACGAGCCCACCGACCAAGAAGCTTCGATGACGACGACCGACACCGCCGCCTCCGACTCCTCCCCGACCGCGCTGGAGGAGGCCGTGACCTCCACCGATCCGACCACCCTGTCAAAGGTCTGGGGCTTCGGTTCGGGGGCGCTCATACTTTTGGGTTCGATAGCCGGGCTGCTGGTGGGCCTGGAGCGGCTCGACTTGGGCTCGGCGAACGTGTTCGACGGCGCCGACGGGATGTTCCAGTTCTGGTCGGCCCACCGGGTGGCCCTTGTCCTCCTGGGCGTACTGCCCAGCTTGATGGCACTGGCTACCACGGTCGTTCCCCGCCAGTGCGGTGGATCCCTGATGTTCCCGCGGGCTGCAGCTTTGGGCTGCTGGACCTGGCTGATCGGCGCCAGCATGACCCTGGTCGGGTTCCTGGCCGACGGGGGACTCGGCACCCCGGGCGGGGGCGGACAGCGTCAGGCCACCGCCCTGACCGTCATGGGCCTGCTGCTGGTGATCGCCGGTCTACTGGTGGCCTCGGTCAGCGTGATGACCACCATCGTTTCTGGTCGCGCTGCCGGCACCGGCCTGCGCGACCTCTCCTTCACTGCCTGGACCACGCTCGTCGCCGCCACGATCTGGACGGGGATGTTGCCCATCTTGGCCGCCAACGCGGTGCTGGCCTACGTCGACCTACGGGGTCGTCCTGCCATCCGGTTCGGCGCAGAGGATGCAATCTGGGAGCAACTTTCCTGGATGTTCACACACCCCGCCATATACGTCCTGGCCCTCCCGGTACTGGGCATCGCCCTGGACGTCGTGGCCACCACGACCCGCACCACGCAGGCCAACCGAGACGTCCTCTTGGTGGCTACCGCGGCCTTCGGTTTCCTGTCGTTCGGTGCCTTTGCCCAGACATTCTTCGACACGCCGGGTACGCCGATCCGTGAGGAGGCGCTATCGGTGGTGGCAGCCTTCGCCATCGTGCCCGTGGCCTTGGCCATCCTGGGCGGCCTTGCCGACACCCTGCGTCGGGGTGGTTCCAACCTGGGACCGAAGCCGCCTGCCGAGACGGTGCTCGTGGTCCTAGCTGCCCTGCTGGTCGTCGCTGGTACCGCGGTGGGCGCCCTGCACGTCATTGCCCCACTGGACCTGCTCGACACGGCCGTGGGCGGTGCCAATTTCACCCTCGTGGTCGGTGCTGCTGTCCTCGGCGTGGGTGCCGGATTCCACCATTGGGTCGACGAGCTGACCGGGCCTGAGGGCCATCGTGACGGCATGATCCTGCTGGGAGGCCTGGCCATCGCCTTTGGCGTAGTCCTGAGCGGCATGACCGACCTGATCAGCGGCTTGCTAGACCAGACCGACTTCACCGGCGTGACCCTGGCCTCGGCTGGCAACCCGAACTCCGGTGTCGACGCCCTGAACCTGGTGTCCATGATCGGCTCCCTTGCCGTGGTTGGCGGCCTCGTGCTGTGGATGCTGGCCGGCGGGCTGGTCACGGCCGCCAATCGAACCGCTGGCAATGGAGAGAGGGCTGCCACCTGATGGGCACCACCATTCCCACCGCCCCGACCCGTCCCCGGACCTTGGTGGTCGCGTCGGCATTCGGTACGGGCAGCGTCATCATGTACTTCGGTGGGCTGTTCGCCCTCTACTTCTCCATCCGGGCTGATGCCCTGGCCTGGGGAACCCAGTGGTACCCGGAGGGGGCCATCCAACTGGTGCCGGGCGGCATGAACATGGCCACCATGGCCATGTCGGCCATCACCATGGGCTGGGCCGTCCACTCGGTCGTGAACGACGACCGGGTCCACGCCATGATCGCCATGGCCCTCACTGCGGTCCTCGGGATCGCCATGGTCAACCAGACCGTCTTCTACTTCATGGACATCGGCCTGCCCATCGACGCCAGCGAGGCGGCCACGCTCCTATTCACCATCGTCGGCTCGCACCTCGTGATGGTGGCCGTCGGCGTGCTCTGGCTCGGGATGCTGCTCCTGCGGACCCTCGGTGGGCAGGACACCAGCCGACACCGGGACCTCGTCTCGGCGACGGCCCTCTACTGGTATGCCGCGGTGGCCGTTTATTCGGTCATCTGGATCGGCATCTACATCGCCAAGTAGCGGCGGGAGATCGACATGCTCACCACCGGCTTCAAGCTCTGGTTCGGATTCGCGGTCGCCGTCGTGATGGCGGCGGTGTTCGCCGGCTACACGTCCGGCGCAACCGAGACCGGTCCCGTCTCCATCGGCTGGAAGGGAGGCGTGGGAAACCATGTCTCCTACACCATTCTGATATTCGCCGCTGGCGTTCTGGCCATGTTCGGTCTGATCGCTGCGGCCTTCCGTGACGCCGATGCCGAAGCGCAGGCTGAGATCCTCGGGCTGGACGAGGCGCCGGCCGGTCAGGCGGCCGTTGGCAACTCGCTGTGGCCGGTGTTCGGCGCCCTGGGCGTCGGCGCCATCGGCGTAGGACTGGTTGTCAATCCCGCAGTCTTTGTCCTGGGTCTGGTCATCGTTGCCGCCGTTGGTGTGGAGTGGACCATGACCAACTGGTCCGAAAAGGTCTCCGGTGATCCCGAGGTCAACGCTGAGGCCCGTGAGAACCTCATGCGCCCCATCGAGATCCCGATCCTCGGTACGGTCGGTGTGGCCGTTCTGGTGCTGGCCGTCTCTCGGGTGCTGCTGGCCTCGTCGGTGACCGGCGCCGTCTGGGTGGCCACCGCTGTCGGACTGGCCATCTTCGGGCTGGCTATCCTGATCAGCCGACGTCCCGAGATGCCGCGTTCGACTGTCCGGGGCATCCTCTTCGCAGGCATCACGATCGTTCTGATCCTCGGCATCGTCACCGCGGTCAGCGGTGAACGCGAGTTCCACCACAAGGGTGGCGGAAACCATCAAGACCATGCGGAGGCGGACCATTGATCCCCAAGTCCCTGCGCAGGTCCCCTAGCCCGGGACGCTTGGTTTCTCTCGCCATCGGTGGGTTGCTCGTCCTGACCGGCTGTGCCGCTGAGGCACCCCTGGACACCTTGGAGCCCCAGGGCCCCATTTCCCGGTCGATCGACTCGCTATCGGACCCGATCTTCCTCGTCGCCGGCGTCGTCTTCGTCATCATCTTCGGCGCCACGGCCATCATCTGGTGGAAGTTCCGTGACGACCACAGCACAGACGAGTTCCCGCATCAGCTACACGGCCACTTCCGGGCCGAGATCAGCTGGACCATCGGTCCGGCGGTACTCATGGCCGTCATCGCAGTATTCACCCTTCTCAGCCACTTCGACCTGAACAGCGAGGACCGTACCGACATCGTGGTCTCGGTGGACGGGGAGCGCACGTCATGGGACCCTGAGGTCCTCGTGGTCGGCCAGCAGTGGTGGTGGGAGTTCCGCTACTACTTCGACGGCCTGGATGGACTCGACCTGAGCGACGCCCGCAACCTGCCCCCGGCCGACATCGTGGCGGCCAACCAGCTGGTCATCCCGACCGGTTCGGAGATCGGTCTCAGAATCACCAGCCGCGACGTGATCCACAGTTACTGGATCCCGGCCTTGAACGGCAAGCGTGACGCAGTACCGGGTCGGATGGCACCATGGAAGATCGAGGCCGAGACGCCCGGTGTCTACTTCGGCCAGTGCACTGAGTTCTGCGGTCTCAGCCACTCTCGGATGCGGATGCAGACGGTGGCCATGGACCCAGCCGACTTCCAGTTGTGGGTCGACCAGCAGATGAAGCCAGCTGTCGAGCCGACCGATACCGCCGCACTACGTGGTAGGGCGATCTTCGAGGGCCAGTGCGCCCGCTGCCACGTGGTGAACGGCATCAATGACGGCGGTGGTGCTGATCTGGTGGCCAACGCTGCACCGAACTTGACCCACATGATGAGCCGGACAACTTTCGCTGGGGGCATCTTTGACCTCTACGAGCCTGACGGTTCGCTGAACCGGACCCAGCTCGAGGCTTGGCTGCGCAATGCACCGGCTGAGAAGCCCGCTTACGCCGAGGGCCGCCGGGGCATGCCGGCCATGGGCCTCAGCGAGAGCCAGATCGATGACGTGGTGGCGTACCTCCAAACCTTGGGCACGGCCCCGGCCATGGACGTCATCACGGCGACGGAGGTCGACTGATGAGTGACGTGACCGAGCTGGAGACCCCGGGTGGGTCGATCGGCGTCTACACGCGGCCGAAGGCCAATACCGGCTGGCGAGACTGGATCACCACCGTCGACCACAAGAAGATCGGCATCCTCTACGGCGCTACGGCGATGTTCTTCTTCGCCATCGGCGGCCTCGAGGCTCTGCTCATCCGTCTCCAGCTGGCCACCCCCGATGGCACTGTGCTCGGCGCCGATACCTACAACCGGGTGTTCACCATGCACGGCGTCACCATGGTCTTCCTAGTTATTATGCCGCTGGCCGCAGCGTTCGCGAACTACCTCCTGCCACTGCAGATTGGTGCCCGCGACGTGGCCTTCCCCCGGATGAATGCCCTCTCGTTCTGGATCTTCCTAGCCGGTGGCCTGTTTCTGAACATGGCCTGGATCGTGGGCGACGCTCCCGATGGTGGCTGGTTCGCCTACGCCCCCAACACCGGGATGATCTTCTCGCCTGGCAAGGGCATGGATTACTACGCCATTGGACTCCAGATCACGGGCATCGCCTCACTGATATCGGCCATGAACCTCATCGTGACGGTGCTCAACATGCGGGCACCGGGTATGACGCTGTTCAAGATGCCGGTCTTCACCTGGATGATCCTGGTGGTCCAGTTTTTGCTGTTGTTTGCCGTGCCGGTCATCACCGTGGCCCTGTTCCTGCTGCTGTTCGACCGGAACTTCGGTGCCAACTTCTTCAATCCGGAGATGGGTGCCGACCCGCTGCTTTGGCAGCACCTGTTCTGGATCTTCGGCCATCCCGAGGTGTACATCCTGATCCTGCCCAGCTTCGGGATCATCAGCGAGGTCATCCCGACCTTCTCCCGTAAGCCCCTCTTCGGATACCCGTTCATGGTCTTCTCGGGGATCGCCATCGGCTTCATGGGCTGGGGCGTGTGGGCCCATCACATGTTCGTATCGGGCATCGGCCCCATCTCGGTGGCTGCCTTCTCGGTTTCGACGATGTTCATCGCCGTGCCAACCGGTGTGAAGATCCTGAATTGGCTGGCCACCATGTGGGGCGGCCGGATCCGCTTCAACACGCCGATGCTGTTCGCCTCGGGCGTAGTGTCCATGTTCACGATTGGCGGCCTGTCGGGCGTCACCCACTCGCTGGCCCCCGCCGACACCCAGCAGACGGACACCTACTACATCGTCGCCCACTTCCACTATGTGATCTTCGGTGGCGCCCTGCTCGGCATCTTCGCCGGTTTCTACTTCTGGTGGCCCAAGGTCTTTGGACACCTGTTGGACGAGAAGTGGGGCAAGTGGAATTTCTGGTTGATGATCGTCGGCTTCAACATGACTTTCGGCCCGATGCATATCCTCGGCCTGCAGGGCATGTCGCGCCGGATCGACTCCTACAGCCCTGGCTTCGGCTTCGAGTTCTGGAACATGTTCGCCTCAATCGGTGCGTTCATCATCGCCGTGGGCGTGGTCGTATTCATGGTCAACGTGGTCATCTCGGCCCGACGGGCCCGCACTGCCCCACCGGTCGGACTGGACCCGTGGGACGCCCGTAGCCCAGAGTGGTTCTCGCCGAACCCGACGCCGGCGCACAACTTCGACGAAGACATCCAGATCAATTCCCTTGATGAGTTCTGGCACCGCAAGTACGGAGAGGACGAGGACGGTCGGGTGGTCCGCGTGGCCACCGCCGAGGAGGTCTGCCAGGACGGTTCGGCAACCGACACCCACCTACCGTCGCCGTCGTACTGGCCGGTCGTGCTGGCTGCCGGCCTGCCGTTCGTCGGTTTCGGCCTGATGTACACCCTGTGGTTCTGCGTGCCGGGCGGCGCCCTGGTGCTCATGGCCATCTACGGCTGGATCTTCGAACCGGTTGATGACCCGGACGGGCCACACGGCCACGGAGGCCACGGCGATGAGCCGACCGAGGACCCGCCATCCGAGGAGAGAGCGGACGATGCGTCCGCCGAGACCACTGAGGAGGCCCCCGTTGGCTGACACCGCCGCCGTGTCGCACGGCCACGGGACGGGAACCGGCCTGTCCGACAACAAGCTCCTGATGTGGGTGTTCCTGGGTTCGGAATGCCTGCTGTTTGGTGGCCTGATCTCGACCTATCTGATCTACCGCAGCCGGTTCGGCGATGGGCCAGCGCCCGGAGACATCTTCGATATCCCGTTCACGTCGGTCAGCTCGTTCGTACTGTTGATGAGTTCCCTGACCATGGTGCTGGCCCTGTCGGCCCTGCAGCGGGGTGACATCCGCAACAACCGGATCTGGTTGCTCACCACCGCCCTGCTGGGTTCTCTGTTCATCGGTGGGCAGGTATACGAGTTCACGACGTTTGTCCGGGAGGGCCTGGGGTACTCGACCAGCCCCTTTTCGTCAGCATTCTTCACCCTGACCGGGTTCCATGGCGTACACGTCAGCCTCGGCATCTTGATGTTGATGTCGCTGCTCATCTCCTCGCTACGGGGAACGCTCACCACAGAACGGTCCGAGACAGTGGAGATCGTCGGCCTCTACTGGCACTTCGTCGACGTGGTGTGGATCTTCATCTTCACCGTCATTTACCTGGTGCCCTCACCCACCAGCTGATCCGGGAGCCATCACCATGAGCACCGCCACCGAGTCACCCGTGGAATCCCACGAGGCAGCCCATGAGGAGGGTCACGACCACCCGTCGGATCGCAGGTACATCCAGGTCGCCGTGATCCTGGCCATCGTCACTGCCCTCGAGGTCGGTACGTACTTCGTGCACATGCCAGGCGAGGTCCTCATCCCCATGCTGATGGCGATGATGATCTACAAGTTCTTCTACGTTGCTGCCTGGTTCATGCATCTCCGCTTCGACAGCCCGCTGTTCACGAAGTTCTTCGTATCGGGCCTGGTACTGGCGACCATCGTCTACGGCATCACACTCACCGTCTTTGAGTTCTGGCACAAGGGCTGAGGCGTCTCGTCAACGGGGGCGGTGACCCCAAACGGATCGTGAACAGGTACTGATCTCGTGACGGCTCTGCTGGCAGCCAATCCCGATCCCTGGCGATGGCAGGCCCACCCCGAGGTCTGGTTCCTAGTCGTCGCCGTCGTGGCCCTGGGCTGGTGGGCTACCCGGGTGATCGGCCCACGGGTCGTTCCGGTTGGTGAACCGATTAGCACTCCGTTCCAGCGGCGGTCCTTCGCGGCGGCCACCGTGCTGCTACTGGTTTCAGCCGACTGGCCGGTGCACGACATCGCCGAGGCACACCTCTATGCGGTGCACATGGTGCAACACATGGTCATCACTTTCATCGTGCCGCCGTTGTTCCTGCTGGCCATGCCGGCGTGGCTGGCCCGCCTCCTGGTGCTCGAGGGTGGCCGCGGGTCGAGGATTCTACGACGCCTGGCCCACCCGGTGGTGGCCGGCGTGCTGTTCAACGCCCTGACGGCACTTACTCACTGGAGTGGTGTGGTGCAGTGGTCGTTCGACTCTGGGGCATTCCACTATTCGGTCCATCTGCTGCTCTTCGTCTCGGCGCTGCTGATGTGGGTTCCGGTGGTGGCGCCCCTGCCCGAGTTACGAATCTCGGTGCCGGGCCAGATGATCTACCTGTTCCTGATGTCGGTCATTCCGACCATTCCGGCGGCCTGGTTGACCTTCGCTGAAGGCACGGTCTACAAGCACTACGACGACGGGTTTGAGGCGTTCGGGGTGACGGTGACATCGGACCAGCAGGCGGCAGGGCTCATTATGAAGCTGCTGGGCGGCTTCTACCTGTGGGGGATCATCATCGTGAAGTTCATCGGCTACTCGCGTGTCCACCACCAGGAGAACCAGCAGATGCGCCCGGCCGAGGGGCGCCACCTCAGGTCGCGGCCAGACCGAGAACCGGTCGAGTAGCCGCACGTCCCTCCCGCTAGGTTCGAACTCATGATCGACATCCGGCTCCTGCGTACTGATCCCGACGCGGTGAAGGCTGCCATCGCCCGAAGGGGCGAGGACACCTCGGGTCTGGATCGGGTGGTCGAACTCGACGCCCGGCAGCGCCAGCTGGCCGAGGAGCGTGACGATGTCCGCAACGAGGTCAACACCATCTCCAAGGAGGTGGGAGGCCTCCACCGGGATGGCAAGGCCGACGAGGCTGCCGAACTACAGGCACAGAGTCGTGAACTCGGCGCACGGGAGGAGGCCCTGTCCACTGAGGTCGACGGCCTGGCCGAGGAGATCCGGGAAATCCTGCTGCGGGTGCCCAACATCCCGTCGGACGACACGCCTGAGGGGCTGACCGAGGCCGACAACGTCGTGGTCCGCCACGAACACTGGGACCCTGATGCCTACGGAGGACATCAGCGGGTGCCCCACTGGGAGATAGGCGAGGAGCTGGGCCTCCTGGATGTGGCTCGGGGCACCAAGCTTTCCGGCTCGATGTTCGTCATGTACACCGGCATGGGTGCCACCCTGTGCCGGGCGTTGATTCAGTACGGCCTGGATCGCAACGCGGATGCCTACCAGGAGATGCGGCCCCCGACCCTCGTCAGGACCGAGACCATGGTGTCCACAGGCCATCTTCCAAAGTTCGAGGAGGACGCCTACCACCTCGAGCGAGACGACCTATGGGCCATCCCCACCGCTGAGGTGCCGCTCACCTCGTTCTGTCGCGACGAGGTGCTCGACGAGGCCGACCTACCCATGAAGCTGATGGCCCACACGTCGTGCTTCCGTCGGGAGGCCGGATCGGCCGGTCGGGACACCCGAGGCCTTCTGCGGGTCCACGAGTTCGACAAGGTCGAGCTGCTTTCGTACGCCACTCGGAAGCAGGCACCCGAAGTGCACGCCGACATCCTCGCCAGGGCTGAGGCGGCCATCACAGACCTTGGTCTGTCCTACCGGGTGCTCGACCTCTGCGCCGGTGACCTCGGTGGTTCGTCGGCTCGGACGTTCGACCTTGAGGTGTACGCGCCAGGGGCAGACCAGTGGTTGGAGGTTTCGTCGGTGTCGTGGTTCAGCGACTATCAGGCCCGCCGTGCCAACGTGAGGTATCGGCCGATCGACGAGAAGGGCACGCGGATCATCGACACCCTGAACGGGTCCGGGCTGGCCGTGCCCCGGGTGTGGGCCGGCGTGGTCGAGACGCACCGTCAGCCCGACGGCACCATCTCCATTCCGGAGGTGCTTCAGCCCTACATGCGGG
>JASLKB010000095.1 GCA_030747775.1 Acidimicrobiales bacterium | reverse complement strand
ACAGACCCTCGTGGCCGGACTTGCCTATGAGTGCGGCGGCGCACACGAAGGAGCCGTCGGCTGCGTTGTGGCGCACCAGGTACGGGTCGTGGCTACCGCCGGCGTTTTCTACCTGCCCGGGGACCGGGGTGGTGCTGGTGCCCCCGGTGAAGTCGACGGTCCAGTTGAAGCGTCCGGCGCTGTAGACGGCGTCGCCGCTGACGGCGATGCCTAGGCCGGCGTGTTCCTTGCCGTTACCGCCGAAGATCGACACCCAGGAGGTGTCGCCCGCCGGGGTGAACTTGGCCACGTAGCCGTCCCGGTGGAGCATGCCGGTGACGACGATGTCCGGCAGCGACGAGTTGGTCTGCCAGTTGCCGCCCCAGGCTGCCTTTCCTTGCCTGCCGGTCTCCCCGGTGGCGTAGATGTTGTTGGAGGCGTCCACGGCGAGGGCGTAGATGTAGTCGGCCGACTTCGAGCCGAACGAGTGGCCCCAGACCAGGTCGCCGGTCGAGTCGAACTTCGACAGCCAGGCGTTGCGGTTGCCGTGCCAGTCGTCTGAGGGGTCGCCGACGAGCAGTTCGTCGACGGGGTCTGGGTCGATGTCCATCTGGATCGGGTTGGTCCAGCCACCGACGACGATGTCGCCGGCGTTGTCGACGACCACGGACCGGCCGAGCGTGTTCTCGGTGCCGCCCCACGCATGGCCCCATTGGGTGTTGCCGTCCTGGTCGAGCTTGACGAGGAAGGTGTCGTTCCAGTCGTTGCCGTGGGCGCTGACGATGTTGGTGGTGCCCACATCGAGGTCCAGGTCGGCGTCCTGGAGGAAGTAGCCGGTGGTGTAGGTGTTGCCTGCCGCGTCGACGTCGATGCCGTAGCCCAGGTTTTCCGTGGTGGATTCGATCGAGCGGATCCACTGACCGGCACCGGCGTCGTTGAACTTGGCTACGAACGTGTTGCCCAGGGACGCCGAGGTCGTCACGTCGTCGCCGGCGCCGACTGATGCCGACGTCCGGAAGTTCCCGGTGGCGTAGATGTTGCCGGCGACGTCCACGGCGCACTTCCAGACCGAGGCGTTGGGGGAGTCGACGGTGGTGTGCCACTCGTAGTTCCCGTCGGCGTCGAGCTTGACGATCAGCGCCGGCTGCGTCGTTGCCGCCGTGACGGTGAAGGTGTTGGCCGGGTCGGGGTCCATGTCGACGGTGCCACGGAAGTGGCCGCAGGTGTAGCTGCCCCCGTCGGTGGCGGCCACGACGTCGTGCAGGTTGCCCCAGTTCGACCCGTCGAGGACGACGGAGTAGGTGTCGTCGGTCGACGACCAGGAGTTGGCAGGGCTGGCGGTCAGGCCCAGGAGGGCGGCGGCCACGGCGACGGCGACCAGGGTTCGTACGGTTCGCCTGGGTGGAAAAGAGGGCATCAGACCAACTCCGTTGTGCGGGTGGGGACGACAATGGCCTCGATGGCCGACCGGATCTCGGCGCCCCGGGCCTTGATGTAGAGAGAAGTGGTGGAGATGTTGGCATGTCTGGGGAATCCCTGCACCTGGTTGAGCGGGACCCCGGTTCCGATGAGGTTGAACGTCGCTGTGCGCGCGTCACGCGAAACCTGTGGCACACCATCCCCGGGACCCCTACGAAACAAGGCCCAAACAGCCACACAAAGCCGCAAAACACGCCCAGACGGGCACATAGCGCACCCGAACCAGACCTGAACCACGACGAGCACTACTCCGTAAAAACCTCGGGGGTGTTTCAACCTGAGGCGCGTTTTGGGCGTGTCGTACGCCTGGTGGTGGTGTTACCCGTCCGGGGTGTTTCGGGGGCCTAAAAGTGGCTTCCAGGGTGGTCCTGCTGGCTTTCGGGGGTTGTCGGCTGTCTGCGGTGGCTACCAATAGGGTTCTCTGCTGTCGAGGTGCCATTGGGAGCTGTGGAGGTCTCGTTGAAGCCCAAGCATGGACTTTTCGTCGGTATTGCCGTGGTCGTGGCGGCTATCGGCGCCTACCTGGTGTTCGGTGGCGGTGACGCCCCCGCCGAGCTGACCCTCGGTGAGCGAGCCGTCGAAGTCGAGGACGCCGGGCCTACATCCACCAGGCCGCCCATCGAGTTCACCAACGTCATGGGATGCAACATCCCACACCGGGTGACAGAGGCTGCCTACAACATCGCCGACATGGGCATCAGCCGCTACAGCGTCGTCGAGGGTTCGATCGCCGGCTACCGGGTCGTCGAGGACTTCATCGGAGGCCTGGCCAACGTCGACGCCGTGGGGCGCACCACCGCCATCCAGGGCGACCTGTTCACCCATACCAGCTTCAGATGGTGGGCTCCCGACGAGGAGGACGACCCGACCACGACGACCGTCCCGCCGGACTCCAGCCTGGCGTCGTACTGGTTCTGCGTCGACGTCGCCTCGATCAAGTCCGACAAGGGCAGCCGCGACAACCGCTTCCGGGGGCCGATCATGGACACCGCGAACTTCCCGGTGGCCACGTTCGTTTCAGTCCCCGTCACCTCCTTCCAGGACAGCGACATCCCCGAAGCCGGTTCCACCACCCTCACCGTCCCCGGGTTCCTGACCCTGGCCGGCAAGGGCCACGCGGCGAAGGCTTCAGTGACGATCCAGAGGGCCGAGGCGCCGTACGACTACGAGCTCGTCGCCCAGATCCCCGTGGTCTTCTCCGACTTCGGGATCGACAACCCGTCGAACTCGATCGTGTCGGTCCGCGACGAGGGGCTCATCGAGGTCTCCCTTACCTTCGCCTGGAACAGCGCCGACGTTCTCGGCCGGAACTAGGCCGCTTCGACAACGCTGAGGGGGAAAGACATCCGAAACATCTCAGCCATTCTCGTAGCCCTACTCTTCGCAGCGTCCTGTTCGTCCGCCCCGAGTGGCGGTTCTGCCATTTCAGGCCAGCCGGAGGACGACTCGGAGGCAACCACCAGCCTGTTCGTAGACGTTGCCCTAGACCCTCCTACGACCTCTACGACGACCACGACGGTGGCTCCGGTGGACGACTCGCCGGCAAAGCCAACAGGGCGGATACAGCCGAAATGCGCCAAAGCCAAGGCAGCCTGGCTCGCCGAGCACGAAGGCATGGCGTGGGCGACGGCATATGACCTGACCGACGCTGACGGCGACGGGCTCCTCTACTCCGACGAGCACTACTTCGGTACCGACCCCAATGACGCCGACACCGATGGTGACGGGTTCAGCGACGGAGAGGAATGCCGCAAACTCGACTCCGACCCGCGCGACCCTAACGACCCGGGCAGCGACGACTAGCTCCTCGGTGAGGACGACTAGTTTGAACCGTCCCACCGGTGCAAAGAGTCCGGTCTGTCAGCGTGGCGTTCTTCGGGGGTTGTCGTTCCCTGGGGCCGGGTGGGGTATAGCAGCGGCTATGGGGTGATACCGAGGCTCGCCAGGAGTCGCTCGGGGATGTCGTCAGGTAGGTCGCCGTGGTCGACGCCGAGCAGCATCGAGAAGTACGACCCGACGATCATCGCCGACACCATCGAGACGCTTACATGGTCGCCGACTACCCCAGCCTCCTTGGCAGCGATCAGGGCTGGACGCAGCAACGTCATGTGCCGGTTTCGCTTGAGGTCCTCACGGATCAACTTCCGGACTCCGACGGCCTCATCGGTGTTCTGGAGCGTCAACGCCGGAATGGCGAACACGTCGTCGTCCATGAATGACTTGTGGACCTCCCGGACAGCGTGCAACAGGTCCTCGTATGGGCCGTCGCCAGGCAACGACCGCATCTGCTCCTCTCGCGACGTGGAGATGTGGTTCAGGACCGCCGCCAACACCTCAGGCTTGTCCCTGAACCTCGTGTACACCGCCCCCGGGCGCACATCGGCCCTGGTGGCGATCGACGACAGGGACAACGCTGCGTACCCGACCCGGTAGAACTCCTGGACTGCCGCCTCGATGATCTTCAGGTCGAGAGCCTCGTCGCGGGGTCTACCAGCCATACCCCGACGATAGCGGAACTTCTTTACGGAATCAGGTGTCGGGTAGTGGCAGAGTTTTACGGAGTAGCGGCTCTCTGGGAGATGACGATGTCGGCGACTTCGAGCATCCGCCGGTGTAGTTCGGCGTGGTCGAAGCGGTCGGTGGCCCAGGCGAACACGACGCCCCGGAACAGGGTGAGGATGAGGCGCAGTTCGGCGTCCCTGTCGTCTCCGACGTCTTCTCCGGCTTCGGCTCGTTCGTCGAGGAGCGAGGAGACGGCGTCGAGGGCGACGGTCGGGGTGTCTCGGACCTGGCCTCGGCCGAGGGATGCGGCGACGGGGAGTACCTGGCGGGTGACGTCGGCGTCAGATGTGAGGAGCACGACGGTGGTGTCGGCGAGGTTGGTAGCCCAGTTCTCGTCGGCTTCCAGGGAGATGACTTCGACCATGAGGTCGTTGAGGGTCGTTTCGGCGATGTCGAGCACGATCTCGCCGAGGTGGCAGGTCTTTTTGGAGGCGGGGAACTCTGCGTAGACGTCCTCGATCTCGATGCCTCCGGCGAACGCCACGGCTTCGGGGGACAGGTCGAACACGGTGCCAGTCCGCAGTACGGCCTTGGCCCCGGCAGTTACGGCGTCACGCTTGGCTCCCATGGCCTCAAATCTACCAACGGGCGTCAGGTGGTCGATAGGTCGGCGATGATCGGCTCCCAGAACGCTGCGCCACCCTCACCACCCTGGGTGTAGAAGCTCAGCCGGTCTACGCAGTCGCCATAGCGGTCCCGGAAGCCGGCGGCTACCGAACCCTGCTCGCCGACCACCGCGAAGGTGTCCAGCACCTCGTCGTCGATGAGGTCGCCCATCTCCTGCCACTGGCCCTGTTTGGACATGCGGTTCAACTCGTCCTGCAGGTCACCCCAGCCGTGGATCTCCAGCACCGGTCGGTAGGCCGGCGTGGACCCGTAGAAGGCGATCTGCTGTCGTACGCCGGTCGCGGCGCGGGCCATGGCCTCCTCGGTGGTGCCGGTCACCACGAAGCCCGGGCCGACGATTTCGAAGTCGTCCATGGTCCGCCCGGACTTCTCCAGGCCCCTCTCGACAGCCGGGATGGTGACCTCCCTGAGGTAGCGCTCAGTGCTGAAGGCGTGGCAGATCAGACCGTCGCACACCTCTCCGGCCACCTCAGACATGAGAGGCCCGACCGCCGCGACGAACACCTTGGGTGGACCGCATTCATTGGGTCCCGGGTCGAAGAAGGGGGTCATCAGCGTGTGGGTGTAGAAGTCACCCCGGAAGGCCAGCTTTTCGCCGTCATTCCAGGTCGCCCAGATGGCCCGCATGGCGCTGATCATCTCCCGCATCCGGGCTGCCGGCCTCGACCACTCCATGGAGAATCGCTTGGTGATGTGGGGCCTGATTTGGGTGCCCAGGCCGAGAACGAACCGACCGTTGCTGTAGCGCTGTAGGTCGTGGCCCAGATTGGCCAGCAGCATGGGGTTCCGGGCGAAGGCCACAGCAATCGACGTGCCCAACTCGATGCGTTCGGTGTGTTCGGCAGCCACCATGTGGGGCAGGAACGGGTCGTGGCTGGTCTCGGCCGTCCATGCTCCGGCGTAGCCCGCCTCCTCGAGTTGGCGGGCTGCCTCGCCGATGGCACCAATGCCACTTGGGTTGTTGAGCCCGGTGAGTCCTCCGTCAATCTTCATGGCGCCGACGGTAGTGGGAGTAGTTGTTAGCGCTACGGTCCGGCCCGCCCATGGAACTGTTGCTGATCCGCCATGCCCTACCCGTCACCGTCGACAACCGCGACTCCGGGGTCGAAGCCGACCCGGTTCTGTCGGCCCTAGGGGAGCAGCAGGCCGGAGCGCTGGCCGACTGGCTGGTCGACGAGCACATCGACGCCGTGTACACCAGCCCCAAGGCCCGGGCCCGTCTGACCGTCACCCCGTTGGCCGCCCGTTTAGGCCTCGAACTCGAGATCGAGCCACTGGTCAACGAGTACGACGAGGGCGAGGTGGAGTACATCCCCATCGAGCACCTCAAGGCCACCGGGGATCCCCGGTGGGGGGCGATGATTGCCGGTGACGATCTGCCCGACCCGGAGGGCTTCCGGGCCCAGGTGGTCGAGGGGGTGGAGCGGATCATCGCCGCCAACCCGGGGCGCACGGTGGTCGTGGGCTGTCACGGCGGAGTGGTGTCGGCCTACCTGTCGCACGTTCTGGGCATCGACCGGGTGTTGTTCTACGAGGCGTCCTACACGTCGGTGGCCCGGGTGGCCGCTTCGTCGTCCGGTCATCGGTCGGTGCGTTCGATGAACGAACTGGGCCACCTTCGGGTGGCCGGGGTACCACTCAGCGACCTCTGATCCTGGTTACCACCGGGACAGACCTCGGAAGCCTGATCGAGGGGAGTCAACCCCTGCGGCCGGGCTCAGGGGGCCAGTTCGGCGAGGTTCCGGAAATGTTCGAGGGCTTCCGGATTAGCCAGAGCCTCCACGTTGGTGACCGGACGGCCCTCCACCACGGCCCGCACCGCCAACTCGACCAGCTTGCCCGACCGGGTACGGGGCAGTTCCGGGACTTCCAGGACCACCGCCGGCACGTGGCGGGGTGACGCTCCCGACCGGACGTCGGATCGGATCCGGTCCCGGAGGTCGTCGTCCAGGTCCACCCCGTCCGCGGTGACCACGAACAGCACCACCCGGACGTCGCCCTCCCACGGCTGGCCGATGACCAGCGCCTCGACGATCTCGTCGAGCTGCTCGACCCGCCGGTAGATCTCGGCGGTGCCGATCCGGACCCCGCCGGGGTTCAGCGTGGCGTCGGACCTACCGTGGATCACGAAGCCGTCCTCGGCCGTGCGCTCGGCAAAGTCCCCCTGATGCCACAATCCCTCGAACCGGTCGAAGTAGGCGTCGTGGTATCGCTCGTCGTCGGGGTCATCCCAGAAGCCCAAGGGCATGGACGGGAACGCCTTCCGGCACACCAGTTCGCCTCGGACGCCGACCCCGGCGGTGGTGCCGTTGTCGTCGACCACGTCCATGTCCATGCCCAGCACCGGGCCCTGGATCTGTCCAGCGTGGACCGGCCCGGTGGGTTGGCCGCCCACCAAGCATCCGCAGAGGTCGGTGCCACCGGAGATAGACGCCAGGTGCACGTCCGGCGACCAGCGGGCATACACGTGGGCGAAGCCCTCGTGGCTGAGCGGGCTGCCGGTGGAGCAGATGGTTCGAAGGTCAGCCAGCGCGTGGGTATCGATGGGCCGCAGTCCAGCGGTAGCTACCGAGTCGATGAACTTGGCCGAAACCCCGAGCAGGGAGAGCGCACAATCGTCGACCAGGTCGAACAGCCGGTTGCCGTCGGGGTGGAATGGCGAGCCGTCGTAGAGCACCACGGTGGCATCGGAGGCCAGGCCCGAGACAAGCCAGTTCCACATCATCCAGCCGGTTGTCGTGAAATAGAGGATCCGGTCACCTGCTCCTACGTCGCACTGGAGGCGGTGTTCGACGAGGTGCTTGAGGAGGATGCCACCTGCCCGGTGGACGATGCACTTGGGGCGACCAGTGGTGCCAGACGAATAGAGGATGTACAGCGGGTGGTCAAACGGCAGGTCGAGGAACCGGACTTCCGCGGCTTCGTGGGGAGCCAGGAAGGCTTCCAGAGAGAGGGCGCCGTCGGGGAGCGGGCCGACCGGG
Organism: Acidimicrobiales bacterium; assembly: GCA_030747775.1. Taxonomy (GTDB): domain Bacteria; phylum Actinomycetota; class Acidimicrobiia; order Acidimicrobiales; family MedAcidi-G1; genus UBA9410. The sequence goes on along the minus strand of JASLKB010000095.1, from coordinate 1,853 downwards.
CCGACCGTGGGGTCCTCAGGCACGACCACCACACGGCGAACTTCGGGTAGGGCGTCGGCCACCTCGGTGAGGCGACCGGTGACGTCGTGGCGTCGACCGCCGTAGCGGTAGCCGTCGGTAGTGAACAGCACCACCGGACGGATCTGTCCGAACCGGTCGATCACCCCCGATGCTCCGAAGTCGGGCGACGTCGACGAGAAGGTGGCGCCTATCGATGTGGCAGCAAGCATCACTGCGCAGGTCTCGGGGACGTTGGGTAGCCAGGCCGCCACACGATCGCCGGGTTCGACGCCCACTTCTAGGAGGGCCTGCTGGAGGCGGGAGACCAGGGCGTGGAGGTCGCGACGGGTCAGGGTGCGGCGTGCTCCCGCCAGCGTGGGGTCCTCGCCGCGAAACACCAGGGCTGCTCGGTCATCGGTGGCGCCCAACAGGTTCTCGGCGAAGTTGAGACACCCATCGGGGAACCATCGGGTGCCCGTCAGGTGGCCGGACCCGTCATGGTCCACCACGGTCGAACCGGGGTCACCGACTACGCCGAGGTGGGTCCAGACCGCCTGCCAGAAGTCGGCCGGATGGTTGACCGACCACCGGTGGAGTTCCCGGTAGCCACCGTCGACTCCGACTGCTCGACGGAAAGCATCGACCTGGGTGGCGGCTATTCGGTCGGGCCCGGGGGTCCACAGGGGGCTGGCGTCAGTTCCTGAGCTCGCAGCTCCCAGAATCGCATCTGCTGGGGTCACGTCCGCTGAAACTAGCCAGCCGCTAGGAACCGGTGCGGCCTGACCGGTCAGACTCTCCGGTATGGGCGAGGAAACCGGTGGCGAACAGGTGAATGGTGCTTCGGGTCGCTGGTTCGAGGACCTGCCGGTGGGCCTTCTGGTGCGCCATGCGCTGACCCGCACGATCACCGAGGCCGACAACCTGCAGTTCTGTCTCATGACCCACAATCCGCAGCCCCTGCACCTCGACGCCGAGTTCGCGGCCGACACCGAGTTCGGCGAGCGACTAGTGAACAGCCTTTTCACTCTGGGCCTGATGGTCGGCGTGAGCGTGGGGGACACGACGTTGGGTACCACGGTGGCCAACCTGGGCTTCGACGAGACGACGTTCCCGGTGCCTGTGTTCATTGGCGACACGCTCCGTTTCGAGACCGAGGTGGTGGCTGCTCGTGCTTCAGGCTCGCGACCGGACGCGGGGATCGTGACGTTCGAACATCGGGCCCACAACACCAAGGACCAACTGGTCTGTCGGTCCCGTCGCAACGCCCTCATGCGGCGGCGTCCCACCTGACGGATCCGGCCTGAGTCACACCTTCCGAGCGAAGTCATCTCAACTGTCGGGCGTTCCCACCGATTCCCGACAACGATCCGGGACATATGATCCCCGGCATGCCCGATTCGACCGCCGGTTCCCTCGATCGACCCCAGGACGCCGGCGATGGCAGCCATCGTCACATGGTCGACGATCTACACGTGGTGGTCGGTCGTCGGCTTCGCGTCGGTGGGATGCGCTACAGCCGTTCTCGTTACGCCGTGGTCCAGATCCTGGCCGGTGCCGGTCGCCCGCTCACCCTGCCAGAGATCCTCGACGGCCACGTCGGTGAGGGCCAGGTCCTCTCCCAGAGTTCCGCCTACCGGAATCTCGGCGAGCTGGTCGAAGCCGCAGTGGTCCGCCGGGTCGACTCCGGCGACGACCACGCCCGGTTCGAACTGCACGAGTCGCTGACCGGGCACCATCACCACCTGGTGTGCGACGCCTGTGGACGAATCGACGACTTCGAGGTACCCGACGAGTTCGAGCAGCGGGTGGACGAGTTAGCCGAGCTGGCCGCCGACCGGGGTTTTCGGGTGGAC
>JASLKB010000094.1 GCA_030747775.1 Acidimicrobiales bacterium | reverse complement strand
AGAGGCCATCGCCAGGGAGGGCCCCGATACCGTGGCCGCCCTGTTCCTTGAGCCGGTGCAGAATGCGGGCGGCTGCTTCGTGCCCCCGCCCGGCTACTTCGACCGGGTCCGTGAGATCTGCGACCGTCATGACGTGTTGCTGGTTTCCGACGAGGTCATCTGCGCCTACGGGCGCATCGGCCACATGTTCGGGTGCGAGCGGTTCGGCTACATACCCGACGTGATCACCTCGGCCAAGGGCCTCACCTCGGGCTACGCGCCGCTCGGCGCCATGATCGTGAGTGACCGGGTGGCTGAGCCCTTTGTGGGCACCGGCGACTCGTTCCTGCACGGCATCACCTTCGCGGGCCATCCGGTGAGCTGCGCGGTTGCACTGGCCAACCTCAAGGTCTTCGCCGACGAGGGGATCATCGACCACGTCCAGGCCAACGAAGTGGCCTTCCGGGCCGCGCTGGACAACCTGGCCGATTTGCCGATCATCGGGGACATCCGTGGTGCCGGTTACTTCTACGGCATCGAGCTGGTTCGGGACCGTGACAGTCGGGAGTCATTCAGCGATGACGAGCGGGAGCATCTGCTCCGGGGCTTTCTGTCCAACCGTCTGCTGGATCTCGGTCTGATCTGTCGTGCTGACGATCGGGGTGAACCGGTCATCCAGCTCTCGCCGCCACTCATTGCCGGACCGGCTGAGTTCGAGGAAATCAACGCCAAGCTCCGCCAGGCCCTGACCGAGGCCATGGCCGAGATGAGCCTGTGACGGAGGCGTCATGAGTGAGGTCACTGGTGCCAAGGGTCGATCCACGAGCGAGATCTTCCCGCTTGACGATGTCGACCGGGCCATTATCACCGAACTCCAGGTGGACGGTCGGATGTCGTATACCGACCTGGCCCCGAGGGTTGGGTTGTCCCAGGCCGCGGTGCGTCAGCGGGTCACCAAGCTGATCGATCGGGGAGTTATGCAGGTAGTTGCGGTGACTGACCCGCTTAGCCTCGGTATGACCACTCAGGCCATGGTCGGGATCACCGTCTCCGGTGATGTCAGAATGGTGGCCGCGGCAGTTTCGGCTTGTCCGGAGGCCGAGTACGTGCTGATCACTGCTGGCCGCTACGACGTGCTGGCCGAGGTCTTGTGCGAGGACAACGAGTCTCTGCTGTCGCTAGTCAATGACCGCCTTCGGTCCATCGATGGTGTGGCGTCTACCGAGGTCTTCTCAGTTCTGAAGACGGAGAAGATGACGTTCTCGTGGGGCGCGGGCTGAACCCGGTGCTTGTGGTCTGACGAACGGGTCAGCGCAGGGCGCTGGCCATGGTGTCGATGATGCGCCCCACCTCTTCGTCGGTAATGACCAGCGGTGGGCAGATAGCTAGACAGGTCCCGATGGGTCGCACGATCACGCCTCCCTCGAGGATGTCGTTGCGCACCGGGATGGAGTCACGACCCAACTCAGCGGCGTAGACGGCACCCATGCCCCGCCATGACTCGATGAGACCGTCGGCCTGAAGGGCGCTCAAGCCCTCACGGAGTTTCTCACCGACATGATTCGCCCGTCGGTCGAGGCCCTCATCGGTCATGATCTGCAGGTTGGCGATGCCCGCCGCACACGAGGCCTGATGACCTGAATACGTGTACCCGGTGCGCAACAGGAAGCCGGGCTCCTCTAACTCCTCGCAAAGCGAGCGTGACACGATGACGCCGGATAGTGGGAGGTAACCCGAGGTGACTCCCTTGGCGAAGGTGATCATGTCGGGAGCGACATCGAAGGTTTGGGCACCGAACCACTCCCCGGTACGGCCGAAGCCGCAGATCACCTCGTCGAAGATGAGCAGCGCCCCGTTGTCGTCACACAGGCGCCGAAGGCCTTGGAGGTAGCCGTCGACTGGTGGAAAGACTCCGCCGGCTCCCTGGACGGGCTCGGTCAGCACGGCGGCGATGCGTTCGCCATGGTCGGCAAAGATCGATGCCACTGCCTCCAGATCGTCGTGGGGGACCTCCAGAAAATGGGGGACGAGGTCACCCCAGCCCTCGCGGTTGGGGGCGATGCCCTGTGCTGAAGTCCCACCGAAGTTGGTTCCGTGGTAGCCGTTGGTTCGCTTGATGACGACCTGACGTCCCTCGGTGCCCCGTCGCTGCTGGAGCAGCCGGGCCAACTTGAGGGCGGTGTCCACAGCCTCGGAGCCGGAGCAGCCCAGAAAGGTCCGTCCGTCGGGGTGGGGTGAGCGTTCCACGATCATCTCGGCTACCCGGGCCGCCGGGCCGTTGGTGAACGGTGCGAAGGTGTTGTAGGCCTCGATCTGGTGCATCTGGGTGGTGACGGCGTCGACTATCTCCGCACGACCGTGGCCAACCTGGCACAGCCACAGGTTGGCCATGCCATCGACGTAGTCCTTACCGTCGGCGTCAAAGACCAGCGAGCCCTCGCCGCGCACGATGTCGACGAAGTCCTCTTCGGCCATCGCCGGCAGGGAAAACGGGTGGAGCAGGGCGTGGGTCACTGGAAGGGCCTCCTGATCGGGTCGTCGGGGACGCCAGGTTTAACGGGTTGCAGGTCGTCGGGTCGGGTGAGTATGGCACCGATTAACAGCAGGATCGCCATGGTGCCCGCGGTGACGGCCCAAGCCATGAGGTCGCCGTGGGCGTCGTACACGGCGGCCAGCACTACGGCCGCCACGGCTGCTGTGGCTACCTCGACGGCGCTCATCAGCCCCTGGGCCGAGGCTTGCCGGTCCTGGGTGACGGCAGCGGCAACCAGCATTGGGGCCGAAGGGAAGGTGAAGCCCTCCAGTACCGAGGTGACCATGGTGAGGGCCACCAGCCACATCACACCGGGAACGATCCCGTAGAAGGTCACCACCAGGGTGATGGTGGTCAATCCCCCGATTGCCCACCGTCGGGCACCGTATCTCTGGGCTAGGAACCCGCCGATCGGTGAGAAGAGCGCTATGGGCAGGGCGCACAGGGTGATTCCGACCGCGAGAATGGTCTGGGAGGCACCGCGGTCGTCCATCTCAAGGACCCATACCGCCTCGAAGGCACCGATGAATACGAAATAGGCCGCCACCACGAAGAACGCCCCGACGAGGCGGCGGATCCGGAGTAGTCCCCTGAGTCCGAGTCCAGCGTCGTCGCGTGCCGCCGTGTCGGGCTGGGCCCGGAAGGCCAGCGGCAATAGCAGTCCCATGGCCACTGCCAAGGTCCAAAAGGTGAAGCGGAACCCGCCGATGGCGTTGAGCCCGGCGGCGATCATCGGTCCGGCCACGAAGCCGCCAATGTCCCACGCTCCGAGGCGGCCCATGTTGCGACCTAGGTTGTCCGGGTCGGCCACGATCACGGTGCGTCGAGCCGCCGGACCGGCCGTCCCAAGTGCAAAGCCGAACACGGCCCGTCCCAGTATGTAGTGCCAGAGATCCTGGCCGACGGCCAGTAGCACCATGCCGGCCACCCCGAGGGCGAGGCCGCCACGGAGCATGGTCGGGGCCCGACCCCGGTCGGCGTGGGGGGCCATCACGAGGCTGGCTAGGAATGCCGCTCCGAAGCCCGAGGCGATGGCCAATCCGATGCCAATCTCCGAGAAATGGAGTGCCCTTCGGATCTCGGCCAGCAGCGTGATGATGGAGGCCAGGCCGGCTGAGGCTCCGAACAGGATCAGGAAGTATGGGGTGAGGCTGGGGCCTATGCCTTCTAGACCCTGGGGGTCACCGGTCCCCGATTCAGTCGTGGAACTGGACACCGGGTAACACGCAGAGCATCTCGTAGACCAGATTCGCGCCCGCGAGACTGGTCATTCCACTGTTGTCATAGATGGGGGCCACCTCGACTAGGTCGCAACCCACGAGGTCGAGGCCCTTGCAGCCTCGGATTACCTCGAGTCCCTGGGGCATGGTCAACCCACCGACCTCTGGTGTGCCTGTGCCGGGGGCGTAGGACGGGTCAAGGCCGTCGATGTCGAAGCTCAGGTAGACGGGGCCGCCGCCGACCTGGTCGCGCACCTCGGCCATGAGAGGTTCGAGGCTCCGGTGCCAGCATTCCTCGGCCTGCACTACCCGGAAGCCCTGCTCGCGGGACCAGTCGAAGTCGTCGGCCGCGTAGCCGGTCCCTCGGACCCCTATCTGCACCACCCGATCGGTATCTAAAAGCCCTTCTTCAACGGCCCGTCGAAACGGCGTGCCGTGAGCGATCTTGGAGCCGAACATGGTGTCGTTGATGTCGGTGTGGGCGTCCACGTGCACAAGGCCTACCGGACCGTGCTTTCTAGCCATGGATCGCAGAATTGGAAGTACGACGGTGTGGTCGCCGCCCATCGATGCCGTGACCAGGTCGTGGGCCAACAGGTTGTCGTAGTGCGCCTCGATGGCAGCTACCGCAGCCTGAAGGTCGTAGGGGCTGGCCGCCACGTCTCCGGTGTCGTCGATTCGCAGACTGTCGAATGGGGCCGCCCTAGTAGTCATGTTGTAAGGGCGGAGCAGAACCGACTCGGCTCGGATTCCCCTGGGTCCGAAGCGGGCGCCGGGTCGGTTGGAGGTGCCGATATCGAAGGGAACTCCGACCACGGCTACGTCAAGGTCGGACAGTGCGGTGGTACCCGGCAGGCGCATGTAGGTCGTGATGCCGCCAAACCTGGGCATCTCGTTTCCGCCGAGGGGTTGAGGGTTCCGGGTCATCGGTGAAGTCTCCCACGAGTCCTTCCAAGGAGCCGCTTCGAGTCGATCGTGGCGACAAGGCCGTGGCAGGCTCGGGTCCATGGTCCACGAGAGCCATCGTCATGATCACGATAAGGGCTTTCTGGCCGAGGTGCGTTGGTTGCGGAAGATACGTACCTTCTGGCAGACAGATCTGAATCGGGCCATCGTGGAACTGGCGGCCCCGGGGCCAGGCGAGCGTGGTCTAGACGTCGGCGCTGGTATGGGTGCGGCCACGGTGTTGGCCGCCAAGCGGGGCGCTCACGTGGTGGCCGTGGAACCGGGTGGCACCATGCGTCTGGTCTGTCGGCTGCGCCGTCTGTTCCAGCGAGCTCGTAGACGAATCGTCGTGGAGCCCGGTGTGGCTGAAGACCTTCCGTTATCGGGTGATTCGACCGAGGTGCTGTGGGCAGGTAACGCCATGCACCACTGGGTCGACCACGAGGCGGCGTTCGCCGAGTTTGCTCGGGTGCTCTCACCGGGAGGTCGGCTAGTACTTGTCGATGAGGACTATGACGATCCGGAACACCCCAAACACGCAGAGTTCGCCGGCCATGAGGCCGAGATGACACCGGTCGATGTTGCGGTCGTTGCAACGACGATGAGGGCCGTGGGCCTCGAGGCCACGGGAAGTCACCAGAAGGTCGCAGGAGTCCCAGCCAAGGTGATCCGAGCGGTCAAGCCCGGTTGAGCCGCCAGCTCAGTTCTTTATGGGGTCGATAGGAGTGATCGGGGGGTAGGCGGCTTCAACAATGGCGGCGGCGGCCAGGGTTCGGTCCTCGCGGTGGCGGTCGGCCAGGAGTTGAACGCCGAGAGGGACACCGTCTGCGTTGCAACCCACCGGGACCTGAGTGGCGGGCAGTCCCAGCAAGTTGGCGGGGGTGATGGGGGTGAAAACGGCGTCGTAGAGGGCCCGGACTGCCACCGGGTCTCTGGACAGGTCGTCGTGGTGGGAGAACGGCGGCCGGTACCAGGTAGGGAGGACCAGTACTGGGTGCAGGTCGAAGAAGAGGGCCCACTCGCGGGCCAGTCTGAGTCGTTCGGCGTGGACCACCTGAGGGGCGATGTCGCCAGTTGGCCAGAAGTCAATGGAAGACCTCATGAGGTGGGCTCCCTCTTCAGACATCACGCCGTCGAGGCCGGCAAGGGTGATCGGGAAGTCCTCTCCGAGAAGGTGGCCCCAGAGGAGGTAGCAGCGCTCCATCTCTGGGGGGAGGGCGTCAATCACCTCCCAGCCGTCGGCGGCTAGTGCGTCGGCGGTCCGTCGTACTGCCTCGAGGGCGTCGGGGTGGACCGGTCCCCCGGGGAGGGCGGTGGGAACGGCGACCCGTCGAGCGAAGTCGGCGCCGTCGAAAGGCACATCGACTGTTCGAGGGTCGCGGGAGTGGCGTCCAACGGTTGTCCGCAGCATGGCCTCGAGGTCTCTCACCGTTCGGGCCATCGGCCCGGCCACAGCCATGAGTTGGCGTCCCAGTAGCGCCTCGCCTGCTCGGGGTGACGTTCCGTGGACGGGCAGGCGCCCAAGCGATGCCTTGGTGGAAGCAATACCACAGGCGTAGGCCGGGTTGCGGACCGAGCCGCCAAGGTCTGTGCCGACGCCCATGGGGGCCATACCCGAGGCGATCGCCGAGGCCTCACCGCCCGACGACCCACTGGGGGTGCGGTCGGGATGCCAAGGATTGCGGGTCAGTCCAAACAGTGGATTGTCGGTAGCAAGCCGCATCGCCATTTCGGGCTGGTTGGTCTTGGCGATTGGGATCGCTCCGGCTGCCCGGAGACGACCGATCGTCGGGTCGTCGACCAATGGGACGTTGTCGGCGAAGGCGGGGATGCCATAGGTGGTGGGGTGACCAGCGAGGTCCAGGCCGTCCTTGACGGTGAACGGCACGCCGGCCAGCGGCCCGACTGCTTCGCCGGTTGCCCGTGCTCGATCGACGGTGTCAGCCGCGGCCCGGGCTCCTTCGGCGTCGACCATCACGACAGCGTTCAACCAACCGTTCACCTCGTCGATACGGTCTAGGTGGGCGTCGGTCACCTCGCGGGCCGAAATGGCGCCGTCGGCCACCATCGCCGCTAGTTCGGTGCCCCCCCGTCGCCAGAGTTCCTTGCTCACCGTGGCAACCTACCCACTGCTCCGAGGGGGTGGCCCCCGAATCCGGGGGGCGATTCCGCCCGTTCAGTCGTAGGAGGAGTCCATGCCGCAGGTCGAGGCCAACGGACTGATGCTGGAGGTGGAGGAGTTCGGTGACCCCGCCGACCCGCCGATCCTTCTGGTCGTGGGCCTCAACGCGCAGTTAACCGTCTGGCCGGACGGCTTCTGCCGCCTTCTCGCCGACCGGGGTCATCGAGTAGTCCGGTTCGACAACCGAGACGTCGGGCTCAGCACCTGGTTCGACCATTACCCGACTGTCGACCCGGTAGAGGCGTTTGTCTCATTCCTCGAGGGGGAGGAGGTGGATGCTCCCTATTCGCTTAAGGACATGGCTGCCGATGCCGTGGGACTGTTGGACGGTCTCGGCCTGGACTCCGCGCACGTGGTGGGTGGTTCGCTCGGTGGGATGATCACCCAACGGATGGCGATCCACTGGCCGGACCGCATCCGCAGCCTGACATCGATCATGTCGATGCCCCGGGTCGTCCCCCTAGATCTGGAGGTGGTGCTCGCGCTCCAGCCTCCCGAACTGGACCCTTCGAGTGCCGCCGATACGGGACGCGCTGAGGTGGAGGAAAAAGTTGTGGAGGCCGCCCTTGTCGCGGCCCGCCAGTTTGCTGGGTCGACTTATCCGCTGGACGAGGATCGTGCCAGGGCCCGGGCGTTGGAGGACCTGGATCGCGCCTGGCATCCCGATGGTGGCGCTCGGCAGATTCTGGCCGTCCTCGCTGACGGCGATCGTCGCCCCCTGTTGGCCGAAGTGAATGTGCCGACACTGGTGCTGCACGGCACTGAGGATCCGCTCATCCCACCGCAGGGTGGGCAGGAGACCGCTGACGCCGTTCCAGGCTCAAGACTGGTGTGGATCGACGGCATGGGCCACGACTGGCCTCAGGCAGCCTGGCCGCTGTTACTGCAACCGATCTGCGACCTAGTGGCCAGCGTCGAGGAGGGTGGCTAAGACCGGAGCGACTCGACGTCCGACCCTGTCCTTTTGTCGTCTGAGACGGTCAGGCCTGGATGACGATGACCCGGTCCTCGGTCATTTCACGGACCGTGTAGGCGGGGCCCTCGCGTGTGTTGCCCGAGTCACGGATGCCGCCGTACGGCATGTGATCAGCCCTCCACGAGGGTGATTCGTTGATCAGCACCGACCCGTAGTCAAGAACCTCGGCGGCCCGGAGAGCCTTGCCGATGTCGTTGGTGAACACTGCAGCTTGAAGGCCGTAGGAACTGTCGTTCGCTCGAACCAGGGCGTCTTCGTAGTCGGTGTAGGTGGCGATGCCGACGACGGGACCGAACACCTCGACGCAACTGACCTTCATGTCGTCTGTGACATCAGACAGGACCGTTGGAGACAGCACGCCGTCCACCATGGTTCCACCGCAAACGAGCGTGGCGCCGCCAGCCGTCGCCTCGTCGACCCATTCGGTGACACGCTCGGTCTCGCCGGCGTCGATGAGCGAAGACACTTCGGTAGTGGCGTCGGCCGGGTCGCCGACCACCATGCTCCGGGCTTGGTCGGCCATGGCCTCAGTGAACTCCGTGGCGATGTCCTCGTGGACGTAGATGCGCTGGGTGGAGATGCATGTCTGCCCGGCGTAACCGAAGGCCGCCACCTTGAGTTTCGATGCGGCGACCAATGGGTCGACGTCGGGTTCGACAACGATGGGCGAGTTGTTGCCCAACTCAAGGGAAACCTTCTTGCGCGATGCAGTGGCACGGATGTTCCAGCCCACTGGCGGCGAGCCGGTGAAGGTGATCATGGCCACGTCGCCATGTTCCACCAGATGGGCGGCAGTGCTACCTGGACAGGTCACCACGTTCATCCAGCCCGGCGGGAGACCGCACTCTTCGAGCAATACCTCGGCCAGGCGTATGGCGGTCAGTGGGGTAGCCGAGGCGGGCTTGAGCACGACCGGACAACCGGCTGCAATGGCCGGGGCGACCTTGTGGCAGACCAGGTTGAGGGGAAAGTTGAACGGTGAGATGGCTCCGACCACGCCGATTGGCACCTTCTTCACGAAGGCCGTCTTGCCGGCGCCGGCTGAACTGGCATCCGGGGTAAGCGCCTCGCTGGTCATGGTGCGGGCCACGGCGGCCGAGAAGCGGGCCGTGTCGATAGCGCGGGAGGCTTCGACGCGAGCCGTGGCGATGGGCTTGGCCGCCTCGGCGGAAATGCTCTGGGCGAACTCCTCCTGACGGGCGGTCAGGGCGTCTGCCAGACGGTCAAGGATGGTGGCCCGTTCGTGTGTGGGTGGCGGACCGGCTGACAGGGCGGCGACAGCTGCGGCCACCGCTGCGTCGATGTGTTCAGTGGTCCCCGTAGGAACGGTGCCGAGTACCCGGCCGTCGTAGGGCGAGAGGACTTCGGTCGCCTCGGCAGCGTCGACTCGGTCGGTGCCGATGACCATCAGGTGGTGTTCGCTCACTGGGAGATCTCCTGGGGAGTGCTTCGGTTCTCGGCAATCTACACTTACTGAGATCCTTTGGGTCCTAACGAATGGGATCTCGGTGGTGCTGGACGGGGATACGGGGGAAGGTGGCATGGGCGAACGACAGCGGGTCCAAATCGCCGGAGTGTCCGTCTCGGTGGACCACTACGTAGGGGGCGTGCGGATCTCGTCGCCTTCTACCTTCGAGGACCGTTCCCCGTTGAACTGGTCAACGGTGCTGGCTGAGGTCTCGGCCGGTGATGCATCGACTG
>JASLKB010000093.1 GCA_030747775.1 Acidimicrobiales bacterium | reverse complement strand
GGTGGGTCGCTGACCTAGCGGGGGATCGAAGGTGTTGTGGTCGAGTCCAGGTGGATTCCCGCGGCTCTGGGGATCGTCTATTGCCGTAAGGAACTCTGAGGGACCTGTCTCCTAATCTCGGGCCAGTTGTCGGGCTCGGTTGTTTAGGTCAGGCCCGCTCCACTCCGGTGAGGAGGACTACGACCTCCTCACCAGCGTCGATGCAACCGTCTCGCCTGGCAGCCAGCAGACCAGCGATCCCTGCCGTCCCGGTCGGGTCGGCAGATACGGGGGTGTGGGCCCGGACCAGCCGGTGTGCCTCGATCACGTCAGCCTCAGGAGTTACCACCGGACCACTCGGCATCGGGCCGAGCAGCATGTCGTGGACCACGGGTCGCCAGTCGTAGGTCACGTCGTCGAGGATGCCGGTGGCAGCCGACCCCGGATCGTCCCAGGGCCACATGTACCTGCCATCAGGTTCAGCGATAGCCGCATCGGCGTCGTCCGATGCGGCCACGAGGTTGAAGGCCCGAGCGAGTGGGGCACATCCTTCGGTTTGGACTGCGAGCAGTGGAGGTCGACCACCCGGAAGAATCGATGGGCCGCCGAGTTCTACGGCGTCAGTCAGCGCGCAAATGGTGCTGGTGGCCAGAGCGGCGCCACCTACTTGGATGAGGAGCCGAGTGGGGGAGCGGTCATGGTTCGTGAGTTCGGCAGCCAACTCGTAGCCCAGCGTGCGGCCGCCGTCGATGGTCCACGGTGCTTCGATCCCCTGGCAGGTGAACGGAACGGCCCCGGTCGCCAAAAGTTCGCGGAAGCGGAGGATGCATGGATCTCCGGATTCGCCGTCGCGCCGTTCGCAGACCCGGATATCGGTCCCGAGGTTGTCGAGGCGATCCAAGATTGCTCCGTCAGCCCACGTGGGTACGTGCACGGCCAATGGCCGGCCAGCGGCTCTGGCCACCACCGCAGCGGCTAGCGCAGCGTTCCCACACGACGAGATGGCTAGCGTCGTGTCATCGGGAACCTCGTCGACCGCGAGGTGGAGGGCCAGACCGAATAGGTGGCGGGCCTTGTGGCTGCCCGACACATTCCCCGTCTCATCCTTGGCCCAGATGCCACCGCACTGACCCATGGCGTCGGCTAGGGCGGTCTGGTTCACCAGCGGAGTAGTCCGGAAGCCGTGGCCGTCCACCTCTGCCACTGCGTCGTCGAGGCGTCGGACCATGTCCACGAACTTGGCGTCCGTCCATCCGACGGTTAGGGCTCGGTGGTGCGACCAGAGCAGCGTCCGAAAGGCTACGAACGGGTTGGAGTCGTGGCCGAGGCTGGCTCCCGGGCCAGGCCAGATCGCCCCCGGTGGGGCTCCGAGCCAGCCCGGAGGGCGGCCCGGGCTAGTGGCGCTGGCTGGTGTGGTCACCCGTCGGGCCTCAGTTGTCTAGCACGCCGGTCCGGCCGTTGAACTCTTCGATCATGGCATCCCAACCCGGGGCGAACGTCTGGATGTGGCGCCAGAAGTCTTGGCTACGTCGCACCTCGAAGTCAGCGAACTCGGTTCCTTGCTGCTCCACCCAGGTGTAGTAGGCCAAGTTGAAGATGCGGTTACGTCCCAGTTCGGTGAGGACCTCGACGTGTTCGGTGTCAGCCCCCAGGAGGTGGGTGTTGATCGCCGCGTCTGCGTCGGCGTCAGAAAATCCTGTGGCGTACCGACCGGCCATCATGGACTCTCGCTCGCTCCCGTACATCTCGCTTCCGTCGGTGGCCAAAGTGATCAGTGCATCGTCGGGGCCTAGGTCGAGTTCCCGCGACACCTTGATGGCAGCAATGACGTTGCAGATGCTGGACAGGCCGAAGTGGTCGAGGGCGTTTAGCACGGCGTCGTCCACGCCGGCAGCCGACAGACGGGCGCGCCCCTCGTCGGTGGCGAAGGCCACGCCCAGTTCGTCGCACGCCCGGTCCGAGACACCTACCACCACGTCAGTGTTGGTGACGTTGTGGATGAACGGGATGTGCTTGTCGCCGATGCCTTGGATGTTGTGCTCGCCGTAGCCGTTGTAGAGCATCGTGGGGCACTCGACGGCCTCGACGGCAGCGATCTTGGCACCGTGATCAGCCTTGAGCCGTTCGCCAGCGGCCAGCGTTCCAGACGACCCGGAGGCAGCCACGAAAGCAGCCAGTCGAAGCCCGGGCCGCTGGGCCTCATGGTGGAGGTACAAATGCTCGAGGGCTCGACCAGTCACCTCGTGGTGTCCGACGTGGTTAGCGAACTCGGTGAACTGGTTGAGGATGAAGTTGCTGGGATCCTTGGCCAGCTCGTCACAGGCGTCGTAGATCTCCTTGACGTTGCTTTCTGATCCGGTAGTGCGGATTACGTCGCCAGGGTCGGCGATCCACTCCTCCAGCCACTCGAACCGTTCGCGGCTCATGTTCTCAGGGAGGACGGCGACACCGCGGCAACCCATGATGCGAGAGATGGCTACGCCTCCCCTGGCGTAGTTGCCGGTCGAGGGCCAGATGGCCCGATGGAGGGTGGGGTCGTACTCGCCACTGACGATCCGCGGCACTAGGCAGGCGTAGGCGGCCAGCACCTTATGGGCGCCGATCATCGGGAACCGGTTGCCGAAGGCCACGATGATGGGCGACGGAACACCGGTGAATTCCGGCGGCAGGACGACGTGTTCGGGGAGGTCGACCATTCCGCCGTGCAGATCGTTATACCAGTGGACCCGGTAGAGGTTGCGGGCGTCGGCGGCGTTGCGATCCACGCCCGCCAACGACTCCCGGACACTCCCGGGGATAGTCGAAGGGTCGGCCATTTGGCCGAAGGTGGGTAGCGCAATGCCCTGGGTGCGGAAGCGTTCAATGCTTCGCCCGTAGCCGACTTCATCGACGATGCCGGTGGTGAGGCCGAACCGTGACGGGTCGAAGGTCGAGAGATCGAAGTCGACGGCCTCAAACGAGCCGATGCCCACGTTGGACGTGGCGTTGGAGGTGGAGTTGGCGCTCATGGGCGCAGGCTAGCCAGTTGCCGACCCGGGCTTGACAAAATGTCAAGCCTCGGATGGGGGTACGAGCCCGGGGTTCGTGCCGGGTGTGACGGATGTCGTGGCCTGGGTCGGGTGGGGTGCCACGTGTGAGCAGGGGCGTGGTGCAAGGCTGGTGCCATGATTCGCCGGGTGCTCAATCTCGTGGTCGCGCTCGCCCTGGTGGGAGGTGGTGTGGTGGTCGCGGCGCGCATCGCCGAACCGTCGGTACGTCCCGTCCTCTACCCACCGTCGGCTTCGCCGACCTCGGCGCCTCCCACCATTGCGCCGGCCACCGATCCACCAGCGTCCACCACGACGGCTGCCCCGGCGACCACCACTACGACGGTGCCGGTGGTGGCTACGACGGTGCCTGCCACTACCACCACGACGTCCATGGTGCCGGTGGACGAAGTCGAGGTCCTCACCGCGGCCTACGTGTGGGGGCCTAGTCGAGCTGCCGTACTGCTCCAGGCCGTGCTGGGTGTCGAGGCCGATGGTTGGTACGGGCCGGGTACCCGGCAGGCCCATGTGGCGGAGAACGAGGCCCGTGGGCTGTCCATCGATGCCGTTCCCTCGCCTCCGACCACGACCACGACCGCACCGGTCACTACAGCCGCGGTCACGACCACGGCCGCACCGGCCACCACGGCTGCACCGGCCACCACGGCTGCACCGGCCACCACGGCCGCACCGGCCACGACCGTGCCGCCGCCCAGCACCACCGCGGGGATGTTCGGTGGTCTTGGCGCCAAGCTGGTGGCCCAACTCCTTGGACAGCCGTGTATCGCCGACGGTGACCTAAGCGATTGCGGTCCGGAGGTCGACGCCCTGGTCAAGGGCCTCGTCAACTAGGACCCATAGCGCGATCTGCCGCGGAGATCGGAGTGAGGGCGGGTTGAGTATCGAACATATGTTCGATACTGTCGAGAGGTGGGTCGAACCGGTTTCCGAACGACGGGTCTGCCCTACGCGGAGCTCCACTGCCACTCCCACTTCAGCTTCCTCGACGGCGCATCGTCACCCGAAGAACTCGTGGCCGAGGCGGTGCGTCTGGGGTTGACAGCGTTGGCTCTGACCGACCACGACGGCTTCTACGGGGTGGTCCGGTTCGCTGAGGCGGCCCGGACATACGGCCTGCCCACGGTCTTCGGTAGCGAACTCTCCCTAGATGCCCCGTCCGTCTTCGGATCAGCCCGTGGGGCTGCCCGTACCGGGACCCCTGACCCGCCGGCCACTCACCTCGTGGTCCTGGCCGCTGACCCGATCGGCTACGCCCGGCTGGGGACGGCCATCGCCGAGTCGCAACTGGCGGGAGGTAAGGGGCGTCCCCAGCTCTCGTCAGACCGCCTGGCTGAGCTGGCCGGCACAGATTCCCGCTGGACGGTCCTCACCGGCTGCCGTAAGGGAGCCGTTCCCGCTGCATTGGCCGATGGCGGCCCGATGGCGGCTCGTCGGGCGTTGGACGACCTGGTGGACAGATTCGGCCGGCAACGGGTGGTAGTTGAGCTTTGGGACCACGGCCATCCATCAGACGTCGAGCGCAACGATGCTCTGGCCGCCCTGGCGGCGGAGGCCGCCGTCGGCCTGGTGGCCACCAACAACGTTCACTACCACCGCCCGACCCGTCGACGCCTGGCCACCACCATGGCTGCCGTCCGGGCCCGACGACCGTTGGAGGAACTGGACGGGTGGCTTCCAGCGGCTGGGACGGCCCACTTGCGTTCAGGTGCCGAGCAGACTCGTCGCTTCGACCGATGGCCGGGGGCGGTAGAGGCTGCCGACGAATTGGGGAGGCGGTGTGCCTTTGACCTCCGGCTGGTGGCTCCCGGGCTACCGCCGTATCCGTGCCCCGACGGTCTTGACGAGATGGGCTTGTTGCGGCGGTTGGCTACTGAGGGGGCCGCCGAACGGTACGGACCCCGTAGTGCCGAGCGTGTGGCAGGGGCGTGGACCCAGATCGACCGGGAATTGGGCGTGATCGACGACCTCGGGTTCTCGGGGTACTTCCTGGTGGTGCACGACATCGTGGCCTTCTGCCATCGGTCGGGGATCTACTGTCAGGGGCGGGGATCGGCGGCCAACTCGGCGGTCTGCTACGCGCTGGGTATTACCAACGCCGATGCCGTGGGCCTGGGCCTGCTCTTCGAGCGCTTCCTCTCTCCAGAACGTGAGGGTCCACCGGACATCGACCTGGACATCGAGAGCGGCCGTCGAGAGGAGGTCATCCAGTACGTGTACGACCGTCACGGTCGCCGCCACGCCGCCCAGGTAGCAAACGTCATCACTTACCGGCCCCGATCCGCGGTGCGCGACGTGGCCCGGGCGTTGGGTTATGACCCCGGTCAGCAGGATGCCTTTGCTCGGGGTTTGGACCGCCGGGCACCGATCCAGCCGATGCCTGCCGGCTCGAGTGGAACCGGGTCGGCCCTGCCGGACGACGTGGCGGTCCTAGCTGACGAACTGTGCGACGCCCCCCGGCACCTCGGTATCCACTCGGGGGGCATGGTGGTCTGTGACCGGCCTATGGCCGAGGTGTGCCCTGTGGAGTGGGGGCGCATGGTCGGTCGCAGCGTGCTCCAGTGGGATAAGGACGACTGTGCGGCGGTCGGCTTGGTCAAGTTTGACCTCTTGGGACTGGGGATGCTTAGTGCCCTGCATCACACCGTGGACTTGGTGGCCACCTACGAGGGGGCCGAGGTTGACCTGGCCCGCCTGCCCCAGGACGACGACGTCTACGACATGATCTGCGCCGCGGACACCATCGGTGTGTTCCAGATCGAGAGTCGGGCCCAGATGGCCACCCTGCCCCGGCTGCGTCCCCGCTGTTTCTACGACCTCGTGGTAGAGATCGCCCTGATTCGCCCGGGTCCCATCCAGGGTGGCTCAGTCCACCCCTACATCCGTCGTCGGAACGGTCTGGAGCCGATCACCTATCTACACCCCCTGTGCGAGAACTCTCTATCCAAGACGCTGGGCATCCCGCTGTTCCAGGAACAGCTCATGCAGCTGGCCATTGACGTGGCCGGGTTCACGGCCGCCG
Source organism: Acidimicrobiales bacterium (assembly GCA_030747775.1). GTDB lineage: Bacteria > Actinomycetota > Acidimicrobiia > Acidimicrobiales > MedAcidi-G1 > UBA9410. The sequence goes on along the minus strand of JASLKB010000093.1, from coordinate 3,492 downwards.
AGGCTGATTGCCTGCGTCAGGCCATGGGCTCCAAACGAAGCCACGACAGAATGGAGGCCCTCCATCAGCGTTTCCTGGACGGGGCGGGTAGCCGGGGGGTCCCGACTGACGTGGCCGAACGGGTCTGGCTGAAGCTGGCCGCCTTTGCCGACTTTGGATTCCCGGAGAGCCACGCTGTGTCGTTCGCCCATCTCGTCTACGCCAGTTGCTGGCTGAAGTACCACCACCCGGCTGCGTTCTGCGCCGGCCTCCTGAATGCCCAGCCCATGGGCTTCTATTCGCCTCACTCACTGGTCCAGGACGCTCGCCGCCACGGGGTCCGGGTCCGTACCCCGGACCTGAACCGGTCCGGGGTACTTGCGTCCTTGGAAGGGGACTCCTCGGTTGCCGGTAGCTCGGGTCCGGCTCTGCGGATGGGGATTGGTTCGGTGCGGACCATCGGCACGGACCTGGCCGAGGCCATCGCCGCGGGTCGCCCATATGAGTCGATCGAGGACCTCCAGCGCCGCGTCGATCCCGGCCGTCCGGCCATGGAGGCACTGGCCACGGCAGGGGCTTTCGGCTGCTTTGACGTCGCCCGGCGGGAGGCCCTGTGGACGGCGGGTGCATTGACAGCCACTGGCCCGGACCGCCTTGCCGGGGTGATCACCGGCACCGTCCCGCCGGCTCTTCCCGCCATGGACAAGCCCACCGAGGCTCGTGCTGACCTGTGGGCCGTCGGGGTCTCACCGGATGGCCATCCGACCCGCTTTCTGCGGGACCATCTGGCTGCTGACGGGGTGGTTACCGCGGTGGACCTGCGGATGGCGGCCGATGGGACCCGGGTGAGGGTGGCCGGGGTGGTCACCCACCGCCAGCGGCCCCTCACGGCTGGAGGGGTCACCTTCGTGAATCTGGAGGACGAGACCGGCCTGGTCAACGTGGTTGTTTCACCGGGCTGTTGGGTGCGGTATAGCGATGTGGTGACTACTTCGGCGTTGGTTGTCCAGGGGCGAGTGGAGGCCGTCGAGGGGGTGGTCAACGTGGTGGCCGAGCGGATCGAGCCCCTCGGAGTGCGACCTCCGGCCCGGTCCCGGGATTTCCGCTGACAGGTCCCCCGAGCGATCGTGGGAAAGATCCCGTCCGGCTGGTGGAGATCCAGCACACTGGTGGACATGCATTCCGCACCCCGTGTGACTGTGACAGCGGGCGCTGTTGATGTCCGGCAGCGGTTCGTCGCGCTCACCGTCGGGGTGGTGGCCGCATCGGCGGGTGGCCTGGTGCTGGCGTCCGCCGAGGGGACTCTGATCGACCTGCCCGGCCTGCTGCTGCTGGTCCCGGGTGCCATCGCCTTGCGGGGCAACGTCTTCGGTGCTGTGGGGAGTCGTCTGGGGACCGCAGTGCATACTGGAACCTTCCGCCTTTCGGCCCGTCCCGACGGCGTGGTGGGCCAGAACATGCTTGGTGCGGCGGTTTTGTCCCTAGCGCTCAGTGCGGTCCTCGGGGTACTGGCTCGGGGAACCGCGGTGGTGTTCGGCATAGCACCGACTATGTCGTTAGCCGATTTCGTGGTTGTGTCGACGCTTGGTGGCCTGCTGGCTTCCATGGTCGTGGGCGTGGTCACCGTTGGGTTGGCCGCTGGGTCGGTGCGCTTTGGTTGGGATCTCGACAACGTGATGGCGCCTCTGGTGTCCACTCTGGGCGACTTGGCCACCGTGCCCGCCCTCGTGGTGGCTGCCCTGCTGGCCGACCGGGCGGGACTGACCGACGCTCTCGGGTTGGGAGTGGTCGCGGCAGCGTTCGTGGCGCTAGTGGCGGCGTGGCGCACGCCGCTCGACGAGCTCCGACGGATCGTCCGCCAGTCGGTGCCGGTGCTGGCTGTGGCCGGCGTATTGGACCTTGTGGCTGGCGTGACCGTCGAAAAGCGTCTCGATGACCTCCTAGCCGCCGAGGCGGTCCTGGTGCTACTGCCGGCCTTCTTGGGAACGGCTGGTGCCCTGGGCGGGATTCTGTCCAGTCGCTTATCCACCCACTTCCACTTGGGTCTCGACGACGCCACACCACTCCCAAGCCGATCCAGCCTCCGGGAGGCCCGGTCGGTTGGGCTGGTCGCTGTGCCGGTCTTCGTGCTGTGTTCGGTCCTTGCCCATTGGGCTTCGGTGGCTACCGGGCAGACCACTCCTGGCCTAGGCGATCTGCTGCTGGTGATGCTCCTGGCCGGGGCGGTAGCCACACTCCTGGTGCTCTTGGTGGCCTACTACACCACGATGGCCGCCTTCCGGTACGGACTCGATCCCGACACCTATGGCATTCCCATGGTGTTGTCGGTGCTGGACCTGGTGGGCGCCTTTACCTTGGTCCTGGCGTTGCTCGCCGTAGGAGTGGCATGAATTGCGTCCCGATCTCTCCGGTCCGAACGGGCCAGAAGAAAGCCAAAAGTAGAATGACCCTCGACATCGAATGAGGAACTGATGGACGACAGACCACGTACCTTGCGGGCCATGCTGGCCGAGGCCAAGGACACCTCGACGTTGATGGTCGACCTCGCCTACGCCGCGGTTTACTTCGGCGACCCCGACATGGCGGAGGAGGTCGACGAACTCGAAGAGCAGATGAGCGAGCTGGTCCACGACATGCGCGCCGTTTGCGTCCTGGCCGCTCGCAGCCCTCGCGACGCGGAGGGAATGTCCTCGGTGCTGCAGGTGGTGTCGGCCATCGAGCGTATGGCCAATGACGCGGTGGATATCGCCCGGATCGTGACCCACCGCCTGGGCATCCCGAGGCAGTTGGTGGCTGACCTGTCCGATGCCGAAGAGGTGTCGCACCGGGTGCTGGTCAGCGATGGCTCCCACATGGCCCACCGGCCGCTCTCGGCCCTCGAGTTGACCGTGCAGGCCGGCATGCGGGTCATGGCGGTTCGTCGCGGGCGTCAGTGGATCACCGACGTGGACGGCGACACCGTTTTGGTGCCTGGTGACGTGCTGTTCTTACACGGATCGCCCGACGGGATAACCCGCTTGCGGGAACTGGCCGCCGCCCCGGTCTGGGAGCCACTTCGCCCTGATGACGGTGCGGCACTGACCGACCTGGACCGGGCGGTTGACGTACTGGTCGAGATGAAGAACCTGTCGGAGGCTGCGGTAGGGCTGGCTTACAGCACCCTGGTGCTGGGAGACCGAGGGCTGGCTGCCGAAGTTGGCCACCTGGAGGAACGTCTCGACGAGATGAAGGACCACCTGGAGTTGTGGGTACTAGCCGCCGCCGGTGCGGGCCTGGACCCGGCGACGCTTCGCGGCCTGCTACACCTCGCCGAGGCTGCCGAGGATCTGGGCGACCAGGCCCGGGCCATGGTCTGGTTGGTTGAGGAGGGAGAGGAGCTCCATCCGATACTGGGTATCGCCCTCGGAGAGGCAGACGAGGTGGTGGTGCGCTTCCCGGTGGCCGGTGAGAGCGCGGTGGATGGTTCGACCCTCAAGGACCTGCAACTCAACATCGAGCCCGGATTCACCGTGC
>JASLKB010000092.1 GCA_030747775.1 Acidimicrobiales bacterium | reverse complement strand
GTGGGGTGTGTCGCAGTGACCTGCACTTCGTGGACGGCCACTACGCCACGGCGTTTCCAGTAGTGCTCGGCCACGAGGCGGCCGGCGTGGTGGAGGCCGTGGGCTCAGAGGTTCGCTATGTAAGTCCCGGTGATCCGGTCATCGCCTGCATGTCGGTGTTCTGCGGTCGGTGCACGTACTGCACCGGCGGCCGCCCGTACCTCTGCCGCAGCCCGGAGGTCCGCCGGGGGCCCGACGACTCCCCACGGCTGCGCCTCAGTGGCCAGCCGGTGGTCCAGCTCTACGAGCTGGGTGCCTACGCCGAGCAGATACTGGTGCATGAGAGCGCCCTGGTGAAGGTGCGTCCCGATATGCCACTGGACCGGGCCGCCCTCATCGGGTGCGCGGTGACAACGGGATTCGGAGCAGTGGCCAATACAGCCCGGGTCTCGCCCGGCGCCACCGTGGTGGTCATCGGCTGCGGGGGAGTGGGCCTCTCGGCGGTGAACGGCGCCTCGATCATCGGTGCCGGACGGATCATCGCCGTGGACGTTCAACAGGCAAAGTTGGACCAGGCCCGGACGGTGGGTGCCACCGACCTGGTGGACGCCTCGACGACGGACCCCGTCGATGCCGTCCTAGAGCTCACCGAAGGTGGGGCCGACTTCACCTTCGAAGCCCTGGGTCAAAGGGAGACCGTCGAGCAGGCCTTCCGGATGCTGCCTCCTGGCGGCGTGGCCACCGTCATCGGCATGGTGCCCCAGGGTCAGATGGTCGAGGTGCACGCTGCCGACCTGCTGGACGAGAAGGTTCTCCAGGGGTCCAACATGGGCTCCAACCGCTTCCGGGTCGACATGCCGTACTACGTCGACCTGTACATGGAGGGTCGCCTGAAACTGGACGAGATCACGTCACGCCACATTGGGTTGGACGGCCTCGACGAGGCCTTCGACGAGATGAGGGGTGGTTCGGTCGGCCGATCGATCGTCGTCTTCGACTGAGGGGATCAGGCCAGGAGCCCGTCCTCGAACGGGAAGTCACTGAGCAGTTCGACGCCTGCCTCGGTCACCAGCACCTGTTCTTCGAGCTTCACTCCCTCAGCCCCACCCTCTGCTCCGATGTAGGACTCGACGCAGATCGTCATGCCCGGTTCGATCACACCGTCGTAACCCGACGTCTCGAAGTCGTGCCGGTGGTACAGGTAGGGGTACTCACCGGTCATCCCGACACCGTGGGACGAAAGGTAGTACCGCTGGGCGGCGAACTCGTCGGGGATGCCCCAGGCTCGATCGGCATATTCCCGGAATGTCACCCCGGGTCCGATGACCCCAATGTTGTGGTGGACCTGCTCGTGGGCCAGTTGGTAGATCCGCCGCTGCTCGGCGGTCGGGGCGTCAGGTCCAGCGTGGAAGGTTCGCGAGAAGTCCGAGTAGTAGCCGTGGCACCCGACCACGTCGGTGTCGAGGGCCACCAGCGCGTTGGGGGCGATGGGGGCATCGCCCGCCTCCTGGAACCACGGGTTGGTACGGGTACCGGCCGTCATGAGGCGGGTCTCCACGTAGTCACCACCCTCGGCGATGACCACCCGGTGCAGTTCGGCCCACAACTCGTTCTCGGTGAGCCCCGGACGAATGGTGTTGCGAACGGCGTGCACGGCCCGTTCGGTGGCTCGCAGGCTCTCTCGGATACACAGCAACTCGTCGGTCCCCTTGATAGCCCGCGCCCGTTCAACCGGGGCCTGGGCGTCCACGATCCGGAAGCCCGCGGCAGCCAAGGCGGCCGATGCCCCGTGGTTGATTCGTTCCAGACCCACGGTGGCACCATCACCTACCACCTCGCGGAGCAGAGCCCCGACCTCATTGGCCCACTGTTGCTCCACCTCAGCGATAGCCGGTCCGGCGGCCACGTAGCTGGCGGTGGTGGCTCCCCGAACCTCGTCGATGGTCGACAGGCCCTTGGCCAGGTGGTGGGCCCCGACGAACTCAAACAATACGACAGGGCCCTCGACGGGCAGGAATAGGTAGCGCGACGGGTTCCGCTGGTGAAAGATCTGCATGTTCCGGGCCCCGGTGGCATAGCGCACGTTGACGGGATCGAACAGCAGGCAGGCGTCCACGCCGTGGTCAACCATCTGGGCCCGTAGGCGGTCTCGTCGGAAGTGGGTGAGGGATTCCCAGTCGATGGCGGTCGTGGGGTCGGCAGCGTGGACCATGGCGCGAACGATACGCACCCGGGCCGCAACGGGCGCCGCCGGTAGCATCGGGGATTCGCTCAGGATCTATTTCTCCAGACCCCACCCCCAAGCAGGAATGCCTTCTATGGACGTGCGCGACAGCATCACCGACGCGGTTCGTTCAGTGCTGGCTGACCTCGGCGTTGATCCCTTGCCGGCCATCGTCCAGCTGGAGCGGCCCGGGAATCCGGACCACGGCGACTGGTCGACCAACGTGGCGCTGGCCTCGGCCAAGGCCGCAGGCCGTAACCCCAGGGAACTAGGAACCCAACTGGCCGAGTGTCTGCTGGCCGCTCCACCGGCCCACGTGGTGGGCGTGGAGGTGGCCGGCCCCGGGTTCGTGAACTTCCGCCTGACCGACTCGTGGCTGCACGAGGTGCTGGCCGACGTGGTCGCGGCCGGTGTTCACGGCTGGGCCCGCCACGACGACGGCGCCGGCACTCGGGTGATCGTGGAGTTCGTGAGCGCCAACCCCACTGGTCCCCTGCACGCCGGCCACGGGCGGGGCGCCTGTTACGGCGACTCGGTGGCCCGCCTCTACGACCGCTGCGGGTATGACGTGGTGCGTGAGTTCTACATCAACGACCGAGGCCTCCAGATGCAGAATTTTGCCGCTTCGTTGGCTGCCAGGGCCGCCGGTCGGGACGTCCCCGAGGACGGGTACCACGGCCAGTACATCGCCGACTGGGCTGCCGAGATGGTGGCCGAAACCAGCGATGGGTCTGGTGGTGCAGTTGATCCGATGGAGTGGGGGTACGCCCGGGCTCTTGCCTCCCACCGGTCGGTGATGGAGTCCCTGTCCATTGACTTCGACTCGTGGTTCAGTGAGCGGTCAATGATCGCCTCGGGTGCCATCGACGAGACGCTGGCCGCCCTTCGGGCCGCCGGCGCCGTCTACGAGGAGGGGGGCGCCGTCTGGTTGCGCAGCACCGACCATGGTGATGACAAGGACCGGGTGCTCGTCAAGAGCGACGGCGAGCCCACCTACCTGATGCCCGACGTGGCCTATCACCGCGACAAGTTCGGTCGCGCCGACCGATTGGTCAATGTGTTCGGCGCTGACCACCATGGGTACGTGGCAAGGATGCACGCCGCTATGGCGCTGCTCGGCCACGACCCGGCGGAATTGGAGATCGCCATCACCCAGTTGGTCAGCTTGCAGCGTGACGGTCGTGAGGTCCGGCTGTCCAAGCGGACCGGCGAGATGGTGGAGCTCGCCGAGGTGGTCGACGAGGTGGGTGCCGACGCGGTCCGCTTCACCTACCTGCTGCTGTCGGTCGACTCCCCCCAGACCTTCGACCTGGACCTTGTGGCCAGCCAGGTCAACGAGAACCCCGTCTTCTACGTGCAGTACGCGCACGCTCGGATTCACCAGATTGTTCGCCGTGCCGATGAGGCGGGCTTTGGTCGTGGGGCACTTGCCGATGTCGACCTGTCGCTGCTGTCCCACCCCCGTGAGCTCGAGGTGCTGCGGGCGCTTCACGAACTGCCCGACATAGTGGCGCGGGGCTGCCGGGAGCAGGCTCCCCACCAGGTCACCACGTGGGTACGCGATCTGGCGTCGTCGTTCCACGGCTTTTACCACGACTGTCGGGTGCTGGGCGAAGGCATCGAGCCGGCGCTGACGGTGGCCCGGCTGTGGTTGGTCGAGGGAGCCCGGATCGGTCTGGCGGTGGCCCTGGACCTCCTCGGGGTAGGCGCCCCCACCGAGATGTGGCGAGAGGACCAAGCCGGCGGGCACTCCGAAGGGGAGGGGGCCTGACCATGGCTGGCCCGATCCTCACCCACCTGCTGCCCGACACGGCAGCCATCGACGCCGCCGGCCGACTGTCGGTCGGCGGTTGCGACCTCGTGGACCTGGCCGATCGGTTTGGTACGCCCCTCTTCGTCTACGACGAGGCCCACCTCCGGACACGGTGCCGGGAGGCCGTGGCTGCCTTCGGCGATGGCGTGGCCTACGCCTCCAAGGCCTTCCTCTGTGGCGCCATGGCCCGACTGGCCCACGAGGAGGGCATGTACCTCGATGTGGCCACCGGTGGCGAGCTTTTCGTGGCCCGCCATGCCGGGGTGCCGGGCGATCGCCTGGTCATGCACGGCAACAACAAGAGCGACCGCGAGTTGGCCATGGCGGTAGAGGAGGGGGTGGGCCGGATCGTGGTCGACTCGTTCGACGAGCTGGATCGGCTCGACGCTCTAGCCGCGACCACCGGTGTTCGGCCCCGGGTGCTGTTGCGCATCACCCCCGGCGTAGAGGCCCACACCCACGAGTTCGTGGCCACCGGCCAGGACGATTCCAAGTTCGGATTCACCGTCTCCAGCGGGCTTGCCACCGCTGCTGTCGAGCGGGCTGCGGCCGCTGGCTCGGTTGAGCTGGTCGGCTTGCATGCCCACATCGGCAGTCAGGTCTTCGAGGTTGGAGCATTCTCCAGGGCTGTCGAGGTGCTGGCCGGCTTCGCCGCGCCGTTTGGCCTTCCGGAGCTCTCGGTGGGGGGAGGTCTGGGCGTGCCCTACGTGGAGGGCGAGTCGGCCCCCAGCCTGACCGAGTGGGCGGCGGGCATCCATGAGGTGTGCGAAGCCGCCGGAGTGACGGCCCGGGTGTCGGCCGAGCCGGGGCGAGCCATTGTGGCCGCCGCCGCGGTGACCCTCTACCGGGTGGGCACCGTGAAGGACCTGCCTGGCATCCGGACCTACGTGGCCGTGGATGGCGGGATGAGCGACAACCCCCGCCCGGTGCTCTACGGCTCGGGCTATGAGACGCTGCTACCGCGGGCCGCCGATGCCGAGCGGCCGAGGGCCGTGCGGGTGGTGGGCAAGCACTGCGAGTCGGGTGATCTTTTGGTGCGTGAGGGTTGGGTCCCCGACGACCTGGTGGTGGGTGATGTGCTGGCCACGCCCGTCACCGGCGCCTATGGCCATGCCATGGGCTCCAACTACAACCACGTGCTCCGACCCGCTGTGGTGTTCGTGGCCGATGGCGACGCCCGCGAGGTGGTGCGCCGCGAGTCGTTCGACGATCTCGTGGCCCGCGAGGCCACCGGGGCTCGGGCCGAGGAATTTGAGTCCTGACCGGTCCCTCCGGCCCGGTACCGTCATCGCCATGAACGACCTTTCCCAGGGTTCGCCCTCTTCCTCGGGTTCCGGTATGCACGTGCGCGTCGGCCTTCTGGGATGTGGCCACGTGGGCGCTGCGTTGGTTGTTTTGGTGGCCGAGCGTCGTGCTGAGGTGGGTCGTCGTCGGGGCCTGGACCTCGAGGTGACCCGCATAGCGGTGCGCAACACGGCCATCGACCGGGACGTGCCAGTCGCTGACGGGGCCTTCACCACCGATGCAGCTGCCGTGGTGTGTGACCCGGAAGTCGACGTGGTCGTTGAGGTCATGGGGGGCATCGAGCCGGCCCGCGAACTGGTGAGCGCCGCCCTTGCGGCCGGCAAGCCGGTGGTGACCGCCAACAAGGAGCTGTTGGCCAACCACGGTGCAGAGCTGTACGCCCTGGCTGCTGCCAACGGGGTCGACCTGTTATTCGAGGCTGCGGTGGCTGGCGCCATCCCGATCGTGCGTCCGCTGCGGGAGTCCCTGGCCGGTGAGCCCATCAAGCGGGTGATGGGCATCGTCAACGGCACGACCAACTTCATCTTGACTCGGATGACCGATGACGGTGCTAGCTACGCCGATGCCCTGGCTGAAGCCCAGAGCCTCGGCTATGCCGAACGCGACCCGACCGCCGACGTGGAGGGCTACGACGCGGGGTCCAAGGCCGCCATCATGGCCACAATCGCCTTTGGCGCCCGGGTGGTGGCCGGCGACGTCTACCACGAGGGGATCTCGGGGGTCTCGGTGGCCGACATCGAGTTCGCGGCCGACCTGAAGCACTGCATCAAGTTGCTGGCCGTGGCCGAACAGACGGTGGCCGCCGACGGTGAGGCCCAGATTGGCGTCCGTGTGCATCCCACGCTGGTTCCCCTGGACCATCCGCTGGCCTCGGTGAACGGCAGTTTCAACGCGGTGTTTCTCGAGGGTGGTGCGGCCGGCGATCTGATGCTGTACGGGCGTGGGGCCGGTGGTCGACCTACGGCATCTGCCGTGCTGGGCGATCTGATCGACGCGGCGACCAATCTGAGGCAGGGGAGTGCCTCAGGCATCGGGGTCCTGGAACGGGCCCGGATTGCCCCGATCGACGACGTGATCTCGGCTTACTACTTGAACATTGAGGTCGCCGATCGTCCAGGAGTCCTAGCTGCGGTGGCCGCGGTGTTCGGCTCGCACGAGGTGTCGATCCGGTCGATGGAACAGGAGGGCATGGGGGGCGAGGCCCGACTGGTGTTCATCACCCATGGGGCACGTGAACGAGACCTGCGGGCCACGCTGGCCGACCTCCGTTCGTTGGACGCCGTCCGGGCCGTGGGCAGCGTCCTACGGGTCATCGGCGACTAAACGGCCCTCGTTCCACGGACCACTGGACTACGTCGTGCGCTATGTGAGCACTCGGGGGGAGGCCCCTTCCCTGGACTTTGGTAACACGCTGCTGGCCGGCCTGGCTGACGATGGAGGGCTCTATGTCCCCGAGTCGTGGCCGACCCTGGCCGCCGGAGGGCGGGGCGACTACGTCGAGACGGCCGTCGAGGTGATGGTTCCTTTCGTGGCTGGCTCGATCACCGAGGACGACTTCGCGGACATGGTGGCCGACGCTTACACGGCATTCGACGCCCCGGATGTGACGCCGTTGGTCGAGTTGTCCGATGGCGTCCACTTACTGGAGCTCTTTCACGGGCCCACGCTGGCCTTCAAGGACGTGGCCCTCCAGCTGGTGGGTCGTCTGTTCGACCACGAACTGTCCCGGCGGGGCGAGCGGGTCACCATCGTGGGCGCCACGTCGGGCGACACCGGCTCGGCGGCCATCGAGGCCTGCCGAGACCGTGACGCCATGGACATCGTGATTCTCCATCCAGCCGGCCGGGTTTCGGACGTGCAGCGGCGTCAGATGACGACTGTCAACTCGGCCAACGTGCACAACGTGGCGATCGACGGCACCTTCGACGACTGCCAGGACCTGGTGAAGGCCATGTTCGCTGACGTGGCCTTCCGGGACGAGGTGCGCCTGTCGGCGGTGAATTCCATCAACTGGGCCCGGGTCATGGCTCAGATCGTCTACTACGTGGTAGCCGCCGAGCGTCTCGGTGGTCGGCACGCGCCGGTGGCCTTCTCTGTGCCCACAGGGAACTTCGGCAACGTCTTCGCCGGGCACGTGGCCCGGTTATCCGGTTTGGCTGTGCCCCAACTGGTGGTGGGCAGCAACACCAATGACGTCCTCACCCGGTTCTTCGCTGAGGGGACGATGGCCATCGCCGAGGTGGTGCCCACCACGTCACCCAGCATGGACATCCAAGTTTCGTCCAACCTGGAGCGCCTGCTGTTCGAGATCAACGGCCGCGACGGCACGACGGTGGGTGTCCAGCTGGACGACTTCCGGGCCACCGGCGACTTCCAACTCGACCCGGTCCAGCACGCTGCCCTGGCCGACGGGTGGGACGGGGCTCGCTTCGACGATGGGGAAGTCCGGGCCTGTATCGCTGTCGAAGCCGAGCGATCGGGCATCGTGCTGGACCCCCACACGGCGGTAGGGGTGTTAGCCGCTCGGGCGTGTCGACGTGACCCCTCGATCCCCATGGTGGCCTTAGCCACCGCCCATCCCGCCAAGTTCCCCGACGCCGTCGAGGCGGCAACTGGCTCGCGGCCGAGCCTGCCCGACCGACTAGCCGACCTCCACCAGCGGCCCGAACGCCTGACCGCCTTGCCCGCCGACCTTCCCGTCGTCGAGGATTTCGTGCGGGCCCACCGGCGATGAACAGTGGCGACCAGCGGTCTGGAAGGATGACTCGCCCATGAAATCCTCGTCATGAAGTACGTCATCTGTGTTCCCGATGGCTGTGCCGACCTGCCGGTGCCAGAACTGGACGGCCGCACCCCGCTGGAGGTGGCCCACATGCCTGTGCTGGAAGCCCTGGCCGCCCGGGCTGAAGTGGGCCGGGCTGCGGTAATCCCCGAGGGCATGCCGCCGGGCAGCGACGTGGGGAACATGTCGATCATGGGGTTCAATCCCGTCCAGTTTCACACTGGTCGCGCCCCTATCGAGGTGGCGGCCATGGGGCGGACGCTGCGCCCTGACCAGACTGCCTTCCGCTGCAACCTGGTGGTGGTCCGTGATGGCGTGATGGTCGACTACGCCGGGGCCAACCCGACTAGTGAGGAGGGCGCGGCGGTCGTGGCCGCACTCCAGGCCGAGGTCGCCCCGAATCACGATGGAGTCGAGTTTCTGGCCGGTGTCGGGTTCCGCAACGCCATGATCGCACCCCGGGAGTGGATTGAGGCCGACTGCACACCGCCGCACGACCTCTCCGGTGACCCGGTTGTACTGCCCACCGGCCCGGCAGCGCCCCAGTTGGCCGAGGTCATGGAGAACTCACGCGAGGTGATGGCCCGCTTCGACGGCGAGGCAAACCAGGCTTGGTTGTGGGGTCAGGGCTTCCAGCCACAGGTTCCAGCGTTCCGTGACGTACACGGTGTGGATGCGGGACTGGTCACCGCCGTGGACCTGGTGCGGGGCATTGGCGTGCTGTCCGGGATGAAGGTCTGCGACATCCCCGGGGCCACCGGCTGGTACGACACCGACTTCGAGGGTAAGCGCGACGTGGCACTGGCCGAACTGGAGGCGGGCCTCGACCTGTTCGTCATCCACGTGGAGGCCACCGACGAGGCGGGCCACGCTGGTGACGTGGCCGACAAGGTGGAGGCGCTCGAGAACTGGGATCGACGGATCCTGGCCGGCCTGGTGGCGGGGCTGGACGGCATGGGCCCGTGGCGACTACTGATGCTTCCCGACCACGCCACCCCGCTGACTACCCGGACCCACACGGCGGATCCCGTGCCGTACCTCCTGGTGGACTCGGTGGTCGACGGCCCGGGGGGCACGTTCACCGAGGTGGGCGTGGCTGACCTGGATCCTGTGCCGGGGCACTCCCTAATGGGACGACTGCTCGCCAACTGACTGCGATCCCCGTAACGGCACGGATTTGGTCGTCTTATCCGGGGCTTTTCCAGGGATGTTGTCGTCGTTCGTGACGATTCGGTACAATGAGGTGGTCGTCAGGCGGGCGACGTGTTCTCCGGAAACCCCGTTTCCTCCTTCCGGAATCCACCTCGTGGACCGGATCTCGTGGATCGAGAGGGCTTCCGGAGTCGCCGCCAACGACACGCCTTTCACCCCGGCTTCCGGTGGTGGACGGTGTCCTTAGGTGCGGACCGAACCTGGTTCGTACCCATCCGCAGGGCTACGTGCCCTTAAGACACCGATGG
>JASLKB010000091.1 GCA_030747775.1 Acidimicrobiales bacterium | reverse complement strand
CCAACAGCCAGGTCATGAGGGCGCTGATGACCAGCAGGACGAGGGCCAGGATGGCCATCTCCGGCAGGAAGAGCGCCTCGTAGGTGCCCCAGACCTGGGTGGCCAGCGTCCGGAACCCGATGGGCGAGGCCAGCAGGGTGGCCGGGAGTTCCTTCATGGTCGACAGCATGACCAGTCCGGCTCCGGCGGCCAGCCCTGGCAGCATGAGTGGCATCTCCACGGTGGCCAGACGTCGCAGGCGTCCGGCGCCGAGCAGGCGAGCCGCATCCTCCATACGCGCCGGGACCGCATCAACGGCCACCTGAGCGGTTCGGACGGCCTGGGCACCGAAGTGCACCACGTAGGCGAATACCAGTACGGGCATGGAGCCGATCAGGAAGTCGAACGGCGAGGCGTGCATCGTCCAGAAGACCAGTGAGAGGGCTACGACCAGTCCCGGGATGGCGAAGCCGGCGATCACTACCGCGTTGACGGCGCCCCCGAGGCGGGACCGGTGGCGGGTGGTGAGGTAGGCCACGGGCAGTACCACGGCCACGGTAATTATCGCGGTGGTGATCCCGATCCACACCGTGTTCCACGTGGGGGCCAGCACGTCGTCCCAGTCCAGGCGGAGCGGGGTGCCGCCGCGGCGGGATCGCATCCAGCCGAACAGCCCCCAGTCGGCCAGTGAGACGGCTGGAGCGACCAGCGCCAGGCCGACCACGCCGGCCACCAAACCGGTTGCCGGGGCGGTCCACCGACCAAGGGGAACGGTCAGGGCCCGACGGTCTCCGACTGTGGCGTCGCCGGTCAACAGCGCGCCGCGCCGGGCGCCGGCCCGGGTAATGGTCCGTTCGGCTGCCACCACCACGAGGGCCAAGGCGAGCAATAGGAGGGCTAGGGCGAAGGACCGGTCTCGGTCGAACAGGCGGGTCCGAAAGATGGTCTGGGTGAGGGTCTCGAATCGCATGAGGTGGACGGCCCCGAAGTCGCTCACCGTGTACAGGAACACCAGCAACGATCCGGCGGCCACCGACGAACCGATCTGCGGAAGGACCACTCGGCTGAACACCCGGGCCGGGCGGTCGCCGAGCAGGCGGGCGTTCTCCTCGAAGGCCGTGGGGAGTGAGGCAAGGCGAGCCGCCACCGGGAGGTACACGTAGGGATAGGTGAACAGGGTGAGCACCAACCATGCACCCGTCAGGCCGTGGAGGCGCATGGTGAGGTCAAAGCCCAGGTCAGCGGCTAGGTCGTGGACGATCCCGCCCGGGGAGAGTCCGGAAATGAAGGCCGCGGCGCCGACGAAGCTCGGGTAGACGAGGGGGAGGGGGACGACAACCCGCCAGAACTGTCGTCCGACCAGGTCGGTGCGGGTGGTCACCCAAGCAAGGGCGGTGCCTAGGACCGCGGCGGACGCCGAGACGAGGACGGCCAGTTGCACGGTACGCCAGAGCGGGGAGAGCGTCCGGGGGCTGGTGAGCAGGGCAAGGGGAGATTCGGTGCCACCGATGACCCGCCAAGCCACATAGCCGCCGGGGAGTGCGAAGGCGGCCGCCACGAGGACGGCCGCCATCGGTAGGAGAAGCTGGGGTCGACCGTGACCCGCCCGGACGCGGTCGACCCCGGTGGGCCCGTTCAACACGGGCACACGATCACTGGTCGAGAATCCCGCTGGCCTCGATGATCTCAATGGTCCGGGTGAACTCGGCTGCCACGTCGTCGATGTCAACAGCACCCACACGGTCGGCCGGCACCGGCGGCAGCACGTCGGCTGGCATCACGCCGAGGGCCAACGGGTACTCGTAGACCTTGTTGGTGAGGTAGGTCTGCTGGGCGTCGCTCAGGATGTGGGTTAGGAGCCGGTTGGCGGTGTCCTTCTCCTTACTGGAGTCCATGACGGTCCCCGTGGCGATGATCATGAGACCGCCGTCGTCGCCGGCAGCGAAGCCATGATTGGCCGACCTCTGGGCGTCACCATTCGCGGCCACCTTCTGGAAGTTGTAGTAGTGGTTGACGAGGCCCATATCAATCTCACCCCGGCCCGCAGCCTCCACGATCGCCCTGTTGTTGGGGTAGTACTCGGCGTCGTTGGCCACCATGTCGCGTAGCCATTGAGTAGCCACCTCATCTCCGTACGTATCGCGAAACACGGTGAACCAGTCCTCGAATGAGCCATTGGTCGCCGGTAGTCCGACTCGTCCTCGGTAGCGATCCTCGGTGAGGTCGAAGACGGACTCGGGAAGTTCGCTATCCGATACCAGGTCGAGGTTGCGGACCAACACGCGCTTGCGGCCCGAGAATCCGATCCAAGAACCGCTAGAGGCCCGGTTCTGAGAATCAACCAGGCTGAGGACCTCGTCGTCGATGGTTCCGAGGAGGCCGCGACTTTCAAGGAAACCGACCGGCCCAGGCGATCGTGAGAGGAAGACGTCGGCCTCGGTGGCGGTGCCTTCCTCGCCGATGAGAATCGCCAGGTCAGTGGAGTTGCCCCAGCGGACCCGGACGTCAATTCCTGTTTCGCAGGCGAAAGCTTCGATGATGGGCCTAATCAAGTACTCGGTGCGGCCTGAGTAGATGGTTACCGTTTGGTTGCGTTCGTCTTGACACTCCCCGGTCACGATGGCAGCAGCCTTTTCGGAGAGCTCTCGCTTGTCGCTGCTACAGGCGGTGGTGAGGCTGGTCGCTATGGCGATGGCGAGGACGGTTGCAGTGATGCGACGGAGAGATGAGTCTTCGGTCTTTGTCATGGCGGTTGAGTGTAGCGAGTGCTACACGAAATCCGTAAGGTGTACCTAACGTATTGTCGGTAGCCAACGCCGACACCGACTGGCCTAACTGGAGAGGGAGATAGGGATGCTGCGTTCCGAAGTCGGTCGCGGACTGGGGGCAAGATGGTGGACGGCTCTGGCGGTTGGGCTGCTTGCCTTGGTGGTAGCGGCAGTAGCGGTTGCCGCTGCTGTTGATGTAGACGCGCTCCGACGTGCCTGGGCCAGGGCGACTGGTGACCCAGTGGGCGTGGTCGTCGCTTGTGCCGCCTTCGGGCTCGCCTTTGTCTTGCGGGCGTTGGCCTGGCGACGAGTCCTTCCGGGGCTGCCCCTTGGACAGGCGTTGGCAGGTATCCACCTTGCTTTTGGCGCCAACCACGTGTTGCCACTTCGCCTTGGTGAGCCGCTGCGGATTTTGAGCGTGACTCGGCGTACGCCGGTTGGTCTCGAGGCGGCCACTGCTTCCACAGTTGCTCTGCGGGCGGCTGACATTGCAACCGTGGCAGGGCTGGGCTGGCTGATAGCACCGCGCGCCTTTTCCCGACTAGTCGGTGGATGGGCCTGGCTACTAGCGGCTGCTGTGCTCGTTGCCGGGATAGTGGCTTGGTTGTCTCTGCGCCGGCTTTCTCACCTTGATCTGTCACAGGTTCGCCTTCCGGGACCCACTGCATTCGTAATGACCGTGGCGGCGTGGCTGTTAGAGGCGGTACTGGTGTGGCAGTGCGCCCGATGGGCGGGCATCGAGTTGTCAGCATTCGACGCTGTGCTTGTCACGACGGTGGCTGTCTCGGCACAGATTGCGGCCATAGCTCCGGGTGGCTTTGGGACCTACGAGGCGGCCTCGGTGGCCGCTTACGCGATGCTCGGGCATGGTGCTAGAGACGCCTTGGTTGCGGCGTTGGCTGCCCACGCCCTCAAGACGGCGTGGTCGCTGCTAGTCGGCGCTGTTGCCGTGTGGTGGCCCCAGCCCGGCCTTCTGGGTCGCTTCCGGCTGCCGGCGCACCTGCCACCGGCGCCTGATCCTGCTCCGGTGGGGCCCATCGACGCACCTGTATTGCTGTTCATGCCCGCCCTGAATGAGGAGGCGACAGTGGGTCGCTGTGTGGATCGGGTGCCGTCAGAAGTCTGCGGGCGCCGAGTTGAGGTGCTCGTAGTCGACGACGGATCTACTGACAGGACCGCTGAGGTGGCCCAAGCGGCGGGTGCGACGGTGGAGTCGTTCCCTTCTTGTCGCGGTCTCGGTGCCGGAGTGCGCTACGGATTGTCCGTCGGTGTGGCGAATGGCGCTGCAGCTATCGCCTTTTGCGATGCCGATGAAGAGTACCCACCGGAGGAGTTGGAGAACTTGGTTGCTCCGATTCTCGCTGGTGAGGCTGATTACGTGGTGGGCAGTCGCTTTGCTGGGACTATCGAGCACATGCGACCCCATCGACGCTTCGGGAACAAGGTCTTGAGTCGTCTGCTTTCGGTCGTGGCTCGACGCCGGATCGACGACGGCCAGACTGGGTACCGGGCCTTTTCTCCGGCAGCGGCTCGGGCCGCCGAGGTGGTGCACGACTTCAACTACGCCCAGGTGCTGACTCTGGACCTGCTGGCCAAGGGTTTCCGATACCACGAGGTGCCTATCAGCTACCGCTTTCGGACCAACGGTGAGAGCTTTGTCAAACTGGGTCGATATCTGCGCAAGGTTGTTCCCGCCGTCTACCGGGAACTGAATGCCGTTTGACCCCAGGTCACCTCATAGAAGAATGGACCTTCGGCTGTTTCATTGGGCAGGGCGAGGGTCTCAGTCCTCGACTACGAACGTCTCGAACTCGGCTAGAGCCATTCGCCAGGCCTCGCGGTCGAAGGAGCCGTCAGCCTTGAGAGCGTCGGCAGCACTAACCCCCATGCGCAGCACGTGGTGGAGGTTGTCGGGGGTGTACAGACCTTGCCGCCCGAGGACCACGAGGCGTTCGAGGCCCTCGGTCCACTTAGCTATGGTGGCGAGATCGTTGGCGTAGCCGGTTCGGTAGATCGGGTAGACGTGAGGCAGTCTTCTGGTCTCGGTGGCCACAAGACGGGGTCGTGGCAGACCTTGGCCGACAAGGGAATCGGCCATCCAGTCGCCTAACTGGCCATCGGTGGCCGTCCAGATCTCGTCGCCTACTTGGCATGGGAGTTCGCAGCACAGCACGGTCCTGCCTTCGGGGTCAGGGCCGTCTCGGTAGTTTCGGGGCTCTGAGAGTCGGCTAATTGGCGTGTCGGGCGATGGGAGGTAGTGGGCATCGTAAGGCGTGTACTGGTCTTGGTCGCAGACTAAGAACACGAGAACCATGGCCCGGTGTTCGAGTCGGTCCACGGCATCGATCACAGACTGGGGCGGTCTGGGCGATACAAGGTTGACAAGGGCGGTGGTGTTGATGGTCGATAGCACTCGATGGGCTGGGAGATCCTCATTCCCCAGTTTGATCGTTACATAGTCGTTGTTAAGTCGGATTCCGGTGATCTCGGTTGAAAGCCGGATCTCCACCCCCGAGTCGATGGCCGACTCAGCCAATCGTTCGCAGATGCGCCCATAGCCGCCGCGCGGATATAGAAACGTTCGACCCGCCGGAGAGGCACCGCGTGCAATTTTGCGAATTATGGCCAGTGGCGAACGGGCAGAGACCCGACGGCGGGCGAGAGAGGCGTCGAGTTCGTCGGCACTGACTCCCCATAACTTGGTGGCGTACGGCTCATAAAATGCCCGACTGACTGTGGGCCCGAGACCGGCTCGGAGGTTTGCAGCGAAGGTGTCGGCCTGGGGTCGTCGCACTAGTGACGTCACAGCGTCTAGAGCGGCACCGAGCGCGAACTTGGGACTTACGCTGCGTAGAAGGTCGAAGGTCCGTAGGGGGAACGCGATCCATCTATCGTCGAGGCGGATGCGGCCGTTGCGGATGCGGACCTGTAACTCGTCTCCGAGCAGGATCCTGAGGTCAGCCAGGATTTCTGGTTCGATGGAGGGGTGGAGGCGGTGAGAACCTAGATCGACCCGTTGGCCCGCAATGGTCGGGCTGGCAGCCATGCCTCCGACCTCGGCGGCTCTCTCGATGAGGACTACTCGGTGGCCGCAGTGCGCGGCTCGACGGGCGGCGGCCAGTCCAGTAGGACCGGCGCCGATGACGACCAGCGGCCGTCCTGAAACTGTCGGGTCGGGGGCGTCCATAGGACTCGGTTGACCGGTGGTTGCTGGTCAGGCCGTAGGGAATGCGGTGGTCGGCAGACCGCGGTAGGTGACAACGACCCGGTCGCCCCGGATGGCTGGAGGGACGGGGCCGGTGCGGATCCGGAGGCCAGCTCCATTGTCGAGTCGGACGAGGACCATGGCGTCGTGCCCGTAGTACTCGACAAGCTCGACTAAGCCGTGCCCGGGGATGTCGTCTACGGGGCTGATGTCGGCCTTGGCGATCAGTAGGTCTTCTGGTCGTAGAAGCACCTCCACCGACCCGTCGTCACGACCATTGGTATTGCGCAGGAGGGGAATATCACCGAAGGGGAGGTGGGCGGTGGCGTCAGTGGACTCGGCCCCGACGAGGTTGACTTCACCTACGAAGGAGGCGATCCATCGGCTGGCTGGACGCGTATAAACCTCTGATGGCAGTGCGAGCTGTTCAATTCGGCCATCGTTCATTACGGCGATCCGGTCACCCAATACGAAGGCCTCTTCCTGATCGTGGGTAACAAACACAGCGGTGATGCCGAGGTCGGTGAGAAGTCGGTGCACCTCGGTGCGGACCTCTGTGCGAAGTCCAGTATCAAGGTTGGAGAACGGTTCGTCGAGTAGAAGGACCTCGGGTTGGGGAGCTAGGGCCCGTGCGAGAGCCACGCGCTGCTGCTGTCCACCGGAGAGGGTGGCCGGTGAGCGATCTCCGAACCCTGTGAGGCCGACAGTTGCCAAGACTTCTTCGACGCGGCCAGTGTTTCGTTGGTCGCGGGGGAGACCGTAGGCGACGTTTCGGGCGACGGTGAGGTGGGGGAACAAGGCCCAGTCCTGAAAGACCATCCCGATCCGTCGCCGATCCGGCGGTACCCATGTGCCTGGACCGACCAGCGTTCGTTCGTCAATGATCACCGAGCCGGTCTCAGGACGTTCCAAGCCGGCCATTGTTCGCAGGAGGGTGGTCTTACCGCAACCGCTAGGTCCAAGGAGGACAAGGACCTCACCGGGTTCGACGAGGAGATCCACTCCCTTCAGTATCGGTGTGTTGTTAAAGGCAACTTGAATGTTGCTGATCCGAAGTGTTCGAGCCGATCTCGTCTCCATAACCACTGCAGGGTATCGGCCAAGTTTCTTTGATGAAAAGGTTGCTATCTCAATTAGGAGAACTAGCCTCTCGCCAAGTAGTAGGGCAACCTAACAACTGCTAGAAAGCGAAGCGTCTAGCCCACCTGACTGTTTCGGAGGAGAGACACGGATGACTGAAGTAAAGACTGCAAAAAGTACAAAAAAGCTAGTGAAGGCAAGTGGTCGGTCAAAGATCACCGCTGCACTTTTAGTGCTTTCGATGGTGGCAGCTGCCTGTGGTAGCGATGACGGGGCTGCTGTTCGCGAGATTGGTTCAGCTAGTGCCTCCTCTTCCGGCTCTGGCTCCGGCTCCGGCTCCGGCTCGGCTTCTGGCCCAGCCTCGGCTTCTGGCTCGGCTTCTGGCTCTGGCTCGGCGAGTGCCAGCGCCAGCGCCAGCGCCTCAGCGCCCGATTCTGCTCCAGATCGCACCGTAGGCGACGATGGTTATGACTATGCATCTGATGTGAGTAGTCACCGCATGATTCCGGCGGATGTCTGTGACGTGAACGCTTTGCTGCCCAAGGGCGAGGCGATTGATTGGGCAGCTGTCGAAGCCGTCTACCAAAACGGCGGTAACTCGGTGAAGTCGAGTGGAGCTGTCCGGACCCTGGCAGGTTTCGCTTCCGGTGAGGGCAAGAAGCATGGCGTCGACGAGTACTACGGCACTGCCACGCCTCTGGACGATTTTGTTTCATCGGCGATTCAAGGAACAGGAGAGTTCGCCGGGGAGAGCGACTCAGTTCGACGCCAAGGTGTCCAAAAAGGCATCCAGAACCAGATCCTGGTTGCGTGGACAGTTCACGAGCTGCACGCGGCACTAGCCAAGGCTGCTGATAAAAACTTCGATGCAGAGTCAGGTGCTCCCCACAACTGGGACGAGGGATGGGCGTTCTATTCCGGTGCCGAGCCAGGTTGCGCCGCCTACGGCACCGGTAACAAGCGAGGCAAGGACTTCGGCACGCTTTCCGATGACGGTGAAACCAGTGTTGCTAACGCAAACATCCTCGCCCACTTCATTGCTGGCCGGGATGCCTTGCTGGCGGGTGATGCTGCCGGAGCTCAAACAGCGGCTGATGAGATCAAGCGCAACTTGGTTGTCGTCTATTCCCAGGCCTCGCTGAAGTACGCCAAGAAGGTCGATAGTGACCTGGCCGCTGGTGATCAGGAGGCAGCAAGGATCCATCAGGCTGAGGGCTATGCCTTTTGGCGGGTTCTTGCTCCGATGGTCGCAGGCGCTGGAGCCGATACCGCCACTGTGGACGCTTTCTACAGCCTTTCGGCTGAGCCGAGTGTCGGTGGCTACGACCTGGTTGCTGATGCCATCACCCCAGCTCTCCAAGCCCTCGGGATCGGTCCAACAGATCTTGGGGAGTATTGAGCGCAGTTGATGTTCCGGCTCGCTGGTCACCTCCCTCGGCGGGCGAGTCGGACGGGATCCGGCGGGATCCTGCGTCTACCGGTCCCGGGCGGGGGCTGGTGGATTGCCGGCGGTTCCGTGGCGCCTAGGCACCACGGAACCGCCGGCCCGTTCGCGTCTCCCAACTAGCGTCCCAACAATGGGCGATCCGGGAAAGATAGTCCTCGACAGTTGGGGCCTAGCGGCCTCTCTGGTCCCCGTAGTGGTGGTGACGGTTATCTCCGTGACTCGGCGACTCGGCCTTGAACGGGACCTAGTCGTGGCTTCTGGCCGTGCAGTAGTCCAACTCTTGATTGCCGGTTGGGCACTGGCACTTCTTCTAGATGGTGACCGTCACCTCGGATGGGCCTGGGCGTGGGTGGCCCTTATGGTCCCGATGGCTGGCGAGGCGGCTCGACGCCGTGAGCGACGGCTCCCCGGACTTTGGCTTTCGAGCACGGTCGGCGGCGCCCTTGGGCTTGGCGTGTCGCTGGCCACGGTCTTCGGCCTTGGAATCCTCCCGATGGAGGCTCGGGTGTTAGTCCCGGTAGCCGGGATGGTGGTTGGCAACTCCCTGAAGGTCGTCGTGGTGGCGGCAACCCGCCTCGTGGATGGCCTACGAGACCGGGCCGGTGAAGTGGAGGCCATGCTTTCGTTGGGCTTCAGTTCGGTGCGGTCCACACGAGACGTTGCCGCCGATGCCCTGCGCTTGGCGATTCGACCGCAACTGGAGACGACTCGCAGCGTGGGAGTCGTCTTTCTGCCTGGGGCGCTTACTGGCCTGATCCTGGCCGGCATGGATCCCGTAGACGCCGCGCTCATCCAGCTGGCCATACTCTTTTTGATCCTTGGGACGGCAGCGGTGACCGGTCTTGTCGTTGTCCTTGTCGGCGTTCGCCGGTTCCTAGACGACGGCCGGCTCGCTCCGCTTGGGCACTGAACGGACGTCAGCGGCGTCAGAGGTCGTTGGCAATCTCGACTGAGGCCAGCAATTCCAGTGCGATGGTCACCGGCAGGCCGACCACGTTGTCGCGGCTACCAACTAGCGACGTTACGAAGTCGGCGCCCCCGCCCTGAATGCCGTAGCCGCCCGCTTTGTCTAGGGGTTCACCAGTGG
>JASLKB010000090.1 GCA_030747775.1 Acidimicrobiales bacterium | reverse complement strand
CGATGTAGCCGATGCGTGCAGGGCCCTCGGACTGCGCCAGGCCATGTCCATCCGCAGCCAGGTTACCCACCTGCAGGTAGTGCCGGCCGGTGAGGGGGTTGGCTACGGCCACCGCTGGGTCGGGGACCGCGAGACCCGCCTAGCCACAGTGCCCATGGGCTACGCCGACGGTCTGGCCCGGGCGTGGGGGCTGGGCGGAGAGGCCCTCATAGGTGGCCGCCGCCGACCGCTGCGCGGAGCGGTGTCGATGGACGCACTGATGGTCGAGGTGGACGGGTCGGTGACCTTGGGGGACGAGGTGGTGCTCCTGGGCCGACAGGGTGATGAAGAGATCGGTGCCGACCAGGTGGCCGACACCATCGGGATCATCCCGTGGGAGGTCCTCTGCTCGCTTAGCCACCGTCCGCCGCGGCGCTACCCGTAGGACACCGGTGGCCCGGGTACTGCTCGTCGAGCCTTTCCATGGTGGATCCCACGGTGCGTGGGCCGAAGGCTTAACTCGTCACAGCCGCCATGAGGTGGTCACCGTGTCACATCCGGCGGTCGCATGGCGGTGGCGGATGCGTGGTGGCGCACTGACCCTGGCCGACGAGGCCCGGGACGCGGTGGCTCAGTATGGCCCACCAGACGTGGTGTTGGTATCGGGCATGGTGGACCTAGCTGGCTGGTTAGGCCTGACACGACGGTTTCTAGGCGACCCGCCGGTCGTGCTGTACCTGCACGAGAACCAGCTGCTGTACCCGGTGAGCCCCAATCAACGGAGCGCTACCACCGACGAGTTCCCGTTGGTGAATTGGATGGGCATGACGGCCGCCGACGAGGTGTGGTGCAACTCGGCCTTCCAACGCGACGGGCTACTGGACGCCCTACCTGCACTGTTGGACCGCGCGCCCGACCAGTCCCACATCAGCCACCTGTCGGAGGTGGCCAACCGGTGCCACGTGGTGCCCGTCGGTGTCGACCTGGCAGACGTTTCCGCTCGGCCGATCGATCCCGGTGAGTGTGACCCCGCAGGACCGGTGGTTCTCTGGAACCAGCGTTGGGACCACGACAAGAACCCGAGGGCGGTGCTAGATGCTATGACCCGGCTGGTCGACGACGGCGTGGCCTTCCGGGCGGCCATCGTGGGCGGGAACGATCGGGTCGACCCGAGGGAGTTCATCGAGGCCCGCGACCGGTTGGGTGACCGGGTGGTGGCCTGGGGGTTCCAGGAGCGGGTCGACTACGTCGACCTGCTGGGACGGGCCGACGTGGTGGTGAGCGCAGCTGCTCACGAGTTCTTCGGGATCGCCGTGGTAGAGGCCATGGCCGCCGGCTGCGTGCCGGTGCTACCCACCCGCCAGAGCTACCCGGAACTAGTCGGGGAGTGGGCCGAAGTGGCCCTCTACCCGGACGGCGAACTGTGGACTCGTCTCCACGAGGTACTCACCGACCTGAGTGGCTGGCGGGCACGTGTAGCCGGCCTGGACGAGGCCATCCGGCGCTTCGACTGGCGCACCGTGGTCGCCGACTACGACAACCGGTTCGACGGTCTCGTTTCGGCCGGGGCTTCGCCGGGGAACCGGGACTAGCGTCGATCGACGTGAGGATCCCCATCGATGGTCTGCGGGTCGGTCACTACACCGACGACATCGCGCGCACCGGCTGCACAGTGTTGCTATTCCCCGAGGGCACGGTGGCCTCCGGTGAGGTACGGGGTGGGGCCCCGGCCACCCGGGAGTTCGATCTGCTGGCCCCCGAGCGCACCGTGGATCGCCTCGATGCCCTGGTGCTGTCAGGAGGTTCGGCGTTCGGTCTGGCCTCGGCTGACGGGGTGGTGGCTCACCTGGCCGACGAAGGAACCGGGTTCCCCACCGGTGGCGGCCCGGTGCCCATCGTGGTGGGCCTGTCGTTGTACGACCTGCTGGAGGGTGACGGGTCAGTCCGTCCCGGTCCCGCTGAGGGTCGGGCCGCCGCCGAGGCCGCCGCGCCGACTGTCGATACCCCGGTGCCCACCGGACTGGTCGGCGCTGCTACCGGTGCCACCGTAGGCACCTGGCGGGGACGGGACCACGCTCGACCCGGTGGGCTGGGCGTGGCCGTAGTCAGCCACGGGAGCCTGACAGTGGCCGTCGTGGTGGCCGTGAATGCCGCAGGCGACGTTGGTGATCCCGCTACCTCGACGGCCGTGGCCGATGGGGTCTTCAGGGGATGGCCAGACTCCGGTGACCTATTCACCGCTTCGCCTGGTGCTGGTGCCGACGCGGGGCCGCGGGGCAACACCACTATCGGGGCAGTGGTGACCGACGCCGCCCTGACCAAGGGGGAGTGCCTGCTCCTGGCCCAGTCGGCCCATGACGGGTTGGCCCGGGCGGTTTTCCCGCCCCACATGCGATCCGACGGAGACGCTTTCGTGGCCGCGGCCACCGGAACGGTGCCGAGGGGCAACGGGGACGGCGCCGCCGACCTCGACGTGCTGCGGGTCCTGACGGTGGCCGCCGTCGAGCAGGCCGTCGTCCGCGCCTGCTGAGGAGCCCATCTCGACGGGGACCCATTCCCCAGGAGACGGTCTCGGTAATCTTCCGGAGTGACGACCGCCCACCGTGAACTTGCCGCCGAGGCCGCCTCCTGCACGGCCTGTGGGCTCGCCGAGGGTCGGACTCAGGTCGTGTTCGGCAATGGCTCACCCAACGCGGATGTCATGTTCGTCGGCGAGGCCCCCGGGGCCCGGGAGGACGAACAGGGGGTGCCTTTCGTGGGCCGCTCGGGTCAACTGCTGGACCGCCTGCTAGCTGAGGAACTGGGGATGGATCGATCCGACGTCTACATCGCCAACGTCGTCAAGTGTCGCCCCCCCGACAACCGGGATCCCCGTCCTGACGAGATCGCGGCTTGCCGTCCGTGGCTGGCCCGGCAGATGGGCCTCGTGGACCCTTCTGTGGTCGTGACTTTGGGCAACTTCGCCTCTCGGCTTCTGCTTGAGACCGGCACCGGTATTACGAAGCTGCGGGGTCACGATTACTGCTACGGCGATCCGCCCCGCCACCTGGTGCCCACCTTCCATCCCGCGGCGGCTCTCCGCGGCGGAGCTGGCGTACTGGCCGATATGCGTTCAGATCTGGGTCGAGTGCGCGCTCTGGTGACCGCATGATCGGGCATCCGTCGACTGAGCAACCGGGAATCCGGAGTTTTGCCACCACCTCGGCCGCCGGGACCCAGGCGGTGGCTACCGCCCTGGCCGGGTTGGTGCGTGCCGGCGACCTGCTGGTGCTGTGCGGCGACCTGGGAGCCGGCAAGACG
This sequence comes from Acidimicrobiales bacterium, assembly GCA_030747775.1. Lineage (GTDB taxonomy): Bacteria > Actinomycetota > Acidimicrobiia > Acidimicrobiales > MedAcidi-G1 > UBA9410. The sequence continues at coordinate 6,328 of JASLKB010000090.1, read as the reverse complement.
GCGTTCACCCAGGGGTTCGGCCGGGCCCTCGGGGTTACCGCGCCCATCACCTCGCCCACATTCACGCTGGCCAACCGTTATCAGGGCGAGGAACTGACCGTCCACCATCTTGACGTGTACCGGCTGGCCCATATCGACGAGGTCCGCGACCTTGGTCTCCATGAACTGGTTGACGACCGGTCGGTCACCGTCATCGAGTGGGGGGACGCCATCGCCGGAGCTCTACCAGGTGGCTATTTGGAGGTTCGACTGGCGCTGGGTGACGGTCCCGACGACCGCTTAGTTGGTCTACGCACGGTGGGGGCCGAATGGTCTGATCGCGAGGTAGCCCTGTTGGCTCTCGAACCGGCCGCAGTGGACGAGAACCTCGACGGGACCGATGCCCCATGCTGATACTGGGCATCGAGAGCGCGGGCGCTCAGGTGGGCTGTGCGGTTGGTGGCCATGAGGGCGTGCTTGCCTCAGCGCATGCCGGTCGGGGTCGCCGCCACGCCGAGGCACTGGCCCCCCAGATCGATTTCGTGCGTCGGCAGGCCGGGATCGAACTGTCCGAGGTGGGGGCCGTGGCCGTCGACGTGGGTCCGGGCCTGTTCACCGGCCTGCGGGTCGGGATCGCCACCGCCGTCGCCCTCGCCCAGGGCCTGGGTGTACCCATGATCCCGGTACCCAGCCTTGACCTGATGGCCTTCCCGGCAAGGTGGACGACACGTCTGATCGTCCCGGCGCTGGACGCCCGCCGGGGCGAGTTGTTCACAGCGTTGTTTCGCAGGGTGCCGGGGGGGATCCAGCGTGTCCGTGACGCCAACGTCTGTACGCCCGATGAGCTGTCGGCCGAGTTGGAGGCCCTCGACGAGCCGACGCTGCTGTTGGGCGACGGGGTCCTGCGCCACGCCGATGTGTTTGCCAGTCTGCGGGGCATCGAGATGGCCGAACAGGGCCTAGCCAACCCGAGCGCTCGGGCACTCGTACAGTTAGCTCACGCCCGGGCTATGCGTGAAGAGTTCGTGCAGCCGTGGGAGCTCGAACCGATCTACCTGCGTCAGCCCGATGCCCAGATCAACTGGTCGACTCGGGCCGGAGGGGCGTGATGGAGGTAGCTGTCCCGCAGGTGCTGTTGCGGCCCATGGTCGCAGCTGACGTGGGCGCCGTCCGCGCTCTGGACGCCCTGGTCCAGCCGGCGCCCTGGTCCGAGAAGTTCCTGCGCGATCAGCTGGCCAATCCGATGACGACGACCTTGCTGGTGGCTGAGGGGGCGGACGGGGGCCCGGTGGGACACGCCGCGCTCGTGGTGGTGGCCGACGAGGGCCATGTCACGTCCGTCGCTGTGGATCCGACCCACCAGCGGCACGGGATCGGGTCCCGCCTTCTGGCCGCATTGTGTCGTGACGCTCGGGCCCGGGGGCTCACAGCCATGACGCTCGAGGTTCGGGTCGACAACGCTGCCGCCATTGCCCTGTATCGGCGGTTCGGGTTCGCTCCGGCTGGGGTTCGGCCCCGTTACTACGTCGATCCGGACGGGACAACGACCGACGCTCTGGTGTTCTGGGTCCACGACGTGGAAGATCCGGTGTTCGTGTCCGTCGTGGAACGACAGGCCATGGAACGGGCCGAGATCGAGGAGCGCGACGGAGGAATGACCTGATGGGTGACCCATCTCCGGGAAATACGATCCTCGGTGTCGAGACGTCGTGTGACGAGACAGCCATCGCCGTGGTCGAACGGGCCAGTGTGGTCCGTTCGTCGGTGGTGTCTAGCCAAGTCAAACAGCATGCCGAGTTCGGCGGTGTAGTTCCGGAGATCGCCGGTCGGGCCCACGTGCGGGAACTGGTGCCGGTGCTGGCCGAGGCGCTAGCCACCGCCGGGATCGACAACGCGATTGGTCCAGATGGCGTAGATGCCGTGGCCGCCACCACCGGTCCGGGCCTCGTGGGATCCCTGCTCGTTGGGGTCAGTGCCGCTAAAGCCCTGTCGTTGGTGTGGGGAGTGCCGTTCGTGTCGGTCAATCACCTCGAAGCCCACCTATACGCGTCGTTCCTCGAGGAGCCCGACCTGGAGTTGCCGTTGGTCGTTCTGCTGGTATCGGGTGGCCACACGATGCTGGTGCTGATGGAGGGCCACGGCCGCTATCGGCTGCTGGGTTCCACCCTGGACGATGCAGCCGGCGAGGCTTACGACAAGGTGGCCCGCTACCTCGGCCTCGGCTATCCGGGTGGTCCAGCTATCGACGCCCTGGCTGTTGACGGCGACCCGACGGCTTTCGACTACCCGCGGGCCCTGGTCCAAGAGAATCCGGACACCCTGCCCGACGACCGCCGGTACGCCTTCTCGTTCAGTGGTCTGAAGACCGCCGTGGTCAACCACGTGCGCAACGAACCCGACGCGCCCACAGCGGACGTCGCCGCCTCGTTCCAGGCCGCGGTAGTCGACGCGCTGGTGACCAAGGCACGGTGGGCGGTGGAGGCTACGGGGGCGGTGGGCGCGTGCCTAGGTGGGGGCGTTGCTGCCAACTCGTTGCTGCGGGACCGATTTGCAGGGATGTGCAGCGAGGCCGGAGTGCGGCCATTCGTTCCGTCGCGGGCGATGTGCACCGACAATGCGGCCATGGTGGCCGCTGCAGGCTGGTGGCGACTGCAGTCCGATGGTCCCAGTCCGCTGGACGTCGGCGCCGACCCCAACCTGGCTCTGCCGCTTATCAACTGAACGACAGAGCCCGGCTGTGGACCGAACCGGTTCAGCCGCGGGCGGCCATCACCGCTTCACGTACGGAATCAGAGCCAGAGGGGGGTGTCAATCGCCGAACGTTCCCCTATCGTTGGCACTCGCATGGGGAGACTGCCAATCGGTGGTCAGGCCCCGGCGAGCCATATAGAACCCCAACAAGACGCCTGCGACTACACGGTCCGGCGTCGTCTCGAAAGGGAATCATTCGATGAACCTCCAGCCCCTCGAGGACCGCATCGTGGTCCGTCCGAGTGACTCCGAGTCCACCACGGCTTCCGGTCTGGTAATCCCCGACACCGCCAAGGAGAAGCCCCAGCAGGGTGACGTCCTAGCCGTCGGCCCCGGCCGTCGTTCCGAGCAGACCGGTGAACTCGTGCCGATGGACGTCGCCGAGGGCGACACCGTCGTCTACAGCAAGTACGGCGGCACCGAGATCACCGTCGGCGGTGAGGACCTTCTGATCCTCAACGCCCGCGACGTCCTCGGCATCCTCAAGTAGTCGCGTCGTGGCAAAGATCCTGAAGTTCGACGAGGAGGCCCGTCGCGGCCTTGAGGCCGGTGTCAACAAGCTGGCCGACGCCGTCAAGGTCACCCTCGGCCCGAAGGGCCGCAATGTGGTCCTTGACAAGAAGTTCGGCGCCCCCACCATCACCAACGACGGTGTGTCCATTGCCCGTGAGGTCGAGTTGGAAGACAGCTTCGAGAACATGGGTGCCCAGTTGGTAAAGGAGGTGGCCACCAAGACCAACGACATCGCTGGTGATGGCACCACCACCGCCACCGTTCTGGCCCAGGCACTGGTTCGCGAGGGCCTGCGCAACGTGGCCGCCGGCGCCAACCCGATGGGCCTCAAGAAGGGCATCGAAGCCGCTGTGGCCGCCGCTGTGGACTCCATTGCCGATCAGGCCGTGCGGGTCGACGACTCCAAGGAGCAGATCGCCAACGTCGCTGGCATCTCGGCCGCTGACGCCACGATCGGCCAGGTCATCGCCGACGCCATCGACAAGGTGGGCAAGGACGGCGTCGTAACCGTGGAGGAGTCCAACACGTTCGGCATGGACCTCGACTTTGTCGAGGGCATGCAGTTCGACAAGGGCTACCTGTCGCCATACTTCGTGACCGACCCGGAGCGCCAGGAGGCGATCCTGGAAGAGCCGTACATCCTCTACAACCAGGGCAAGATCAGCTCCGTTCAGGAGATGCTGCCGGTTCTGGAGAAGGTCATGCAGTCGGGTCGCCCGCTGCTGATCATCGCAGAGGACGTCGAGGGCGAAGCCCTGGCCACACTGGTCGTCAACAAGATTCGCGGCACCTTCAACTCGGTGGCCGTCAAGGCCCCGGGTTTCGGTGAGCGCCGCAAGGCGATGCTCCAGGACATGGCCATCCTCACCGGTGGCCAGGTCGTCGCCGAGGAGGTCGGCCTCAAGCTCGACGGTGTCAGCCTCGACATGATGGGTTCGGCTCGTAAGGTCTTGGTCACCAAGGACGAGACGACCATCGTGGAGGGCGCCGGGGAGTCCGCCGACGTCGAGGGTCGCATTGGTCAGATCAAGCGTGAGGTCGAGGAGACTGATTCGGACTGGGACCGTGAGAAGCTCCAGGAGCGTCTCGCCAAGCTGGCCGGCGGCGTGGCCGTCGTCCAGGTGGGCGCGGCCACAGAGGTCGAACTCAAGGAGAAGAAGCACCGCATCGAGGACGCCCTGTCGGCGACCCGTGCCGCCATTGAGGAGGGGGTGGTCGCCGGCGGCGGCACCGCCCTTTTGCGGTCGCGTGTTGCGGTGTCCGGCGCCATCGAGAGCCTCGACGGCGACCAGGAGACTGGTGCCCGAATTGTCCATGCCTCACTTGAGGCCCCGGCCCGGCTCATCGCCGACAACGCGGGCCTCGAGGGTGCCGTCATGGTCCGCGAGGTCGAGCAGGCCTCCGGTTCCACAGGCCTTAACGCGGCGACCGGCGAGATGGAAGACCTGGTGGAGGCTGGTGTCATCGACCCGGCCAAGGTGACCCGTGCAGCGTTGCAGAACGCGGCATCTATCGCGGCACTCCTCCTGACCACCGAGGCGCTCGTGGCCGACAAGCCCGAGCCCGAGCCAGCCATGCCCCCGGGTGGCGGCATGGATCCCATGGGTGGTATGGGCGGCATGATGTAACGATCCCTCGGGACCGCCCTCCGGTTTCGGCCGGGGGCCAAGGGAGCCGGGCCTATGGGCCCGGCTCCCTTCGTTTTCGGGACCGCCGGTAGGTTGGCGCCGTGACTGACCCCACCCTTGCAAGCGCTAATCGGCATCCCGCCCCGGATCCCGTGAAGTTGGCCAGCCAGTTCGCCGAATGGACCCGTGGTGAGACCCCGGTAGGACGGATGTTGGCCAACCTCAAGACAGGCCGACTCCCCGAGGTCCTGGCTGCCGCGGTCGACGGACCCCGCCCGGAGGCGGTGGCCGCCCTAACGGCCCACTGGGAGGGCTGGGAGCAGGGCATCACCGTGCCTCTCGAGGTGGCCGAGGGCCTCCGCAACGCCGGTCTCGAAGCGTTTCTGGCCGATCCGACTGAGGGGTGACCCCCATCGGGACGTCCAACGGGCGGGGTGGCCCCCAGGAGATACCTCGGCCCGACGGCTGGTGTCTCGGCGAGCTTCCACCCTGGGCTTCGGTGGCCGACCGTTCCCTCACCCTGGACCACCTGGTCTCGGTTTTCGATGGCCGAGAGCCGGACGGCATCCGGGGACGTCCCCGCGGCGATGAACGGCTGGCCGGCGTGCTGGTCGCGCTCTACGACGACCCAATCGGAGGTCAACCGCACGTGCTCTTGACCCGCCGGTCACCGCAGCTGGACAGCCACACCCACGAGGTCTCGTTCCCCGGAGGACGCCAAGACCCGACCGACCCCGACCTGTGGGCTACCGCCCTGCGCGAAGCCACTGAGGAGGTCGCCCTGGACCCGGTCGACGTCCGACTGCTGGGCCGCCTCGACCCACTGGTGACAGTGGGTAGCCGCAGCCTCATTCACCCCTACGTGGCCGTCCTGGACGGACCACTGAACCTCGTGCCTAATCCCGACGAGGTGGAGGCCATTCTCCACGTCCCACTGTCCGAACTACTACTCGACGAGGTATACCGGGAAGAGGAGTGGTCCCGGTACGGAGAGCCGTGGATCATCACCTTCTTTGAACTGGTGGGAGACACTGTGTGGGGAGCCACGGCGGCCATGCTTCGCCAGTTGCTGGCCGTGGCCCTCGGTGTGGACGACCACCGCAACTACCGTGCCGATTCATGAGGACCACCCGATGACCGATGCAGTTGAACCGGGACCCGTACCTGGCCCCGAACACATGACGTCCGAGGAGTTCCGGGCCGCTGGACGAGCCGCCGTGGACTGGATTGCCGACTTCCTGGACGACCACCGCGACGGGGGGCACGCCCGACCGATCGTGCCCGACGTGGCTCCCGGCGACGTTTACCGGTCGCTGCCGGGGTCGCCACCCATGGCCGGAGAGCCGTTCGCTGACCTGTTGGACGACGTCGACCGCCTCATTGCCCCAGCCACCACCCAGTGGCAGCATCCCGGCTTCTACGGGTTCTTCCCGGCCGACTCGTCTCCACCGGCCATC
>JASLKB010000008.1 GCA_030747775.1 Acidimicrobiales bacterium | reverse complement strand
GGCGGCCTCCGGCTTCGTGGCCGAGCTGGACAAGGGCCTGGACACGGTGCTCGGCGAACGCGGGGTGACTCTGTCGGGGGGGCAGCGCCAACGGTTGGCCATTGCCCGCGCCCTGCTCCGTCGTCCATCAGTCCTGGTACTGGACGATGCCACGTCGGCCGTCGACCCAGTGATCGAGGCGGGGATTCTGGCTGCCTTGCGTCGGCCGTTTGACGGTAATGACCAGGTGGACCGCCCGACCCTGCTGGTAGTGGCCCACCGGCTGGCCACCATTCGACTGGCTGACCGGGTCTTGTTCCTGGATGGTGGTCGGATCGTCGCTTCTGGAACCCACGATGAGTTGCTCGAACTAGATGGGTACGCCGCCCTAGCTCACGCTTATGAACTGGCCAGCGGTGATCTGATCGCCCGAGGTCAGGTCGGGGGGTACGGGTGAGCGACGCCGACCCGCGCCGGATCGATGGAGTGAGTGCCCTGTCGGTGCTCCGTCGCGGCATCGCTGCCTCCCCCGAGTTGCGGGTAGGCATGCCCCAGACCGTCGTCATGGCCATGTCGGTGGCTGGTGGCAAACTACTCATCCCCCTCCTGATCCAAGCGGTGATGGATCTGTCGATTACCTCCGACGGGGTCCACATGGGCCGGGCGGTGGCAATGTGCATAGGGGCCACGGTGCTGGTGGTGGGAAGTATCCAACTGGGGAAGTTGACGTACTTCCGGCTCGTCCGGACCGCCGAGGACGTTCTACTGGGTCTGCGGGTCCGGACCTTCGATCATCTCCACCGGTTGAGCCTCGCCGAGCACACGGCCTCGAAGAAGGGCGTGCTGACCGCGCGGGTGACCAGCGACGTCGAGACGCTCACCCAGTTCGCCCAGTGGGGGGCCATCGCCTGGATCATCGACTCGGTCCAGATCGTGACCGTGCTGGTCATCATGGCCGTCTACTCGTGGCAGCTGACCATCGTGGTGCTGGTGTTGCACTTGCCCCTGGTGCCCATCCTGAAGTGGATGCAGTCGCGGCAGTTGACCGCATACGAGGAGCTGCGTACCCGGGTGTCGGACACACTCGGCGTGGTGTCTGAGTCGGTCCACGGGGTGGAGGTGGTTCGGGCCTACGGACACCGTGAGCCCATGCGTCGCCGGGTACGGGACGCCATCGACGCCCAGTTCTCCCAGCAGATGGTGGCCGCCCGGTACTTCTCGCTCATCCTGCCGTTGAGCGACGTGTTCGGAGTATCGGCCATCGCAGCGGTGGTTGGAGCCGGAGTGTGGTGGGGGGATGCCTGGGGGGTCACCTCTGGAGAGTTGGTGGCGTTCGTATTCCTGTGCAATCTGCTGGTAGCGCCCATCAGCGAACTAGGCGAAGTCCTAGACCAGACCCAGACAGCGTTGGCTGGTTGGTGGAAGATCCTCGACGTTCTGGACACTGAGGTGGACTTAGTCGACCCGGTGGTGCCGATGCCCCTACCAGTCGGGGCACTGGCCCTGCGGATGGAGGCCGTCGAGTTCCAGTACCGGACAGGTGGGCGGGTGCTTCACGGGATCGACGTAGAGGTGGCGGCGGGTACCTCGGTGGCCGTGGTCGGTGAGACTGGCTCGGGGAAAACCACGTTCGCTCGGCTCCTTGCCCGGTTGGCCGACCCCACCGGTGGCCAGGTCCTTGTTGGTGGGGTGGACCTGCGCGACGCTTCCCCCGAAGATCGTCGGCGCTGCATCCGTATGGTGCCCCAAGACGGCTTCTTGTTTGACACCTCGATTGCCGCCAATGTCGCCTACGGACGGTTAGGGGCAACCGACGAGGAGGTAACCGTCGCCGTCGAAGCCCTCGGCCTGACGGCTTGGGTGGAGGGGCTGTCCGACGGGATCCAGACCCGGGTAGGTGAGCGGGGCGAGGGCCTATCGGTGGGCGAGCGCCAACTGGTTGCCCTGGCCAGGGCGCAGCTAGCTGACCCTGGCCTACTGGTGCTCGACGAGGCCACCTCAGCCGTCGACCCGGAGACCGAAACCACCCTTGAGCGGGCCATGGAGCGACTGGCCGCCGGTAGGACCACGGTCAGTGTGGCCCACAGGTTGTCGACTGCCGAGCGGTCGGACCTAGTGCTGGTTTTTGACGACGGCCTGATTGCCGAGTCCGGGTCGCACGACCAACTGGTACAGCGGGGCGGTATCTACAGCGGGCTGTACGCCTCGTGGCTGGGTGGGACCCGGCATGCAGTCTGATGGTTTCATGACGGGTCACGACCCGATTGATCCGTTGGCGGGACGGACGGCCGTGGAATGGGATGGGCTGGTGGACGGCCTATCAGCACCCGCTGTTTGGCCCCCGGTTGGACCGATCGTGCTGGTCTCTCCGCATCCCGACGACGAGTTGCTGGCTGCCGGGGCCACGCTGGCCGCTGCATCTGATGCCGGAACGGAGATTCGGGTGGCGGCGGCCACCGACGGGGAGATGTCCCACCCCCACCTATCCGCCGTCGAGCGGCGCCACCTTGTGGAGCGACGGTTGGCCGAGACGGACCGGGCCTATGAGGCGGCGGGGATCGTCGCCACCCGAACGAGGTTCTCACTGCCCGACTTTGGCGCCGCCACGGCCGCCGACGACTGGGGAGAGCGTCTTGCTGAACGCCTCGCACCTCTCGTCGACGGTGCCGCGGTGATTCTGGCCCCGTGGGAGGGAGACGGCCACCCCGACCATGACGCCTGTGGGCGAGTGGCAGCCACCGTGGCTATCGCCGCCGAGGTCACCCTGGTCTCGTTCCCGGTCTGGTCTTGGAACTGGGATCGCCCGCATACTCCAGCGATTCCGTTCCACAGGGCGGTCCGGTTCGATCTTGATGGGGGCCTACTGGTCCGCAAACGGGCAGGAATCGCCGCCTACGCCAGCCAGATCCATGCCGAGGACGGTAATCGGCCCGTGCTTCCCGCCGACTTCCTGGCCCACTTCAGCCGACCGGCCGAGGTGTTCCTACTTCCGGGTTGAGCCGCGTGTCACCCCTTTATGGTTCGGACGCCCCGTAGGACGGTCTGTAGCCTGCGGAGAGCAGCCGGGCGGTGCCCGCTCCGGCAGCTCCTTTCGGAATTCCCCAGCAGCAGGAGCCCACCGTGAGCACCAACCCCGTTCGAGTCGCCGTCACCGGTGCTGCCGGTCAGATCGGTTACAGCCTCGTGTTCCGTATCGCCAGCGGTGCTCTGCTGGGCCCCGATCAGCCGGTCATCCTCCAGATGCTGGAGATCCCGCCGGCCATGGGTGCTCTTGACGGCGTAGCCATGGAACTTGACGACTGCGCCTTCCCACTGTTGACCGACATGGTGCTGAGCGACGATCCCAACATCGCCTTCGAAGGCACCGAGGTGGCGTTGCTGGTTGGCTCCCGGCCCCGAACCGCCGGCATGGAACGCCAGGACCTGTTGGAGGCGAACGGGGCCATCTTCACCGTGCAGGGCCGGGCGCTGAATGATCATGCCTCCAACGACCTGAAGGTTCTGGTGGTCGGCAACCCAGCCAACACGAACTGCCTCATTGCCATGAACAGTGCCCCAGATGTGCCCGATGAGCGCTTCACGGCCATGATGCGCCTGGACCACAACCGAGCTATGACCCAAGTCGCCCAGAAGGCGGGAGTCCCAGTGGCCGACGTGAGTCGGATGACCATCTGGGGTAACCACTCGGCAACCCAGTACCCAGACCTGTTCCACTGCAAAGTCGGTGGACGGTCGGCGATGGACGTCATCAACGACCACGCGTGGCTGGAGAGCGACTTCATCCCCACCGTGCAGAGGCGGGGCGCAGCCATCATCGAGGCCCGGGGCGCATCGAGTGCTGCGTCGGCGGCCAACGCTGCTATCGGCCACGTCCACGACTGGGTGCTGGGTACCGGTGAAGGCGACTGGGTCAGCATGGGCGTGGCGTCTGACGGGAGCTACGGCGTACCCGAGGGTCTGTTGTGCGGTTTGCCCACTAGATGTAGCGACGGCCAGTGGTCTGTTGTGCAGGACCTGGAACTCGACGAGTTCTCCCGGAGTCGGGTCGACGCCTCAGTGGCCGAACTGGAGTCCGAACGGCAGATGGTCCAAAGCCTCGGCTTGATCTAGAGCCTGCTTTCGGAACCGGTTTCCAGTTCCCGTTCCAGGTCCTGGATCCGATTCAACAGTTGGAGAAGAGGTCGCCCACGTCGTCCAACAGGTCACGTGCCGTGACCAGCGAGCGAGGGTCGCCGTGCAGCAGCAGGTCTCCATCGATTACGGCCTGCAGCGGGTCCAGGGAACCGTCGGCCATCGCAAGTGCAGTTGCCCATTCGGCGTGGAACGACATGTCAGGGGCCTCGGCCGAACCGGTAGCCACCCGGATCGTGCCGTCGGCCACGGCCAGGTGCCAGGTCGGCCCCCCGATCACCCGGTACTCCAGAACGAGGGACACCCCGTCGGCCACTGACCGGCCTGCTGCGGCTTCGGCCATGGCCTCGAACCAGGCTTCGGTCAGCGGTTCAGGCACGCTTCCGAGCCTACGGGTCGTCACGGCTACGGTCTCGTCCCGATGATGGGACATCGTTCGAAAGATCACGACGAACAGTGGCAGGCTGAAGTGGGCCGGGGCCAGAAGACCTACGACTTCGGCACTGTGTATGGCCAGTGGCGGCGCCTCGAGGGCCCGGAGGACGTTCTGGACCTGATGGACGGGGAGGCGGGCGCCGAGGGCGTGGTGGCCGTAGTCCGCGATGCCGGTGCCACCTTCCTGGGTCCGATCTTCGACGAGCTGGCCGGCGTGGTGTGCACCGGTGGGACCATCCGGAGTCATATCGGAATCATCAGCCGGGAGTACCGGGTACCCGGTGTGATTGGCATGGTGTTCGCTGTGGAAAGCGAAGAGCCGGTCGACGGCACGGTGGTGGAGCTGAACGCCACCGGCGACGACGGCATCATATTGATACCGGCCCGATGAGCACCGTGCGGGTGACAGGGTTGAGTGACCAGCCGGTCCGGGATCGGGTCAACCACCGGATCCGGGCCATCAACCCGGTGACCCGACGCTTGGTGGCCGAGCGCACGGCGTACGCCTCCCAACTCATCCCGGTAACCCAGTACGTGACTGTCTCTTGCATCGAGGCTTTTCTCCGATACCCGGCGGCCGTGGAGGCCATTACCTCGGCCCGGACCCCCGAGGAGATCGGAGAAGCAGCCCGACGGCCTGGGTGCCAGGCCGACTCGGTATTCCTCTGGGGGGTGGCCAATTTCTTCCTTATTGGCCGCAACGTCATGAACATGGTCGACCCGTCGATTGACGCCGGTCCGTCCGGACTGGCCCGGACCGACGCCGTACTGGACTTCTGGGCCCGGGCCTCCATGGCCTACCGCGGAGGAGGCCATCTCCAGGCCGCCGACGTCGGTGACCGCAACGACGTGTTCCCTACTGCGGTTGTCGACACCCTGGTTGCCGGCACTACACCGGTCGATGAGGAGCGTCGGGAGCGGATTCGGCATGCAAACGCCACCATCATCAACCACCTATTCCTGCTCTACTTCGACACACGGGTGGGCCATGGGGACACAGGACCGTACGTCCTGGACGACGGCCGCACGCTTGTGGTGCGTGACTACTTCCGACTGGGTCGTAGCGACTTCGCGTGGTCCGAGGTGGCCGACGCGGTGCCGTTCTCGAATCTAACGGCCGCCTTCGTCCTAGCCGAGGGGGTCGACGTGTCGATTACCGATTATGGGACCACCGTCTCGTCGCCTGAGGACTACCTGGATTATCTGGTGGGCTTCGGCCTTTGGACCTCCGATCGGACCGCTAACGAGGGGCTAGAACAGGGCTCGTCGCTCCGGCTGTTGTCCGACGACGACCTAGATCGAGTGGCGTCGGCATGCCGGACCGCCCAGAAGCGGCACTACCGAGACGTGGTGGCCATGGACCGTGACGAGCGGATCGCCTGCGGGGCTTATGTGTACCTCACGTTCCTGCGACCGTTTGCCGAACTGGCCGGGGTGGCCAACGAAATTGACTGGACCTGCCCGAGAGATACCCCTTCTGAGCTCTATCCGCTCGTCACCGCCGAGGGTGAACCCCCGGAGGGGAACCTCGACACCGACCCCTTCCCGCTCTACGACTGACCCCGGTGACCAGTCGCGAGAGACCGGTCAAGGGAATGAATCCGAAGGAGCAACCGCCAGGGCGGCAGTCCTGACCGAACAGGCCGGCTGGGAACTCCGGTTGGACCGGTGGTTTGGTCCGATGACCGGTCCGACGACCGTACCGGGGTGGGGTGGCGTGAACTATCCGCCTAGTGGTCGGAGCCCCGGGCTAGTCGATCGATTACCAGCACCAGGGCCATCGCGATCATGGCCAGGAGGGTGGGCGACACCAGGCCACTGGCCGCATCGGGCCAGCCCAAACCGGTTCCCGAGACGGTCTCGCCGGTGTGGCGGCTGACCACGCCCACGCCATGGGGCCACGGCCAGAGTACGCGGGTCGAGCCCAGCAGCAGGCCCACCATGACGGCCAGTACCTCGTGGGGATGGTCGGCTAACAGACGCGCTAGCAGGGTGGAGAAACAGGCCAGCCCGAAGACCGCGCCGGCCCCGAAAACCGCGGCGTCAACCAGCAGACGGTCGTCGATGATGTCGATCAACGTGGCGTACATGCCCATCATGAGCAGTAGGAACGACCCGGACACACCGGGCAGGATCATGGCGCAGATAGCCACCGCCCCGGCCCCGAATAAGGCAGGCCCCCCCGGGTCGGCCACCGGGGCGCCCTGCCAGCCGAGGGCCACGAACAGGGCCACGCCCACGAGTCCTGCAGTGGTCAGCCGACCGGGTGTCCACTCCACGCCCCGCCCGGCGATCAGCACTGAGGCGACGACCAGGCCGAGGAACAGCCCAGCCATGGGTTCGGGATGCTCGATGAGCGCCTCCTCGATCACCCCGGCCAGGAGGACCACGGCAGCCAGCAGGCCGACCCCGACGGGGATCAGGAAGCCCCACTCGACTCGACCTAGTTGACGGATCGCCCCGCGGAGGTCGGCTCTGACCAGTCGACCGATGGAGCGAGCCCCGATTCCGATGTTGCCGATCAGGCGGTCGTAGATGCCAGTTAGGAGGGCGACAGTGCCGCCGGACACCCCGGGAACCACATCGGCGGCCCCCATTGCCGCGCCCCGGCCGACTAACCCGAGGAACGAACGGGGGTCGGTTGCTGGATGGCTGGCCACTGGTCGGTTGGTTACTCGGCGGTGGGCGACGGGTCAGCCGACAGCCAGGGTCGCAGGCGGGTAATCATCGAGTCGGGGAACCGGATAGGTCGACCGTTGGTCCCAGTGATGGCGACGACCACCTCCTGGGTAGCCAACAGCGTCTGACCCCCAGTCCCGGGGTCGATTCGCAGGATCCTTTGGCCCCACTGGGACGAAGCACGTCGAATCTCCAGTACCTCGGTTTCTACAACGAGAGCATCTCCACCTACAGCGGAGGCCAGAAAGCGCGTGGCTATCTGGGTCACCACGAAGCGGTAGCCCTCGGTCTCTAGGTCGTGAAGGCCAATACCGGCCTCGTCGAGCAGTTCTATGCGGCCGGTTTCGAAGAGCTGCACATAGACGCTGTGGTTCAGGTGGCCGTAGGGATCCAGTTCGTAGAACCGGACCTTGACGGGATGACAGTGGGGCACGGCGGCGACGCTAACTCCCACCCCCGGAGGGCACCGGTACCCTCGGCGCCGTGACCGAGGCAACCCCGTTCGCCGCTGGGTTGTTCTCAGAGTGCTTCGAGGCGACCACCAGTCCCGGCGGTACCGGGTGCGACGAGGTACTCCCGGTTCTCTTGGTGTCAGGGGCTGATTCGCACTGCACCCGATGGACACCAGCCCTGATCGAGCCCCTCCAGGCTCTCGGCCATCGGGTGGTCCGCTACGACCACCGTGACAGCGGCCTGTCGTCCAAGGTGCCCTCTGACGTGGGCTACACCTTGGACGATTTGGCTGACGACGCGCTGGCCGTCATGGAAGCCCACGAGGTCGAACGGGCACACGTGATCGGCAGGTCGATGGGCGGCATGGTCGGCCAGGTACTGGCACTGGACCACGCTGACCGGGTGGCAACCCTGACGCTTGCATGCTCGACCCCCGGCCTAGGAGATGAGCGGTTGCCGGTAGCTGCCGGCTGGCTACTGGAGCGGATGACCGAGCGCCTGTTCACCGGGCCGCCCTGCGGTGAGGTCGATCGGGCGGCGTGGATTGTGGAACAGGACGAGTGGTTTGCCGGGTCCCGATACGCCGTATCCACCGCCAGCCGATATGTGATAGCGGTGGCTGAGGTGGCCCGGTGCTGGTACCCGGAATCGGGCCACGGTGCCGCAGTGGGAGCTTCGCCCTCACGACTAGATCGTCTCGGGGGAATCGGGGTTCCAACGCTCGTGGTGCACGGCACGGCAGATCCCGTGTTTAGCGTGGAGCATGCCGTGGCGCTCGCTGACGGTATCCCGGCGGCTGAACTGTGGCTGGTCGAGGATCTAGGTCACGAACTGCCGGATGGCCTGATGCGCGATCTCCTACCTCGGCTGACGGCGCATTTGGCGCGGGCAGCCTGAACCGAATGGCCGGATTCTGGAGACTCGATCCGTTGGAGCCGTTCCCGGACGCGAAGGCGACGCCCTTCCGGCGGGTGGAAGGGCGCCGCCATCGCCGGGCCCGATCTCGAGTCGTCTCGCGCCAACGTTCTCCGTGGCCCAGCAGGGCCTTGGTCGCGAGAGCACGAGAGGACCGACTCGTTCGGCAGGCCTCGAACTCACCCGGTGGGTGGCGAGCGGCACGGCCGTCCCGATGACATCCCGAGGGGGGTTGCAACCGGGGTCGATGCCGACGAGGGGGAGAGTCCAGATCGCATGTGATCTCCTCCCTTCGCTCGTGGCTATGGCCGTCCACCTCCCGATCCTCCGTGGATCCCGGAACTCCGATCGGTGGAGTGTCGGGATCGCCTAGGAATCGGGAGGCGCGTCAACCGTCGCGCCGAAGGGTGTTTCTGTCAACCGGATAGGCCATCACCATCTGAGATAGACCATGGGAGATGCGGCCGTCCACCGGGTCGACTCAACGTTGGCCGGCTAGCGCCCGGTTCTTGACCTTGGCCTTCATGTAGTCCCTGTTCATGAAGGCAATGAAGTCCAGCGAGATCTCTTTTGGACACGCCTCGGAGCACTCTCCGTGGTTGGTGCACGAGCCGAAGAACTCCTCCATGGTCTCGACCATGGCCTCGGTACGGCTCCACCGCTCAGCCTGGCCCTGAGGTAGGAGCCCGAGGTGGCCGATCTTGGCCGACGTGAATAACTGGGCCGCCGAATTCGGGCAAGCGGCCACACAAGCACCGCAACCAATACACGCCGCAGCATCGAACGCCATATCGGCAGCCACCTTGGGTACCGGCGTGAGGTTGGCGTCCGAGGCTGCACCGGTGTTGACCGAGATGTAACCCCCAGCCTCGATCACGCGGTCCAGCGGCGAGCGATCCACTGCCAGGTCGCGGACCACCGGGAAGCCGGCGGCGCGGAACGGTTCGATGACTATCTCGTCGCCGTCCCGGAACTCTCGCATGTGCAGTTGGCAGGTTGCGGTGGCCTTCTGTGGACCATGGGCCCGCCCGTTGATCATCACTCCGCATGTACCGCAGATGCCCTCGCGGCAGTCGCTTTCGAAGGCGACCGGTTCGGCGCCATCGTCGTTGAGTTGCTCGTTCAACTGGTCGAGCATTTCGAGAAACGAGGCGTCGGTGCTGATGGTCTGCTGGTAGACCTCGAACCGACCGGTGTCAACCAGCCCGGCCTGGCGCCACACCTTGAGAGTTACGTCGATGGTGTCACCATGTTTTGAGGAATTGGTTCCTGAAGACATATCGTGCTTCCTCTTTTCTCCGTCCCGGTCCTACTTGTAGGAACGCTGGGCTAGCGCCACGTTCTCGAAGGTCAGTTCCTCACGGTGGCGGGTTTGGGCCGCGCCCTCCCCGTTCCACTCCCAGGCTGCCACGTGAGCAAAGTTTTCATCGTCGCGCTGGGCCTCTCCCTCCGCTGTTTGGTGTTCCTCTCGGAAGTGGCCGCCGCACGACTCCTCCCGCTCGAGGGCGTCGCGGGCCATCAACTCGGCCAACTCAAAGAAGTCGGCTACCCGACCGGCCTTCTCGAGGGATTGGTTAAGGGTGTCCGCGCTACCCAGGACTCGGACGTTGGATTGGAATTCGTCGCGTAGCGCCGGGATCTCCGACAGCGCCCGGGTCAGCCCGGCCTCGGTGCGGGCCATACCGATGTATTCCCAGACAATGCGGCCCAGTTCTCGGTGGTAGTGGTCCACCGACTTCGTCCCGTTGATGGACAACCAGCGGTTCTGCTCGTCGGTCACGCCGGCGACTGCCTCGGTGAACACTGGATCACTGGTGGGTACCGCCGACTGGCCGAGCAAGCCGGCCAGGTCGTCGCCAATGGTGTACGGCAGCACGAAGTAGCCGTCGGCCAGGCCTTGCATGAGGGCGCTCGCCCCGAGCCGGTTGGCTCCATGGTCCGAGAAGTTGGCCTCGCCGATGGCGTACAGGCCGGGGACCGAGGTCATCAGGTGGTAGTCCACCCATAGGCCGCCCATCGTGTAGTGGATGGCCGGGTAGATGCGCATCGGCTGCTTATACGGATTCTCACCGGTGATGCGGTGGTACATGTCGAACAAGTTCCCGTACTTGGCTGAGATGGCGTCCACACCGTCACGGGCGATGGCCGCCGCGAAGTCGAGGAACACCCCGTTCTTCAGTGGACCCACGCCCCGGCCCTCGTCACAAACCGTCTTGGAGTTCCGGGATGCCACGTCACGGGGCACCAGGTTCCCAAAGGCCGGGTACTTGCGTTCCAGGTAATAGTCGCGCTCGGCCTCGGGGATATCGGCCGCCGCACGAGTGTCGTCATGAGCATCGGGCACCCAGATACGGCCGTCGTTTCGCAGCGATTCGGACATCAGGGTGAGCTTGGACTGGAAGTCGTCGCTGACCGGGATACAGGTCGGGTGGATCTGCGTATAGCAGGGGTTGGCGAAGAGGGCGCCCTTCTTGTGCGCCCGCCACGCCGCGGTGACGTTGCACATCATGGCGTTGGTGGACAAGAAGTAGACGTTGCCGTAGCCGCCGGTGGCCAGCACCACGGCGTGTGCCGAGTGTGGGATGACTTCCCCGGAAATGAGGTCTCGAGTGACGATGCCACAGGCCCGACCGTCCTTCTTGACGACCTCGAGTAGTTCGGAGCGGCTGTGTAGTTCAACGGTGCCGGCGGCCACCTGACGCATCAGTGCCGAGTAGGCGCCGAGCAGCAACTGCTGGCCGGTTTGGCCGCGGGCGTAGAAGGTCCGTGACACCTGGGCGCCGCCGAACGACCGGTTGTCCAGTAAGCCGCCGTAGTCACGGGCGAACGGAACGCCTTGGGCGGTTGCCTGGTCGATGATGTTCACCGACACCTCGGCTAGGCGGTGGACATTGGCTTCCCGGGACCGGTAGTCGCCGCCCTTGACGGTGTCGTAGAACAGCCGGTGGACGGAGTCGCCGTCGTTCGGGTAGTTCTTCGCCGCGTTGATGCCTCCTTGGGCGGCGATCGAGTGGGCCCGTCGGGGGCTGTCGTGGAAGGTGAAGGCCTTGACGCGGTAGCCCAACTCTCCGAGTGAGGCGGCCGCTGAGGCTCCGGCCAGACCAGTGCCGACCACGATCACGTCGAACTTGCGCTTGTTGTTGGGGTTAACCAACTTCATGGAGAACTTGTGGTTCTCCCATAGGCCGGCCACGTCGCCGACTGGAATTTTACTGTCCAACTTGGGGCTTGTCTGGCCTGAGTTGGGATGATTGGTGTCGGTCATCGTCGTGTCTCCTACCGGTCCGGGCCTGGTGCTCGGATGCTCAGTGTTCCGATGCCTGCTCAGCGAGACAGGCGTTGCCCTCTACCTTGCCGATTGGACACTGGCGTCCGTCCTCGTCGATCACGCCGGCCTGGGTGAGGATGGGAAAGCTCAGGTTCCCGACCAGGATCAGACCAGCCAGGCTGGTGGCCACAGCGCGCCGTAGGTGGTTGTAGCGGGGGTTGTTCACCCCGAGGCTCTGGAACATCGACCAGGAGCCGTGGAATATGTGCCAGGCCAGAGCCATGTTGGCCACCACGTAGAGGATGGCCACGGGCAGCGCACTGAGCGAGGTGGCCACGTTGTGGTACGGGTCCCCGGCCACGAAGTCGTCGCCCAGCCACCAGCCCCAGGTCAGGTCAGCTAGGTGATACAGCACGAACAGGGCGATGATCGGTCCAGTCCAGCGCATGGTCCGGCTGGCGTAGGTGGCCGCCACGTGGTCGCGCCCGCCCTCGTATTTCTTGGCACCGCTGACCATGGTGGCCTTCTCGCTGGCGTTGCCACTCATCCGGCTGAGGGTGATGGCCGAGTGCAGGTGCAGGACGAACATCGACAGCAGGCCCGCTCGCATAAGCCAGAGGATGGTGGAGGTGGGCACCAGTCCTCCGCCCAGGGTACGAAGCGACTCGGCGTACTCATACATCCGGGCTGGGCCCTCGTACACGTGCAGGTTGCCGACCATGTGGACTAGCACGAACCCGATGAGACCGATTCCAGTCACGGCCATGACCCACTTACGACCCACCGCGCTCTGGTAGAGGTTCAGCGGAAACGGCCACTGGCGGCCACGGGGTCGGACCGGTGCCACGCGGTAGCGCTGCTCAGTGGTCTGGGCCATGTTCCCTCCTTGTGTGCCGACCCCGGCACGACGGGAGGGCCGACTACCCGGTGGAGGGTAGCGCGACACCCGATAGCCGATTCGAGGATGGTCCACCGCTGGTGATCGGACGGTCCTACCGTTCAGTCGGACCCGATGCGACCCTCGTACCGGTTGGTGGCCAGCATCTCGCCGTCGACGGACAGTTCCAGTTCGAGGACTACCACACCGATGGCGTCCGCTAGTTCCAACTCGACGGTGCCGATCGGGGTGACCGAGTCGGCCTCCAGGGCTCCGCCCCACGAACGGGTAACGGCGGGTTCGCCATCCGAAGACGATTCTTCATCGTACGGCTGCTGGCCGGGGAGCAGCACCCGGGCGTCCACCCGACACCTCTCGATGGGATAGCGACCGTCATGAATCACCACTACTCGGACCAGAACGTTAGATCGGGGGGCGATGGACTCCAGCGGTGGGTCAGCCACCACGATGGTTGGTGCGCACGCGTTGGTCACCGTTACGTATGCCAGCTTGTGGACCCGTTGGTGGTCGACCAGCGCTCCTGACACCGCTGGCGCCCCATCCAACAGGCGGTCCAGAGTAAACCCACCGGTGGGCTGATACTTGCGTCGACGCAGAGCCTCGATCTGGATCCGCAGCAGGCGGTCCTGGTGTCGCCGAGTGTCGGCCGCCCATTCGTCGGGTCCCGACCGGTCGGCGGGGGGAAAGCGGCGGACCAGCACGTCGGCTTCGGCGCCGTAGTCGCGGGCTAGGCGTTCTATGTCCACGTTGGGCCATTTGCCAGGGTCCAACGTTCCGTCGGACAGGGCGGGTGATCCCTCGGGAATCGACTGCGAACCGAAGGCTGACACGAACCGACCGGCTCGTCGTACCCGGTCCACGTAGTCCGCCAAGTCGCCCCGGCGCCCGCTGTACCACCCGAACCAGAGTTGTCCGGTCGCGTCGTCAACGAGAGGGGGGTTGGGCAGCACCCCCGTGTGACTGACCACTGGGCGGGACGGATCTGCTTGAACGAGGGCACGACGCACCGTGCGGTCCAGCACAGTGCGGTTCCAGTTCGGAAGTTGCTGGTCCATCTGGCGAGGGACGGCCCGGGTCCGATCCACGGAGTCAGGGGCGTCGTGGCCACACCAGACCGCTACCGACGGATGGTGCCCCAGTAGGTCGACAGCGGCGCGGGCTTGGTCTGCTGCCTGACCGCGAATTCCCCGGTGGTAGCCGCCGGTCAACGGTAGGTCCTGCCACAGCAGCATCCCGGTCCGGTCTGCCTCGTCATATAAGGCGGGGGCCGAGACGTGTCCCACAATCCGGAGCAGGTTCAGTCCGGCGTCACGGGCTAGGCCAAGATCGTCAGCGGCCGAAGCCGCAGTCACTCGGGCCAGGTCACGGTCCAGCGGCGGGACGATGGCGCCCCGCAGGAAGATTCGTTCCCCATTGATCGACCACACGTGGTCCTGCATCCGGACCGACCGAAAGCCGGTTCGCCGCACCACACGGTCGCTGGTCCGGCCGTCCTCGGTGGTGATCTCTAGTTCCACGTCGTGCAGTGGTTGCTCACCCATCTCATTGGGCCACCACAGTGGGGGACGGGGGACCCTGACCGACCACTCCACCCGGTTCTCACCACCGGCCAGAGGCTGGCGGTGTCGGTGGTCGATACCCCGGACCCGGGTGTGAAACACCACGGCCCGCGGCCGGTCTGTGTGGACCACGGCCCGGAAGGCCAGTGTGGCCACAGATTCCGTGGCCCGGGTACAGACCATTCGAACGTGGAACAGGGTGACGGGACCGGTCTCGCGCAGTCTCACTGGGCGTCCGATGCCGCCCGGGTTCCACGGGGCGATACCTCGACCGCTCTGGGTGGTGCCGGTCAGGGTCCGTTTCTCGTCCGGATTGCCGATGGGTGGACAGGTCACTTCCACGGCCAGCAGGTGGTCCGAGCGAGCACGGGCCGCTCTTGTGACCTCCAGCAGATGAGGGACGAACGAACCCTCAGTTGGTCCCAGGTAAGAGCCGTCCAGCCACACGTCGCCCTGCACGGTGACACCGGCGAACTCCAGGAAGGTCCGCCGGTCAGGTACGGGGGTGCTAGTGGTGAAGCGGGTGCGGTAAAGCAGCGGCCCATCGGCATCGGTGAAAGTCGGGTTACTGCGCCACGCCCCGGGCACGACGACCTCGGGCCAGTCCTCGTCGTCGAGGTTCTCGAGCGGAAAGTCCCGACGGAGCGTCTCGTCGGCCTCAACAGCTCGCCACGGACCGGGGAGCATCCCAACATCCACCATGTCTGGTTCGTCAGCTTGTGGATACGCCATGTCCGAACGTTAGGTCCGACCAGATGCCGGTCAGGACGCGCTGGCTATGGTGCTCGCCATGATGCTGCCCACCTCCCTGGCGTCGACTATCGGTGAGTTGCGAGCTGGCGGGTGGGAGTCGGTCTCTGTTTCGGCCGAACTTCGCCGCAACGCGGTAGCCCGTATCCGGATTGGCGACCCTCTATTCGCCGACGTCATCGGGTATGACGACACGGTGCTTCCCCAGTTGGAGAACGCCCTGCTGGCCGGGCATGACGTCATCTTTCTCGGTGAGCGCGGGCAGGCTAAGACGCGGCTCATTCGTGGCCTCACCGAACTGCTGGACGAGTGGATGCCGATCGTGTCCGGGTCTGAAATCAACGACGACCCGTACGCACCCGTGTCGCGGTACGCCCAGGAACTAGTGGCGGCCGAGGGTGACGACACGCCGCTGAGCTGGGTGCATCGCAGCGACCGGTACGGCGAGAAGTTGGCCACTCCGGATACCTCTATTGCCGACCTCATCGGTGAGGTAGACCCCATCAAGGTGGCTGAGGGGCGGTACCTGTCCGACGAACTGACCATCCACTACGGCCTAGTACCGCGCTGCAACCGTGGTCTGTTCGCCATCAACGAACTGCCCGACCTGGCCGAACGGATCCAGGTCGGCCTGTTAAACGTGCTTGAGGAACGCGATGTCCAGATCCGGGGTCACCGGGTGCGTTTGCCGTTGGATGTGGTGCTGTTCGCCTCGGCTAACCCGGAGGACTACACCAACCGAGGTCGCATCATCACCCCGCTCAAGGACCGGTTCGGCTCTCAGATTCGCACTCACTACCCGTTGGACGCTGACGTCGAGATGGACATCGTGATTCAGGAGGCCACTATCCCTGCAGTCGACGGGGTGGAGGTGGTGGTGCCCGACTTCATGACCCGGCTGGTGGCCACCATCGCCCAGGAGGCTCGTAGGAGTCCGCACCTGAACCAGCGGTCCGGAGTGTCGGTTCGCATGTCACTGGCATGTCAGGAGGCGTTGGCGGCCAGTGCCGTGCGGCGGGCGGTCAGGGCAGGGGAGTCGGTGGCCGTACCCCGGGTATCTGACCTTGAGGCTCTGCCGGCGGCCATGGCCGGAAAGGTCGAGGTGGACAGCCTGGACGAGGACCGTGACGGCGAGATCCTGATGCGCATCGTGCAGGCCGCAGTGCTGTCGGTGTTCCGGGACCTGGTTCCCGGCGACCTGCACCGTGGTGTGGTGGAGGCGTTCGACGCTCACGACGGGGTGGCCACTGGCGACGACCTGGGTGCTGGGGCCTACGCCGAGGTACTTGACGAGATTCCGGCCCTGGCCACTGCAGTCACCGTCGTTCTGGGTGATGAACCGGAAAGCGTTTCCGTTGTTGCGCCGGTGCTGCTGGCCAGTGCCCTCGAATTGGTGCTGGAGGGTCTGCACCTGTCTAAGCGGCTCAACAAGAGGACCTCTGGCTCTCACTCCCGGTACTCGTCGAGAGGGGCGGAGTCCCGTGCACAGGGCCCCGGTGGTCCATCGGGCCCCGTGGCGGCTACCGGTAAGTAGCGATTCGCCTCAGGAGAGTGAGCCCACTGGCGGACGGCCGGTGATGCGCTCGGACAGCCAGCGCCCGCTTTCCTTGAGGCGGCGGTTCCTCGTCACCAGCCCACGGGGTCCTGAGAAGCCTGGGATAGAACCCCACCCCGCGGTGGTGTAGCCGTCCAGCAACCCGTCGTGGAAAAGGCCCACCACCGGTACTCCGTCGGCAACTGCCGATTCCACTTGGGTGACGACATCGTGGAGCAATTCGTCTCGCCAGTCGTCGTCGGTTGTCGACACTCCCCAACCAGCAACTATGAGGTCCTGGTCGCCGAGGCGATCGTGAACGCGCCGGAGGGCCACACCGAGCTCCTCGGGAAGGGGAGCACAGTTGGAGGCGTCAATCCGCGCGTCGGGCGGGTAGGGACCGGCGGCTCCGGAAGCGTCAACGGCCACAGGGTGGTCGGCCGCCAGACCCACCAGGTCGAAGGCGCCGGCTAGCTCGGGCCGGTCGACCGGTGCGCGCCACGGCCAAGCCAGTTCCCCGTCGGCCAGGGCGCGCAGCCAAGGGTCCCACAGCACGCGTTCCCAGTGGTCAGCTTGGTCGCGGGCCTGGCTCCCTCCGGCTCCCTCCCGGGAGGCCGCAGCGAAGATCGACGGAGTGGAAAACACGCCCATGACAGGTGCCGGGCCGCTGCGCAGGAGGCGCCAGGCTTCGAAGGTTGCCTCCAATGAGCCCTCCACGGCCGCCCGGGCGGCCTCGGGGTCGGTCCGCCCGGGCGGCCGGACTCCTAGGAGGTGGCCCCGGAGGGCCAAGCCGATCGGGTCCTCGATGGGTACCCAACCGGCCACCAGATCCTCAAGCGCCTCAGCGGTCCGGTCTACGTGCCGTGCCCACCAGCCGCTCCGACTAGAGGGATCAGCGAAGCCTCGTTCATCGTCTGCGAACCAGCCGGGCAGCGTGCTGTGGACCAATGTGGCCCATGGCCTGAGCCCAGCGTGGCTCGCGGCGACCAGAACCTCGCGGGTACTTTCCAGAGCATCGGTATCGACTTTCCCGGGGCTTGGTTCGAGCCGGGCCCACTCGACGGTGATAC
This sequence comes from Acidimicrobiales bacterium, assembly GCA_030747775.1. GTDB lineage: Bacteria > Actinomycetota > Acidimicrobiia > Acidimicrobiales > MedAcidi-G1 > UBA9410. The sequence goes on along the minus strand of JASLKB010000008.1, from coordinate 15,364 downwards.
GGATGTCGAGGAAGCCCAGAGCGGCGGCCAGCCGGAGATCGTCGTTGTAATCGCTAGCAAACCCGGCCCCGTCACCGGAGACCGGTACTCGGCCGTCGCGTTCCCAGCGGGACCAGTCGGCCGCTGGAGCCACCCCTTCGGCCGACAGCGAGGAATCGGTCACTCCCCACCGGAAATCAGCGGGCAGGCTCATAGCGCTGATGTGATTCCTGAGCGGTTTAGTGCCGGCGGGTCATCACGCCGGCGTCGAACACCACCCTGTCGCCGACTCGGGTCTGGAACAGCACGGTGGCATCGTCGACCTCCCAGGCGTGGACCTCGAGTACCTCGCCGGGTGTGACCGGGGACTTGAACCGCCCAGCCATATCGGCGAAGCGTGCCGGATCTGAGCCACAGGTGGCGTGCAGGAGCGCGCGGCCGGTGAACCCATAGGTACACAGCCCGTGGAGTATTGGCGTGTCGAAGCCGGCAGCTGACGCGAACGTCGGATCGGAGTGCAGCGGGTTGCGGTCGCCACTGAGCCGGTACAGGAGGGCTTGGTCGGAGCGGGTTGCGTAAGAGACCACGTGGTCGGGGTTCCGATCGGGGGCCTCCCAGTCGTTAGATGGTCCGCGATCGCCACCCCACCCGCCCTCCCCACCGAGGAATAGGCCGGCACTGGTGGACCAGAGCGGTTCACCGTCTGGGTCGGTCACATCGGTCTCTAGGTAGACGAGGGCTGCCTTGCCCTTATCCCAGATGTTCCCGACCCGCCCGGTAGCGATGCCCTTACCCGTCGCGGGAATTTCCCGGTGGCAGGTGATGGCCTGCTCCGCGTGCAGGAGGAACACCGGGTTGAAGCTCCCGAAGTCGGGGGTACCGCCGCCGCCCATCACCACACCCTGGGTGGGGAAAGCCCGTTGGGTGACCCCGTCGGAGTTTTCGGTGGTGAACTCCAACTCGAAGCCCGTGGGGTCGGCTACGCCGGCACCGATGCCTAGGGCGTAGATCAGACTCTGTTTGGAGGTCCAAGAGATCTCGGTCGGTTCGCCAACCGATCCGACGGCTTCCGGGTTGATGGGCATGTTGACTCCCCTGGGCTCGTGGTCCCGTCGACCTGGTGGCAGACGGTCGGCGCCGGTCATCGGACTGGCTCCCTAGGTGACGCTACGGTCCGATCGGTGGAGGATCCGAATCCGGCTTTGGCTCAACGGTGGCAGGTTCGTTGATGGCCCGCTTGTCGAGGCCATGGAGGTCGGGTCGCCGGCGCGGCCCCACGGCCCATCGGGCCACCTACTCCCGGTGGGATGGCACCCAGCAGGTCCCCGACATGGATGCCGATGCCCTTCTGAAGGCCATGGGGGACGAGCTGATCGAACACGGTGACCCCGAGGCTGCACTCCGCCGGATGCTGCGGCAGGGCTTGGAGGTGGATGGACAACGCCTCCAGGGGATTAGGGAGATTCTGGAGCGTCTGCGGGACGCTCGCCGGGAACGCCTGGAGCGTGATGACCTGGGCGGGGTTTTTGCCAAGGTCGATGAAGCGCTGCGCGAGGTGGTTGAGACCGAACGTGCTGCGTTGAACGCATCGGGAGAGCCCGCTCACAGGGCGGCTAGCGACGATCTGGCTCTGTTGGACCATGAGGACTTAGCAGGCCGGGTCCGGGGTCTCCAGAACCATCAGTTCCTCTCCGGGGAGGCCAGTCGACGTTTCGAGGAGCTCCTCGAAACGCTTCGCAACCAGCTCACCCAGCAGTTCGTTGACCAGGTCACCGAGGCCGCTGGGCAGACCACGCCCGAGGACCGAACCCGGATGACCGAGATGCTGGCCGAGTTGAACGCCATGCTTGATCGGCGACGTGATGGCGTTGACCCGGCCGAGGAGCAGCGGGCGTTCGTTGACTTCATGGAGCGGTTCAGCGATTTCTTCCCCGAGAACCCGCGGACCCTCGACGAGTTGCTGGAGGCCATGGCCCGCCGCATGGCCGCCATGGCTCAGGTCATGAACTCAATGTCCCCCGAGCAGCAGCAGCAGATCCAGGCGCTCTCCGACCAATTGTTGGAGGATCTAGATCTCTCATGGCAGGTCAGCCAACTGGGCGACGCCCTTCATGACCTGTTTCCTGGCATGGGTTGGGAGGAGTCCCGCGAGTTCACCGGAGACCAGCCCATCGGCCTGGGGGAGGCCATGGCGGCCATGGAAGAGCTGGCCGATCTGGACCGACTGGAGCAGATGCTGCGGGCCGCGACATCACCTGGAGCGCTGGCGGAGGTGGATGTTGATCGGGTACGCGATCTGCTTGACGACGAGGTTGCCGACAGCCTCGACCGGCTGGCCGACCTAACAGGGATGCTTACCGAGGCTGGGCTGGTCGAACAGGTCGAGGGGAGGCTGCAGCTCACGCCACGGGCAATCCGACGGCTCGGACAGAACGCCCTCGGTGACTTGTACCGACGGCTTGACCGGGACCGGGCGGGTCGCCACGACCAGTCGCAGGACGGCGTCGGTCACGAGCGGGAGTACACCACTCGGCCATGGGAGTACGGCGACCCTTTCGACCTGGACATCCAGGCCACGGTGCGCAACGCGGTGGCCAGAAATGGACAGGGCATCCCGGTGTCGCTGGTCGTGGACGACTTCGCCATTGAACGCACCGAGTCGGAGGTGCAGGCGTCCACCGTACTCATGTTGGACCTGTCGCTCTCCATGCCGATGCGAGGCAACTTCCTGCCGGCCAAGAAGACGGCTATGGCCCTTCACCAGTTGATGGCCAGCCAGTACCCACGCGACTACCTGGGGGTGGTGACGTTCAGTGAGGTAGCCCGGGAGATCCAGCCCGAACGGCTGCCTGAGGTGTCATGGGACTACGTGTACGGCACGAACATGCAGCACGGCTTTGCACTGGCGCGTCGGATGCTGACTGGCCAGCCCGGCAACCGCCAGATCATCATGGTCACCGACGGGGAACCCACGGCACACCTGAACGACGACGGCCGACCATTGTTCAACTACCCGCCGACCGCCGAGACGGTGGATCGCACTCTGCGGGAGGTTCAGCGCTGCACCCGCGATGACATCCGGATCAACGTGTTCATGTTGGACGCCACCCCGTACCTGACGAGGTTTATCGAGCAAGTCACTCGCCTGAACGGTGGACGGGCTTTCATGACCGACAACCGGGAACTGGGCGACTATGTGCTGTTGGACTTCGTCGAACAGCGTCGGACAGTGCGTTCCCGGCGCTGACGGGTGCCTCGGGGTACGACTTGGGGACCTGAAAGGGTTTGCCCCAGAATCTGGGAAATCCTTGATTTCCCTTGCAATTCAGGGAATCACAGTGGTGTAATTCCATGGAAGGAACCTTTGTAGGGTTCCGGGGACCGAAACCGGTCATGGTGATCGGATCGACCGGTCGATCGACCGGTGAAAGGCGGATCAACATCATGGGGATCATCGCGAAACCCGACCTAGACACAGACTGGAAGGACTCGTCGAACTGTCTCGGCGTGGACCCTGACCTGTTCTTCCCGGAGCGCGGGGCCAGCACCCGGGAGGCCAAGGAGGTGTGCCGGGGCTGCATCGTGCGGGAAGACTGCCTGGAGTACGCGCTGATGAACGGCGAGAAATTCGGCATCTGGGGTGGAATGAGCGAGCGGGAGCGTCGTCGCATCCGCCGTCAGCGTGCTCTCGAGCGTCAGGCGGCTGCTCAGACCGCCGAAGCCGTCTGAGCACCACCACTGGATTACCGGCCTCGTTGACGGCCTCACGCCGGTTGCTTGCTCTAGATGGCTAGGGTCGTCCTATGAGCACGTTTGCATTCCTGGGAACCCAGGAACTGATCATCGTGGCGGTCATCGCTTTGGTGCTGTTCGGTGGGAACCAGATACCCAAGTTGGCCCGCAACCTCGGTAAAGCTCAAAAGGAGCTCCAAAAGGGACTCGCTGAAGGGCAGGCCGAGGCCGAGGCCGAGGCTGGGAAAGAGCCGGAGAGCGGTACCGACCAGGTCTGATTCGGTTCAGGATCTGATCCGGCTCTTGCCGTCGGGCCAACTCGGTCCTTTACACGCCGGTCGGGGCTCGTTGGGTCACCGGTACACTCCCGGCCCATGAGCACCTTTCCCGACGATCTTCCCCCCCAGCCGCCGGTCGGCGACGTGAAGGTCGTCTACCTCGGTCCGGCCGCCCCCCATTGGGAGGTCCGGTCCAGCTTTGGCGACCCGCACCTGATCGAGTCGTTTCGTGACCGGGTACACGCCCGCTTGATGTTGCTACCGCCTCACGATCCGCAGTTCCGTCGCAATCGCGAACGGATCAACCGCGACGCCGAGCGCGAGAACGTACTTATCTCCTGGGATCTGGGTTACGACGAGGAAGAGGAGCAGGCCTCGGCCTGAGACTCGACTTCCGGACAGTCCAATCTGCCCGGAAACGCGACAGCAGCCCCGACGCTTGGCTCACCGGGGCTACTGCCGCAGAGACGGGCGTGGAGGGGTACGCCCGTTCGGTCGCTTAGGCGGCCACGGCGACCAGTCCGGACTCGCGGGCAGCCGCTCGGCGGTCCCGCAGGATTCGCCGACGCTGGCGCTCGGAGCATCCACCCCACACGCCGTGCTCGATGCGGTGGGCCAGGGCGTACTCGAGGCACGGGCCCGTGATCTGGCAGTCGGCGCAAATGGCCTTGGCGACCTCGACTCCCACCCCGTCGTGGGGAAAAAAGACGTTCGGGTCGCTCTGGGCGCAGGCGCCTCGGGACATCCACGCCGATGCCGTGCCTTCGATGGTTGGATTGAACTCCAGTAACTGGGTGTTCATGGCTTCTGGTGCTCTACTTTCTGTTTTCTTGCTCTCCGTGGGGGCGGCCCGGAGAGTGGCCGCTCCGCCCTTGCAGGTGCCCCTGCAGGTACATTTCTCCCACATAGGACCGAAAACCCCTGTAAAGGATGAGATTTCTGCCGAGATTTCTCCCGCAGACAGCCGTTCACTTGGAATTCCCGCAGAGTTCAGGCTCTGGTCAGATCGATCTCGCATGTTTCTTTCCGCGACACGGATTTCGCCGTCGCTTCGGGAAGTAAGCGCATGAATGACATCGAGCACGGAATCCCGTCGTTGACGTCCCGGCCGCCGGAGGGCCGAGAGATGCCAACCCTTGCCCGAGCCTTGTTGGTACTAGCCCTGCTCTACCTGTTCCTAACCGGTGTGGAGCTGCTCAGCGGTGGCTTTAAGACGATGGGCAAGGGCTTCGTGGACGGTCTGTTCGAGGGCGTCTCGAACCCGATCGGTGGCCTGTTCGTTGGACTTCTGGCGACCGTGCTGGTCCAGTCCTCCTCGGTGTCGACATCGGTCATCGTGGGCCTGGTCGCTTCCGGTGTGGTCAGTTCCGGTGACGCCGTTCCGATGATCATGGGGGCCAACCTTGGGACAACGGTCACCAACACGCTGGCCTCGCTCGGCCATGTCAGGCGAGACCTCGAGTTCCGCCGGGCGTTCGCCGCGGCCACCATCCACGACTTTTTCAACATTCTGGCCGTGGCCGTTTTCTTGCCCATAGAGCTAGCCACTGGGTACCTCTCCGACACCGCGGGCTGGATCACTGAGCGGGTAGTAGGGAGTTCCGGCTCGTCCTTCAAGAGTCCGCTGAAGGCGGCTGTGAAGAAGCCGGCCGGGATGGTCAAGGACCTGCTGGCTGATCTTGGCGCCCACGGCAACTCGAAGGGCGGGCTGATGATCGTCATCGGCCTGCTGTTCATCTTCCTGGCGTTGGCCTACATAACACGGAACATGCGCCTCCTAGTGGCCGACCGGGTCGAGGCGGCCATCAATCGGGCATTGGGAGCCGGCTCGGGCATCGTGGCCATACTGCTGGGCGCCGTCATCACCATCTCGGTGCAGTCCTCTTCGATCACCACCTCGGTGCTGGTTCCGCTAGCTGCGTCGGGGGTGCTGACGCTGGAGAACATCTATCCAGTGACGCTGGGCGCCAACGTGGGAACGACGGTCACAGCGTTGCTGGCCTCACTAGCCACCGGTAATCCAGCGGCGGTGACGGTGGCCGTCGTGCATACCCTGTTCAACCTCAGCGGGATCCTTGTCTTCTACCCGCTCCAGGCTCTGCGTCGGATCCCCATTCGACTCGCCACTGGCCTATCTCACGTCGCTGCTGAACGCCGGAGCACTGCTATCGCCTACGCAGTTGGGATGTTCATTGTGGTCCCGCTACTGGGTGTGCTTTTGTTGCGATGACCCGACTTTCGATCATGCCTGAACCATCTGTCCGCCAGTACCTTCATTGATGAATCCCTAAGGAGACCCTCCCATGGTCATGAGCTTCTTCCGCCGCCCCGACGACAGCGGCATCGACCACATCGAGGCGCAGGTCCAGCGCATGGTGACCGATGCCCGTCACACCTTCGACCTCGCCATGAATGCGATCACCGGTGGGTCGGTGGGGTCGGTGGCTGAAGAGGTACGCCGGACCGACCGCCAGATCAACGTCACCGAGATGGAGATCCGGCGCGAGTTAGTCGTGCACTTCTCAGTTCATGCCGGTGGTGACGCCACCGAGATGCTCGTGTTCATGAACATGGTCAAGGACCTCGAAAGGATCGGCGACTACAACAAGAATGTCTTCGATCTGGCCGAGGAGGGCGTGTCGTTCGCGGGGGCTGACGACCTAGAGCGCATTATCGGTTTCCGGGACGAGATCTCGTCGCGCATCGCGCTGATGGGAGAGATCCTGACTGTCCGTGACGAGGAGCGGGCCCGGGCCTATATCGCCCGGTCCGATGAACTTCGTCGGGAGTTCGACAATTTGGTCAACGGGCTGGTCCACTCGCCAGAGCCCGCCCGGTACGCCGTGCCGCGTGCCCTGCTCTACCGGTTTTTGAAGCGGATAACCGCTCACAGTCTGAATGTGGTCACCGCGGTGATCATGCCGGTGGACCGCCTCGACTACTACGACGAGGCTGAGGAAACGCGTACTTGAACCTTGGTCCCGTCCGGGGTCCATAGGGGGAGCGGACGCCTCTAGGGTCGGTGTCCGTGCGCATCCTGGTCACCAATGATGACGGGATCACCTCCCCGGGGCTCCATGCCCTAGTCGCGGCGGTGGTCGCCGTCGGCCACGAGCCGGTGGTGGCCGCTCCGTCTACCGATTGGAGTGGTGCCTCGGCTTGCCTCGGCCCGCTCGATGACCCGGACCGGGTGTCTATCGATCGGGTTCCCGTCCCGGGCGTTGTGACGGCTGATGGATCTCCGGTTGTGGGTCATGCCGTCGGCGCACCGCCCGCACTGATATCGATGCTGGCCGACCTGGGTGGCTTTGGACCGCCGCCCATGATGGTGGTGGCGGGCATCAATCGAGGTCCCAACACCGGACGGTCCACCCTGTTCTCGGGAACCATTGGTGCGGTGCTGGCCGGAGAACGATTTGGTTGGTCGGGCATGGCAGTCAGCGCGGACGTCCCAGTGACCGGCGGGACCGGTGCCGTAGGGATTCCCGGTCACGTGCATTGGGAGACGGCCGCCGCAGTGGCCCAGGCGATCCTGCCGTGGTTGGTCGACGCGCCACAGCGGACGGTCCTCAACCTGAACGCGCCGGATGCTCCGATAGCTGAACTGCGGGGCATCCGGTGGGCCAGTTTGGCGCCGGTTGGTGGTGTCCGCACGACGGTCACCGGCCGTGACGACACTGGCCTGAACTTGGACCTCGTCTCCAACGAAGAATCGATGCCCGACGATTCGGACACCGCTCTGGTCCGGGCTGGTTGGGCCACTGTCACGCCGATAGCGCCCACGGCGGCCCTGAAGATGGAACTGCCGTTGGCCGAGTGGGAGCGGGCCGTCAATCGGGGAGACTGAGTTAGTGGAGGTCTTCTTCGTCTTCGTGGTGGTTGTCCCGATCGCCGTCTTGATCGAGGCGGTGTTCATCGTGCTGGTGGCAGGTCGCTCGTGGGGTGGCCTGTTGGTCGGCCCGATCGGAAGGACGGCGCACCGCTACGGCGTAACCGACGTCCTGGACGGCGACCGGTACGAACTGCCGCAGGGAGCGCAGTGAACGCGAGACCTCCCGGCTACCTGTCTAGCCCGTTCGCCCGGTTCGGCCGGACTCACGGTCTGGGGGCCATGTCGGACGCCATGTTGGCCGTTGCCCTGGCCGGGTCGATTTTCTTCTCCATTGACCCCGATGCGGCTCGTTGGCGAGTCGCTTTGTACCTGGTACTGACCATCGCCCCGTTTGCCGTAGTTACCCCGTTGCTGGGGCCGCTAGTGGACCGGGTCCGCGGGGGTCGGCGGGGGATGATCATGACCTCGATCCTGGTTCGGGGACTAATCGCCTGGCAGATGATCGAACACATCGACGGGCTACTCCTGTTTCCCCTTGCCTTCGGGCTGTTGGTGATGCAGAAGACCTACTCCATCGCTAAGAGCGCGGTGGTGCCGTCGTTGGTGCGCAATGACATCGAATTGGTGGAGGCCAACGCCAAATTGGCCATGGTGAGTTCGGTGGCCTCGATGGTGGGCGCGGGGATCGGCGGGATAGCGCTGCTGATCAGTTCGTCGGCGCCTGCCGTGGTGGCGGTGGTTGGCTATGCCCTGGCTCTTATGACGGCGTTTCTGGTGCCCAAGGTGCTGGTGGCATCGTCCCCGGCCTCGGCCGGCGAGCGCGCCGTGTTGCGCCAACGGGGGATCTTGACCGCGTCGATGGCGGTAGGGGTGCTGCGGGCCGCCGTTGGGTTCACCTCGTTCCTGTTGGCCTTCGAGTTTCGGGGCGGGGGCGACGGGGTGTCTATCGACGTGGCCGGTCGGGCGGCGGGTGCGGGGGCCGGGGTGGTACGGGGTGAATCTGAGTTGGCCGGTGCAGCGGCACCCGCATGGCACTTCGGGTTGGTCCTGGCCGCCGCAGGTATGGGAGCGTTCCTGGCTGCCCAGTACTCACCGATGCTGCGCCGTCGGCTGCTCGAAGAGCGGATTATTCGTGGCGTGCTATTCGTAGGCGTCACCCTGTCCGGCCTGGCCGTCTGGCTTGGCGGCCTTTGGGGAGCGGTCCTGATCGGCGGCACGGTCGCCATGTGCAGTGGTGTGGCCAAGTTGGCCTTCGACTCGCTGGTCCAACGTGACGCCCCGGGGGCCAACCATGGTCGTTCGTTCGCCAGGTTCGAGGGCCGCTTCCAACTGGCGTGGGCCGTTGGAGCGTTCCTGGCGGTGTTCTTGCCCGTATCGATTGAAGTCGGTTACCTGCTCGTTGCCGCGCTATTTGCGATGGGTCTCACCTGGTTCGGGTTGGCATCGCCGCCCACTCCGAGGATCCAGACTCCGGACGAACCGGACCGGCCCGACGGTCAACTCGGGTTCTGGCGACGTGGGGAACTCAGCGAGGACTGACTTCCGGCCGGGTAGTGGGTCCGATCAGGCGTCGGGTGGCAACTCCAGACGGGCCAACCAAAGGCCGGGGGCGTCTACCTCCGAGGGAGTGGGCAGATTCTGGCTCTCCTGCCAGAGGAGGGCGAGGCCGTCATCACCGGCCCGCTCCAGTACACCGGCTACGAAGGCCGTACCCCGGTCGACCTGCTCCTGGGTGAGGTTCAGGCCAAGGATGCGTTCCACGAACCGGTCGGCATCGCTGGTGGTGACTCGCCGTCGACGGACCGCCTCGGTCACCTGACCGTAGGAGGCGATCAGCCCCGTACCCACGGCATCCATTACGTGGTCGACCACGCCAATAACTACCGCTACTAGTGCCTCGAGGCGTGGGAGGAGTGCTTCTTGTTCTGGTGAGCGCACTGCCCCAAGGACGGCATCGGGGTCCAGGGCGTCCTGAAGTCTGGCCAGCAGTTCGGGTCCGGTGGTCGGATCCAATGCTGCTGCGGGGTCGAGGTCCAAGCCCAGGTCCAGTCCGAGTCGGTCACCCAACTCAGACGGGTCGTTGCGGAACGCTCCGGCGTGTTGGGCCAGCAGGTCGCCGATGGCGTCGCGGACGTGGGGCACGCCGAGTACTGCGTGGTGCGCCGTTTCGTGCAGGCACACCCATAAACGCAGGTCGTCAGCTGGGAGGCTCCAATCGTTACTGAACGCCTCGACGTTGGGGGCCACCACGAGCAGGGTGTCGGCGTCGGGCCCACTGGTCGGGCGGGGGATGGGCAGGTCGTAGGTACCGAGGCTCCGCAGGGCGAGACGACCGACCATCGTCCCGGTGGTCATCCCGGCCATCATCGGGGCCATGGCGGCCATTAGGCCCGACAGCCAGCCGAGGGTCTGTTGGGTGCGCGGGTCGTCTGGGTCGAAGCGTTCTCCATCGATTTCTAGGGTGGCGTCTGGACCCAGATCAGAGGTCAGGTCGGTAGGTAGTTGGGTCATCTTTGACAAGTACGGCCGGTAGGCATCGACCGACGTTGACGCCCAAACGGTGCGAGTCACCGGTCGGACCGACAGCGTTCCCGTGCGAGCCACGCTCAGGCCTGTACAGGCCGCCACTTGGAGTTCGGCAACGCGGAGGAGGGACTCGTATTCCATCCGTACTACGGGGTCGACGTTGGGTTCGCTGGTGCCCTCGGATGCGATGGCCATGGCGATCTGGCGGGCTGGGTCGCCGCCCGGTTGGCCCGTTCCGGGCAAACTCATGCTGGGGAACATCCCGCCGAATGCCCGGCTGAATGCGGCAAATGGATCCTCTGGTGGATCGTTGGGGCTCACGGGGGCACTCTATGGGCGTGGTTTCCATGGAGTCCCGCGGTCGAGCTGGCAAATCGACGGACGGAGCCGCCCGGCGGGCGGTACAAGGGGAGGCACGGTGAGCCGCGTAGTGGTCACCGGATCGACCGGGGCGGTTGGGCGGGAGACCTGCGTGGGTTTGGCTGCTGCCGGCTACGAGGTCATCGGTTTGGATCGTCGGTCGAGTATTCCGCCGGCACCCGGAATCGAACTGCGGACAGTGGATCTGGCCGTCACCGACCTACGGGCCCAACTAGCCGATGTGGACGTGGTCGTCCACATGGCGGCTGGTGTGACGGCAGGAGACTCGGGGGTCGACGTGGGCCGGGACCGTTTGGCGGTGGTCGAACGTCTACTAGCAGCAGCGTCCGACGCGGGGGTGACCCATCTGGTGGTCCGCTCGTCGGCCATGGTCTACGGGGCGTGGCCTGACAACCCGGTGCCACTGACCGAGGACGCCCCGGTGCGCCCGTGCCCGGACTTCGCCTTCGCTGTTCATCGGGCCCGGATGGAGGAACTAGCCACTGCGTGGGCCACCGAGTCCGGTGAGCGGTCGCTGACCGTGCTACGCAACGCGGTGACGGTCGCTGAGGAACGGCCCGGCGGTTTGGCCACGGTGGTTGGCGCGGCAGCGTCGATCCGCAGCGACGAGGGAGACCCGTTGGGTCAGTTCCTGCACTCCGATGACCTTGCCGGCGCTGCGGTTTGTGCCGTGGAGACCCGCTACGACGGGCCGTTGAACGTGGCACCCGACGGGTGGATCGGCGTGGAGGTCATGGCCGAGTTGGGTGGGCCAGGTCCGCGCTTGCGTCTGCCCGGTCCGCTGGCCGCCCTGACCGCCCGGGTGCTATGGCACACCGGATTGTCCCCCGCGCCTCCTGGCGTGTTCCCTTACTCGGTGCACCCGTGGGTGGTGGCCAACGATCGACTCCGGGACCTGGGGTGGGAGCCCACCCACTCCAACGAGGAGGCCTACGTGGCGGGCCACGAACCTGGCCTGCTTGATCGAATGGACGCCCGAGCCCGACAGCAGGTCTCGCTGGCCGTTGCTGGGTTACTGGTGGTGGGCCTGGGGTGGCTGCTGGTTCGCCTCGTGCGCCGCCCCCGGGGGCCGGGTCGTGGAACGTACGATGCGGCTGATGGTCAATGAAACCTGTCCTGATGGACGCCCTGACGAAGACGGTGATGAACACGTCGGTGATGACACCTGGTTGGGCTTGACCGATGGCCCACTACCCGTCGACGAGGTGGCCTGTTGGATCGGGCGTCCCGGCTGTGGGGCGGTGGTGGTGTTCCGCGGTGACGTCAGGGACCATGCTGAAGGCCGTCCAGACGTCACCGCGTTGGAGTATGAGGCCTATGAGACCCAGGTGGTTTCTCGCTTGGAACGTCTAGCCGCCGAGGCGCGGAACCGCTGGCCGGACCTAGGTCGGGTGGCGATGATCCACCGAACCGGATCGTTGGCCATTGGCGAGGCGGCGGTGGTGGTTGCTGTGTCGTCGCCCCACCGGGATACGGCCTTCGATGCCGGTCGCTGGTGCATCGACACGCTGAAGGCGACCGTCCCGATCTGGAAGCGGGAGGTCTGGGCGGGAGGCGAGCACTGGGGTGTGGACGCCCAGCACGTGATCGACGTGACTGATTCGGCTTCCATGGAGGCGGGCGCGTGAACCCTGCGGTGCTGTTTCTGGCCGGTGGGGCTGGTCTAGCCGTGGTGCTCTCCGCGCTGGTCTGGTTGTTCAGTCGACCGAAGAAGGTTGTCAAAGACCCGAACCGGGCCCGGGCAAATCTCCGCGCCCTGCGGCATGGGTCTGGTCCTTCGCGTTCCGGGAACTGGACCTCGGGTATGTCGCGGCCGACCTCAGGCGGTAGAGGGTCGAGTGATGGCGGAACGGGCGGCATTCGAGTACTGGGCAACGTGTCGCCCGACGGGCCGGACTCCGACGGGATCACTGGTTCCGGCCAGTCCGGACGCTGACGTTGTGGCACGTGATCTGGCCATTGACCTGGGTACGGCCAACACGCTCGTCTACGCCCGTGGTGAGGGGGTGGTGCTGGCTGAGCCATCGGTGATCGCCATCAACGAACGCTCAGGCGAGGTCCTAGCCATGGGCGACGATGCGTGGCACATGATCGGGCGTACCCCTGAGTACGTGGTGGCCAAGCGGCCACTACGCAAGGGGGCTATCACCGACTTCGAGGTGACCCAGCGGATGGTACGGCTCCTCCTGGAACGGGTCGGAGTGAGCCGGTTCAACCGACCAAAGGTGCTGATTTGTGTGCCGTCGGCTATCACAGCCGTCGAGCGGCGGGCGGTCACCGAGGCGGCCCGCCGCGCCGGGGCGGCCGACGCTCAGCTCATCGAACAGCCGTTGGCTGCGGCGATCGGCGCCAATCTCCCCATTTCCGAGCCAGTCGGGAACATGGTGGTCGACATCGGTGGCGGGACGTCGGAGTCGGCGCTTCTCTCGCTCGGTGGGGTGGTGGCCCTCGAGGCGGTGCGGGTCGGTTCGTTCGACATCGACTCCGCCATCCAGGCTTACGTTCGGCGCGAATACGGGCTAGCCATCGGGGAGCGAACTGCCGAGGAGATCAAGTGGACAATCGGTTCGGCTGCGTCGACCCCCGACGAGGGTCGGGCCGAGGTCAAGGGCCGTGAGCTGATGAGCGGTCTACCCAAGACGGTGGTGCTGACCCCGGTAGAGATCCGTCGGGCCATTGAGGAGCCGGTGACTGCCATGGTCGAGTCGGTGGTGCAGTGCTTGGCTCAGGCTCCGCCCGAGCTGGCTCAGGACCTGATGGCCCATGGAATCTGCTTGGTGGGCGGCGGCAGCCTGCTCCGGGGCCTGGACGTGCGGATCGCCGAGGACGCCGGAGTGCCCGTTGTTCCCGTGGAGACGCCAATGGAGTGCGTGGTGTTGGGTGCCGGCCATTGCATCGAGTCGTTCGAGGCTATGCGGGTGATGTTCATGGAGGGCCGGCGTTAGCGGACTTCGGGTTCGGGTAGGTCGGCGTTGGCGACGACCGGGTCCAAGCCGAGGAGGTCCTCGGCGGCCTGGCGGACCTGCCAGTCACGGTCATCCAAAGCTCGGGTGAGAGCGGCTTCCACGTCATCTCCTTCGAAGGCGGCCAAGGCGAGCACGGCCCGACGGCGGATGGTGGCCCGTTGGTCGAGGCCAGCCAGAACCGATTCTCGGCCCAGCTCGTGTCCTAGAGCACCAAGGGCGGCCACAGCTGCTTCGCGGCAGAGGTGATCAGGGTGTCCGGGTTGGTCACTGTCGGGACCGTTACCGGCCACTGCCACGAGCGAATCGACAAGTTGGTCAGCCGCCTCGAGGTGCTCGCCGGCCGCCCAGCAGGCCGTCTCGATCACCTCGGCGATCGGGTCCACGAGCAGGTTTGCGAGGAGCCTTGTGAGTCGGCCGGACACAGGTATCGGTCGACCCAGGATCTCCAGGGCTCGTAGTCGGACAGTCGGATGGGGGTCAGTAAGACCCCGGGCCAATCCGTCGTCGGTGAGGGTGCCAGTGCGGCTCAGGGCACCAAGAGCGGCAGCGCGCACCACAGCCTCTGGGTCGCTGGCCAGGGACCGTGCCGTCTCGGCATCGCCGCCGTATCCGGCCAGCACGGCCCGACGACGACGTTCGGCTGTCTCCGGGCCCGGCGCGGGTTCTGGGTGGACGTGGCGGTTAGCGGCTATGCCGGGATCGGCCCCGGGCTCAATGGTTGGGTCGGTCACTGGGGTGGCCGATTAGCCGATGGCCTGTTCGACCAGGAATCCCGACAGGAAGATGCCCACGCCGATCACGGTGGCCAGGGCGACGCCACCGACCGCCACGAAGGTGGTTAGCAGGAGCACCGAGCGAACCCGGTGCCACCATCGGATGCGGGCCCGGCGGCCGGTCACGACCTGACGCGGGGGCTGGAACCAGATGCCGAGGCGGGCGCCCGGGCTCCACTGACGGTCCACGGCGTACTCGAGGTCGCCGACTGGCGGCAGCGCCCGACTGCGGAACCGCCGTAGGTTCATCAAACTGGGCAGCCGGTGTCGATGCCTATGCCGGTCGGCTCCGTGGCAGGCTGGGCATCCATGGAGGAGAATCTACCGGCGGGCGACCTTCCGGGTTCGTCGGATCTGACGGTGCCACCGTCTCATCCCCTGCGGGCCACCATGGTCCTGTTACTCGTGGCCGCCGCCTTGCTGGCCACGTTCGTCCGGGTCCCCTATTTCGTATTCCGGCCTGGATCAGTCCAGCCGTTGAGCGGGAAGGTGATGGTCACTACGGGGCAGCGTTTCAATGCCACCGGTGAGATCCACTTCACGACGGTTCGCCAGGACGCCACCGTCAACGGCTGGGAGTGGTTGGAGGCCCGGATGAAGCCGTCGCTAACCCTCATCGAGGAGGACCGGATTCTCGATGGCCGGTCCCGGGACGAGAACCGAGCGTTCAACATGCAACTGATGCGGGTGTCGAAGTCCACGGCGGTCGCCGTGGCCCTTCGATACCTGGGTATCGACCCGTTCCAGCCCACCGGCGTGGGGCTAGCTCAGATCGTGGTTGGTGGTCCGTCGACTGGGAGGTTGACGATCAACGACGTGATCGTGAGGGTGGACGGTGTGCCAGTCCTGGAGGCCGTGGACCTGGTCGACGCTATTCGGGAGCGCAGTCCGGGAGAC
>JASLKB010000089.1 GCA_030747775.1 Acidimicrobiales bacterium | reverse complement strand
CATCTTGGACTCGATGGCCTCATCCTCGGGAAGGGCCCGGTCCATTACGCCTCGCATGGTGTCCGAGGCGAATAGGCGCATCAGGTCGTCTTCCAGCGACAGGTAGAAGCGACTCTCCCCCGGGTCACCCTGGCGGCCACTGCGGCCTCGCAGCTGATTGTCGATCCGACGGGACTCATGTCGTTCGGTACCCAGCACGTATAGGCCACCGTTCGCCCTCACCGTTTCACCCAGGGCCTGACATTCGGGTTCGTAGCGGGCTAGTAGTTCGGCGTACTTCTTCTCACCCTTCGGACCGAACGGGTCCAGGCCCACCGCCCGCGTCTCACGTTCGGCGAGGTTCTCGGGATTACCACCCAGAATGATGTCAACCCCACGGCCAGCCATGTTGGTCGCCACCGTTACCGCACCGGGGCGGCCAGCCTGGGCTACCACGTCGGCCTCCCGGAAGTGCTGCTTGGCGTTAAGCACCTCATGTTCCACGCCCCGCTTCTCGAGCTCACGAGATAGGCGTTCGGAGTTCTCGACGCTGACCGTGCCCACCAACACAGGCTGACCACGGTCGCGACGCTCCACGATGTCGTCAACCACCGCCTGAAACTTGCCGGCCTCGGACTTGAAAATAAGGTCGCTCTGGTCGAGGCGGACCAACGGCCGGTTCGTGGGGATGGGTACCACCTGCAGGCCATAGATGCCCGCCAGTTCGGCCGCTTCGGTCTCAGCGGTACCGGTCATCCCGGCCAACTTCTCATAGAGCCGGAAGTAGTTCTGGAGGGTGATCGTGGCGAGCGTCTGGTTCTCCTCCTTAATCGACACCCCTTCCTTAGCCTCCACGGCCTGGTGGATGCCGTCGGACCATCGTCGCCCCTCCAGCACGCGACCGGTGAACTCGTCGACGATCCGGACCTCGCCATCAACGACGATGTAGTCCTTATCCCGCTTGTAAAGCTCCTTGGCCTTGAGGGCCGAATGGAACTGGTGGACCAGGTTGGCCGATACCTGGTCGTAAAGGTTCTCGACGCCGAGAGCCGCCTCGACGGCGTGGACGCCATCTTCGGTGGGGGCAATAATCCCCTTCTCCTCATCCACCTCATAGTGGCGCTCGGAGTTCAACCCTCGGACCACCGAAGCAAATCGCTGGTAGAGCGCTGCGGCTTCTGCCAGGCGCCCGCTGATGATGAGCGGAGTTCGGGCCTCGTCAATGAGGATCGAGTCGACCTCGTCGACGATGCAGAAGGCGTGGCCTCTCTGGGCCTTCTCAGCGTCGGCCAGGGCCATGTTGTCCCGTAGGTAGTCGAAGCCGAGTTCATTGTTGGTCCCGTAGGTGATGTCAGCCGCGTAGGCAGCTCGCTTCTCGGCCCGATCGCGGACGTCCGGGACCACTAGTCCCACGGAGAGCCCGAGCCAACGGTGGATCTGACCCATCCACTCAGCGTCACGACTGGCCAGATAGTCGTTGACCGTACACAGGTGCACGCCCCTACCGGATAGCCCGTTCAGATAGGCGGGCAAGGTGCTGACCAGCGTCTTGCCCTCGCCCGTGCGCATCTCGGCCACCCAGCCGAGGTGTAACGCCATCCCTCCCATCATCTGCACGTCGTAGTGGCGCTGGCCGATTACCCGCCAGGCCGCTTCTCGCACTACGGCAAAAGCCTCTACCAGGAGGTCGTCGAGGCTCTCCCCGTTGTCGTACCGCTGACGGAACTCTCCGGTCCGGGCCCGCAAAGCGTCGTCGGACAACGCGGCGGTGGCATCACCGAGCTCGTTGATGTCGGGGACGATCGCCTCGAGGGCCTTGACCTTCTTTCCCTCACCGCTGCGCAGGACGCGCGAGAACACACTCATGGTCCGACGAGGCTACCGGTCGACGACTGGCCCTTAGGGGCCTGTCAGCGGCCGATCAGGAACTGGCGGCGGGACGCAGCAGGCCCATCTCGGCCAGGCGGGGGGCAGCGTCGCCCACGCTCGTTGCGAGGATGGCGGCCAACGCCTGTAGGTCATCTTGGCGGATGGTCAGGACTCGACCGTTGAAATCCTGACGCTTAACCTGGATGATCCCGAGGTACCGGCGGATGAGTTCGACTTCGGGACCCACCGCGTCGACCATGGCCACCAAGTCGATCACCACCTTCTGGCCGGGTAGCCAGGCCGGGGATTCCTCGCCAACCGCTTCGACGACTACCTCGGCGTCAGCCGCCGGAAGCAACTGGTCAACCGGAACGTCATAGAACTCGGCCAGCCGGTGTAGGCGCGGCACTGACACGGCTCGTTCCCCCCGCTCATAGGCGCCCAGCACCGATGCCTTGAACTCGGCCTCAGAGCGGGCCTCGACGTCCTGCAACGACAAGCGCTTCTGGCGGCGGATGACCCTGATGCGCTCACCCAGTCGAATGCTGTAGTCATCGTCGGAGACCACATGGTCACCAGCACGTCTAGCCCCAGGGCGGAACTGACGGGAAAACGACTCGGCCACGGGACGTGACGGTAGCGACCGCGCTCCGTGGTTGCAATGACCTATCCGGCCGTTTCATCTTGCCGACAACACCCTCCCGTCACGGAGTGCCGTGAGCAATGTTCCTGCCGAGATAGCTGCTGTCTCGGCCCGGAGCACCGTCGGACCTAGACCCACCGTGGGGTGCCCGATCAACTCCTCGTCGGTCCATCCCCCCTCAGGGCCGACCAGAACCACCCTGACTGACCTATCGATCGGGCCCCCGCCAGGTTCTGCCAACACGACGCCCGGTGCCGGGTGGATATCGCGAGCCGGCGCCAACTCCTCGACTGTCGGAAGCCAGGCACGCCGGGACTGCATGGCGGCCTCTCGGGCCACCCGAAGGAAGCGTTCCACCTGTGTGGACGCTTTAGCTTCGTCCCACTGCACGACTGAGCGATCCGCCGACAACGGAACAATGCGATCCACCCCCAGTTCGGTAAGTTTCTGAACGACCATCTCAGGCCGCCCACCCTTGATCAGAGCGAAGCCCACGGCCACTGCGGGGTCCGACGGGGCAACGGTCACCACTTCACCGACCGGCTCAGGGTCTTTGCCGACGCGATACACCGCCCGGCACCAACGACCAGCCCCGTCACCGAGAGTCATGTCGTCGGCATCCCGCAGGCGCAACACTCGTCCTAAGTGATGTCGGTCGTCGTCATCCAGTGTGGGGATAGATAGATCAGCTACGAAGACATGGGGTCCACCACGTCCAACCGAAAGAACGTCCACGAGGGCTAGCGGAAGGCGGAGCGGATCTTCGAGATCAGGCTCTCGTCCTCGTCGGCCACAACCTCATCGCGCTCGTCGGCCAGGGCCCGTAGCAAGCGCTCAGCCTCATCGCTGAGTTCGGTCGGCGTGTCGACGTGCACTTCGACCACGAGGTCTCCCCGTCCCCTCCCTTGCAGATGGGGCACCCCCCGGCCACGGAAGCGGAACATCTCGCCGGTGGCCGTCCCCCGGGGCACGATCAGTTCCTCGACCCCATCGAGGGTCTCGTATTCCAGGATCACCCCGAGGGTGGCCTGGGTCATCGGAAGGTGGAGGCGGTGCAGCAGGTCGACACCGTGGCGCTCGAACACCGGATGGGACCGCACCCTCACCCGCACGTAGAGGTCCCCGGTAGGGCCACCACGGGGACCCACTGCGCCCCGCCCGGTCAGTCGCAAGGTCGTGCCTTCGTCTACGCCTGCTTGGACCTGGACGTTGAAGGATCGATCTTCCACGGTGCGCCCCTCGCCACTGCAATGCCCACACGGGTTGGGAATGACCTGTCCGCGACCGGAACACGTAGAGCAGGCCGTGCTGGTCAACATCTGGCCCAACATCGACTGCCGGACCCGCTGTACCTGGCCCGCGCCGCCACATTCACCGCATGTCTCGGGGCCCGAACCGGAGGCGGCACCGGTCGCCTCGCAGATCTCACATACCACAGCGGTACGCACGGAGACCTCCGCCTCAGCGCCGAACACCGCGTCCTCGAAGTCCACCTCGAGCACGGCCTCGAGGTCCTCTCCGGGCACCGGGCCAGCGCGTCGCCGGGCTCCGCCACCAAACGGAGAGCCCGACCCGCCGAAGAACGACTCGAAAATGTCGCCGAATCCGGCGAACGGGTCTCCGGGTCCAGCCGAGCCGGTATGGCCGAACCGGTCGAACCGACTGCGCCGCTCAGGGTCCGACAGCACCTCGTAGGCGGCAGCGACTGCCTTGAACTCAGCCTCGGCCGTCGCTGCTTCCCTGCCATGGTTGGCGTCAGGATGGTGCTCTCTGGCAAGGCGGCGGTATGCCTTCTTGATGTCGTCGGAAGAGGCGTCCCGGGAGACCCCCAGGACCTCGTAGGGGTCGCGTTCAGCCATCGCGCTGAGTCCTCCGTTTAGCCCTCGGTGAGGCGGTCGCCGAGGCGCCGTCCCACCACGGCCACAGTGGCCAGGGCCTGGGAGTAGTCCATCCGAGTTGGGCCGAGCACCCCGATGGATCCCGCGGTCTCGCCGTCGATCTCGTAGGGAGCCACCACCAGCGAGCACTCGGCGAGGGGTTCCACGCCGGTCTCGGTGCCGATGGCCACGCTCAGGCCTCGATCGATCACGTCGCGGATCATTGTCACCACGATGAACTGGCGTTCCAGCACGTCGAGTACCTGGCGGACCCGTTCTACCTCTCCGAACGCCGAGGCCACGCGGGCGGTGCCGCCCACAAACGCCCGATCCGCCTCTTCGGTTCTGGCCGCCAGCACACCGCCCACCACAGTCAAAACCGCGTCAACTGCCTCGTCGCCTGTAACCGGTGTGTCAGGAACCGCCGACAGGCTCCGTCCGATCAGCGACGCCGAGAGGTGGGCCGCTGCGATAGCCAACGTGGCCTCCGACGGGCCCGACGACGGACCGGACAACTCGAGGGTGTGCTTTTCCACGGTCCCATTGGCCATCACCAGCACGAGGAGGCCGAGGTCCGCGGTGAGACCGACTACTTGAACCGATCGGACCTCCTGGTGGTCTCGATCCGGAGCCAGCACGACCGCCGCGCTACCCGTGAGATCTGACAACAGGCTGCTGGTATCGGACAGCATCTGTTCCATTTCGCGATGTGACCTCCGGAAGAAGGCCTGGACCTGCTCTCGGTCCGCTGCGTCCAGCGGACCGGGACCGTCGATACGGTCGACGAAGAACCGGTAGGCCTTCTCGGTGGGAACTCGGCCAGCTGAGGTGTGGGGCTGGACCAGATAGCCCTGATCCTCCAAGTTGGCCAACTCGTTACGGACCGTGGCCGCCGAGACCTCCACGTCCTCGAAGCCCGCTATGCGCGCCGATCCAACGGGCTGCGCTGTGTCGATGTACTCCTCGACCACCGCGCTCAGAATGGCCGCCTTCCGATCCTCCAGCACGGAGCCGATGCTACCGGCGGAGATCGTCGAGGCCCGTGGCTCCAACCCACCTCCCGGGCCATGTTCCGAATGGGCCGACCAAGTCAATCGTCTAACTTCAGTGCGGAGATAAAGGCCTCTTGGGGTACGTCGACCCGGCCGATGGATTTCATCTTCTTCTTACCCTCCTTCTGCTTCTCCAGCAGCTTGCGCTTTCTTGTGATGTCTCCGCCGTAGAGCTTGGCGGTCACGTCCTTCCGGAAAGCCCGCACGGTCTGACGGGCTATCACCCGACCACCGATGGCTGCTTGGATGGGCACCTCGAACTGTTGCCGGGGAATGAGCTCCTTTAGCTTGGAGGTCATCTTGCGCCCGTACATGTCTGCCGCGTCCCGGTGGACGACTGCCGAGAAGGCATCCACCGCCTCGCCGTGCAGCAAGATGTCCACCCGGACGAGGTCGGACCTGCGGTAGCCCTCGGGTTCGTAATCGAGGCTGGCATAGCCCTGGGTCCGGCTCTTCATCTGGTCGAAGAAGTCAATGACCACCTCGGCCAAAGGCAGGTGGTACTTGATCTCGACTCGCTCCGGTGAGAGGTAGGTGATCCCCTCCAGCTCGCCGCGGCGTTCCTGGCAGAGTTCCATCAACGCCCCGGTGAAGTCCGTCGGCGTGATCACGTTGGCCAGCAGGTAGGGCTCCTCGATGTCGGCGATCTCACCGCCCGCCGGAAGGTCGCAGGGGTTGTCGATCTCCAATACCTCACCATTGGTTCGGGTCACCCGGTACTCCACCGACGGGGCCGTAGTAATGAGGCTCAGACCGAACTCCCGCTCTAGACGCTCACGGACGATCTCCATATGGAGCAGCCCCAGGAAGCCACAGCGGAAGCCAAATCCGAGGGCTCCGGACGTCTCGGGCTCGTAGGTGAAGCTCGAGTCGTTCAGCCGTAGTTTCTCGAGGGCCTCCCGCAGGTCGTTGAACTCGTCCCCGTCGATGGGATACAGGCCACTGAACACCATGGGCTGGGGCTCGCGGTAGCCATCGAGGGCATCGGCCGAACCGTTGCGACTGGTGGTAATGGTTTCACCGGAGCGAGCTTCGCCGATGTCCTTGATCCCGGCTAGCAGGTAGCCGACCTCGCCGGGGCCCAGTTCCGGGACTGCCGTCATGTCGGGGCGACGCACCCCGATCTCGTCGACCTCGTGTACCGCGTTGGCCTGCATGAACCGGAGTGAGTCCCGGGCGGCGAGACGTCCGTTGACAACGCGGATGGACGACACCACGCCCCGGTACTGGTCGAAGTGGCTATCGAATACGAGGGCCTGGAGCGGGGCATCGAAGTCACCGACGGGTGGCGGCGTGCGTTCCACGACAGCGTCAAGAAGTTCAGCCACACCCTCGCCGGTCTTCGCGCTGATGTGGAGAACTTCCTCGGCGGGGATGCCCAGCACCTGTTCGATCTCCTCGGCGTACCGGTCCGGTTCGGCGGCTGGCAGGTCGATCTTGTTGAGGGCGGCCACAATCTCGAGATCGTTCTCGAGTGCCAGGTAGCAGTTAGCCAGCGTCTGAGCTTCGATCCCCTGGGCGGCGTCCACCACCAGAATCACGCCCTCACATGCCGCCAACGAACGACTGACCTCGTAGCCGAAGTCCACGTGGCCCGGGGTGTCGATCAGGTTGATGACGGCGTCGCCCCAATCCAGGCGGACGCTCTGAAGCTTGATGGTGATGCCCCGCTCCCGCTCCAGGTCCATCGAGTCGAGGTACTGGTCCCGCATCTCGCGGGGGTCCACGGCACCGCACAGCTCCAGCATGCGATCGGCCAGCGTGGATTTGCCGTGATCGATGTGGGCGATAATCGACGTATTGCGTAGTCGCGAGAGGTCCATTCCGTCGATGACGGTACCGGCGGCTGGACCCCTCCCTGTAGTGGCAGTTGACCCGACAGCCCGTCATGTCGCTGGGGGCAGGTGTCACGCTTCGAATCGGAGCGATCTGCCAGTGCCACCGGTAGGATCGTTTGCCGTGCCGGCCCGTGGGCTGCGTCCCCGGCCCAGCCCCGTCGAACGGCGGACCCCAAACGGGTACAGCGAACGAGAAGACCGAGGGACCACTCCCGTGGCGAATATTAAGAGCCAGATCAAGCGGAACCGTCAGACCGAGAAGGCCCGTCTGCGCAACCGCGCCGTGCGTACCGAGCTCAAGACCCGCATCCGCAACGCAATGGAGGCCGCCGATTCGGGAGAGAACGCCGCTGAGGCCGCCGCCGAAGCTATGAAACGGATCGACAAGGCCGCAGCTCAGGGTGTGCTGCACCCCAACACCGCTTCACGCCGCAAGGCACGCCTGCAGAAGCACCTGAACTCGCTAAACGACTGACGCCTCCCGATCCAGCGGCCCACCACTGGGTTCACTAGGAGTCAGGATCGGGACAGGCTCGCCAGTCGAGCCACTAGCACCTCAGCCACGAGTTCCTGCGGCCACGCAGAGCGTCCCCGCAGGTCCAAGTCTGCAGCAGCCAGCAGTCGCACAGCACGGGCGATCCGTTCGCCACCCAGTCGACGGCTAGCCGCGAGCGCCTTCTTGGCTGGGAAGCCCTTGACGCCCAGCGCGTCAGCTGCCCCCGCCTGATCCCTGATGCCCGAGCCGTCGAGGCGCAATAGTCGCCCGTAGTGCCCGTTCAGAGCCGCGGTTATAGCCAGTGGGTGTCGGCCGCCTGCGCCCATCATCCGGGACAGGCAGTCCAGCGCCTTGGGAACGTCGCCAGCATCGATGGCGTCGGTCAAGTCCCACGGGGCCACGTCACCACCCGAACCGAGAAACGGCTCGACATCGCTCGCCGTGAGTTCGGTTCCAGTGCCAAATACGGCAGCCAGAGTCTCCAACAATGGCACTACTGCCGCGCGATCTTCCCCAAGTCGGCGTGACACCAGCGCCCTGGCGGGGCGGTCTAGGTCGACCGGACCCGCAGCAATCCGCTCGTCCAGCCACTGCTCGCCCTCCCGGCCCCGACCCACCGCCGTCTTTCGGATATCTCCACCGGCGGAGTCAACGGCTTCCAGTAGGGACTTCGGTACCGGATTCAGCCGTTGCTGTACGGGAACGTGACCCTTTTCCCAGACGACAATAAGAGCTGTACTGTCGAGCGGATCGGCCAGATAGGCCACCAGCGGCGCCACTGAGTCCTTGTCGCCGAACCGACCTAGATGGCGACCCACAACCACCCGACGCTCGGTCAGGAAGGGTGGGGTCTGTGCGGCGTCGACCAGTCGGGCCACCTCGAAATGATCCTCGGTCCGGTACTCCTCCTCGGTCAACTCCTCCAGAGCCAACGAACGGTCTTCGTCACCAAGGGCCGCTTCGACGGCGGCACGCACTGCCTCTGTGACCAGTGTGTCGTCGTCCCCGGTGATGAGCACGATGGCGGGGACGTTCACCCAGCCAGCCTCTCAGGCTCGCCAGCGGCGAGCACCTCGGCCATAACATCGGCCACCCGTCGGGAGCCCCGAACGTCATGGGCCCTCAGTATCCGACAGCCCCTCGCAATACCTAGGGCATGAGCAGCCCAGGATGCTTCGACCCTGTCCTCCAAATCGCTTCCCGTGACCTCACCCAGGAAGCCCTTATTCGACGCCGACAACAGGATGGGGCGACCCAAGGTGGCAAGGTCATCGGACCTCCTCAACAACTGGACCGACATGACCGGGGTCTTGCCAAGATCCAGGCCAGCATCCACGATGATCTGCCGGTCACCAATGCCTGCGGCGAGGGCCCATCGGACTCGTTCAGCGAGGAAGGCTCTGACCTCCGCGACCAGATCGTCGTAGCGAGGTTCCGGATCGGGGATCCTCGGTCCAATCCGTACGTGGGTGGCAATCACCGCGGCACCGTGTCGGGCGCATGCCGGTAGAAAAGATGGGTCGGCGAAGCCGCTGATGTCGTTGCCGACGCACGCACCAGCCTCCATCGCCACGTCGGCCACACTGCCACGGAAGGTGTCCACCGCGATCGGCAGGTCGAAGCGTTCCCGTAGCGCAGCTACGGCGGGCACCACGCGGTCCATCTCTTCGGCCTCGGTGACCTCGGGGCCCGGCCCCGCCTTGGAACCGCCTACGTCGAGCAGATCAGCCCCATCGACCACGTGGGCTTCGGCGAGGCGCAAGAAGTCATCGAAGTCCCAGAAGCGGCCCCGGTCCCAGAAGGAGTCAGGGGTGCGGTTGAGAATCCCCATGACCAGCGACCGGTGGGTGCAGTCATGTCGGTGGTCGGGGCCTAACTCGACGATCACTAGGCCGACGGTACACCGGCCCAGCGACTATCCCGGGTTGCTCCGAAGCCCATACCGCCGCTGAATCGAACCCCTGCCGTACCACTAGACGACGTAGCCGACGGTGGATCACGCGGATCATCCCAACCATCCGGGCGTCCTGTCCGGTTCGTGCCCCGCTAGCCATGCCCTCTAGGCGGGCCAGCGGTGAGCTCTAAAAGAGGGCCGACGTGAGTC
>JASLKB010000088.1 GCA_030747775.1 Acidimicrobiales bacterium | reverse complement strand
CGGTGGCCACTGAGCCTGACACCCCTTCGGGACCCAAGGTCGTCGTTGCCCTACCGTCGACGCGCACCTCGCCACTGGTGGGCGGCACGAGCCCGGCCAGCAGGGACACCAGTGTGCTCTTGCCTGAACCCGTGGCTCCGACGAGAGCCACTGACTCCGCGGGTTCCAACCGTAGGTCGAGGTCGGCGAGGACCTCCATCCCGTCCACGTGGGCAAAGCCCACGGCTTCGAACTCGACAACCACTGGCCGTCTGATCTCGTCGGTTCGCCGAGTCGAACCCGCCTCGGGCCCAAGCGCCGATTGGGGCTCCGTCGGCTCGGCGATCACCCCATCGATCCGGTCCATGGCCACCACCGACCGCGGCATCTCCTGGAACAGGTACCCCAAGATCTCCATGGGCAGGGTCAGGATGCTGAAGAGGGACATGGCCCGGACGACGTCGCCGATCGTCACCGATCCCCCGTCGACCAGCCACACCCCGATTAGCAGCAGAACGATGATTCCCAGTTGGGGCAGTGAGTAGTACAGCGGGGCGTACCGGGACCGGAGCCCACCTACCGTCAGGCGGTGTTCCCGCAGCACCCGGGCGGCGTCGGAAAACCGCTCCACCTCGGCCTTCTCCCGACCCAGGGTCTTGACGACCAGGACGCCGTCAAGGCTCTCGTGAGCGATACCCGACAGCTCACCCACCGCTTCCTGTCCCTCGGCGGCTGGAGCCTCCACCATCCGGGTAAACCGGCGGTTCAACAGGGTCAGCGTGGGGAACATGACCACGGCTACCACAGCGAACAGCACGTGGACCATGAGCAGGCTGACCAGCGAGGCGACGGCCAACACAATCACCGATAGAGCGAAGGCCAACGGCTTGAGCATCGCCGTGGCGACCTCTACGTCGGCGTCGGCGTGAGCTAGCAGTCGACCTGCCGAGCGGCGCTGGTAAAAGGCCAGGGGGGCATCTAGGAACCGGTCAGTGACCGCCCGGCGCCACGTGCGCTGGGTACTGACCGTGGCCAGCATGTTGAACCAGCGCCGGACCATGATCGAGACGGCCCGGATCACACCGACGGCCATCACCACGGCCACCGCGCCAAGCAACGATTGCCGGGAAACGCCGTCGCCATCCAGTCCGGGGACGATCACCTCGTCGGTGATACGACCGATGACAACGGTGAAGCCCACCACGGCCAGGGCGAACACGTTGGCTCCCATGATCCCCGCGCCGTGGGCCCACGGGTGCAGTCGCAGAGACCGCCAAACGAGCCGTCCGGCGCGGCGCAGCACGCTCTCGGGCGCGGCGGGCCCGGCTCGGGTCATCGCGTCGCTCAGAGCAGGACGCTCAGAGCCGGTCGACGACAGCCGAGGCGAATTCCGAGCACTTCACCTCGGTAGCCCCGTCCATCAGTCGAGCAAAGTCGTAGGTCACGACCTTGTCGGTCACCGCCGACTCCACGGCCCGGACAATGTCATCCGCAGCGTCCTGCCATCCGATGTGTTCGAACATGAGCACGCCTGACAGCAGCACCGACGAAGGGTTGACCTTGTCTTGCCCGGCGTACTTGGGCGCCGTGCCGTGAGTGGCCTCGAAGATGCCGTGCCCGGTGACGTAGTTGGCGTTACCGCCCGGGGCTATGCCAATACCCCCGACCTGGGCAGCAAGGGCGTCGGACAGGTAGTCGCCATTGAGATTCATGGTGGCGATCACGTCGAACTCCGCCGGACGGGTCAGCACCTGCTGGAGCGCTATGTCGGCGATGGCATCCTGCACGAGGATCCGATCGCCCGGATCGCCCCCGCAGTCGTCCCAGCCGACGGCCACGTCCGAGAACTCCTCACGGACTAGTTCGTATCCCCACTTCTGGAAGGCACCTTCGGTGAACTTCATGATGTTGCCCTTGTGCACCCAATGGACGCGGGGGCGACCCCGATCCACGGCGTACTGGAGGGCGGCCCGCTGGAGGCGCTGCGACCCCGTCTTGGAGATGGGCTTGATTCCTATGCCGGCGTCCTCGCGGATCTGCCAGCCAAAGGCGTCTTCCAGCAGTTCCCTCAGCTTGAGGGCCTCGGGAGTCATGGCCTCAACCTCGAGGCCGGCATAGATGTCCTCGGTGTTCTCCCGGAAGATGACCATGTCCACCAACTCGGGGTGCTTTACCGGCGACGGCACCCCCTGAAACCAGCGCACCGGCCGTAGGCAGACGTACAGGTCGAGGATCTGCCGCAGGGCCACGTTCAGGCTCCGGAACCCGCCGCCAATGGGCGTGGTCAACGGTCCCTTGATACCAATCAGGTAGTCGGTGAAGGTCTCGACGGTCTCCTGGGGGAGCCAGTCTCCGGTCTCGTTGTAGGCCTTCTCGCCGGCAAGGACTTCCTTCCACTCCACGGTGTGGCCGTACTTCGCCGCCGCAGCGTCCAACACGTGGCGAGCTGCTGGCCAGATGTCGATGCCGGTTCCGTCACCTTCGATGAACGGGATGACCGGGTTCTCCGGGACCTGCATGATGCCGTCCGCACCCATTGTGATCTTTGCTGCCATGAGTCCGACCCTACCGATTCCGGGGCCCGGAGAACCCGACGGAGTAAACCCTTCAGGCCCGCTCGGCAGCCTCAACCGTGTTGCGTAGCAGCATGGCCACCGTGGTGGGACCCACCCCTCCTAGACGCGGAGTGATCCACGAGGCGACCTCGCCTACCGACTCGTCGACGTCGGCCAGCAACTTCTTACCCTCCCAGGAGATCCCGCCGCTCACCACGACGGCACCGGGCCGGACCATCTCGGGCTGGACGAACGACGGAACGCCGAGGGCGGCCACCACGATGTCAGCCTCGCGGGTCAACTCAGCCAGGTCGGGCACCGCGGAATGCACCACGGTGACCGCAGCGTTGGCACCCGGTGCCTTGGTGGTCAGTAGTAGCGACAGTGGCCTTCCCAGGGTCGGGCCACGACCGATGACCACCACGTGCTTTCCACTGATCTCGATGTCGTAGTGGACGAACAGGGCTTGGATGCCAGCCGGGGTACACGGCACCGGACCGTCCTCCTGCAGAACGAGGCGCCCAAGATTGGTCGGATGCAAGCCGTCGGCGTCCTTAGCCGGATCCATGGCCGACAAGGCGGAGTTGAAGTCGAAGCCGTCGGCCACCGGGTGCTGGATGATGTACGCGTGCACTGCAGGATCCTCGTTGAACCGGGCCACCGCCTCATCCAACGCAGCGGGAGGGTCGTCGGCCGCCACCTGTAGGTGGTGGGAAGCCATGCCCACCATCTCGCAGGTCTCGTGCTTCTTGCGGACATAGCCCGCACTCGCCCCGTCGTCTCCGACAAGGATGGTGCCCAGGCCGGGCGTGACTCCGTCAGCCTTGAGGGCATCGACCCTGCTACGGACGTCGTCGAGGACGGCCTCGGCGACCGGTCCTCCTGCGAGGAATTGTGCACTCATGGAGAGGGACGCTACCCGGGCCCGGCTGAGGGGACGCTGGGTTGGAGGCTCGGCCGGCAACACTGCTCAGTGTCGGAAGTGACGCTCCCCGGTGAACACCATGGCCATACCCTGCTCGTCGGCCGCCGCGATGACCTCATCGTCCCGCAGCGAACCCCCAGGCTGAACCACCGCGGTGACTCCAGCATCGGCCACTGCGTCCAGGCCGTCCCGAAAGGGGAAGAAGGCGTCGCTAGCACACACTCCACCAGCGGCCCGGCCAGCGGCCTTGTCGGCGGCGATTCGTCCGGCGTCCCGACGGTTCTGCTGGCCGGCCCCAATGCCCACTGCCTGGCGGTCCCGGGCCAGCACAATCGTGTTGGAGTTCACGCGGGCAGCCACCCGCCAAGCGAAGACCAGGTCGGCCCACTCGTTAGATGTGGGTTCCCGATCGGTCACTACCCGCCACTGCGACGGCTCGACGACCAGGCGATCAGCGGTCTGGACTAGGAGGCCACCGTCGATACTCCGTACATCGAGTTCCGGCCAGGTTGGTGCCTCGGCCTCGAGAACCCGGAGGTTGGCCTTTTGCTGAAGGTGGGCCAGGGCGTCGGCTTCGTAGGTCGGGGCCACCACCACCTCGGTGAACACCTCCGAGAGCGCCTCGGCCATGGGCATGGTGACTGGCTGGTTCACGGCCACGATGCCGCCGAATGCCGAGACCGGGTCGCACTCGTGGGCCGCCATGTAGGCCTCGGCAATGTCGGTACCCACAGCGGCCCCGCACGGGTTGGCGTGCTTGATGACCACGGCCGTCGGCTCCTGAGTGGTCGCACCGGGGTCGCCGAGGGCGTGCACGAGACGCCAAGCCGCCTCAGTGTCGAGCAGGTTCAGGTACGACATGGCCTTACCTCCGTGGACCACCACGGTGTCCCACCACCCCGAGGACCCGACTGTGCGGTACCGAGCCCCGAACTGATGGGGGTTTTCGCCATACCGGAGGTCCTGGACGCGGTCCAGCGCCAAGTAAATCGACGGCTTAAGCGGGTTGTCGTCCCCCTCAGACGGATCCTCCTCGTCGAACCACCCCACGATGTCGGCGTCATAGGCCGCTGTGTGGGCGAAAGCCGCCCGGGCCAGGCGCCGCCGGGTGGCATCCGACAGCGAACCATTAGCCCTTAGTTCGGCCAGTAGTCCGTCGTAGTCGACCGGGTCCACGACCACGCCGACGTGAGCGTGGTTCTTAGCCGCGGCGCGCACCATGGTCAGCCCCCCGACGTCAATCAACTCAATGCTGGGGTCCGACGAAAAGGGATAGAGGTTGGCCACCACCAGGTCGATGGGGGTGATGCCCCGCTCCCGAAGATCGTGCACATGGTCCGGGTTGAACCGGTCAGCGAGGATGGCGCCGTGGACCATCGGATGGAGGGTCTTGACCCGACCCCCCAGCATCTCCGGGGCCTTAGTGACCTCGGCCACCTCGACCACCGGGATGCCCTGGTCGGCCAGCAGCGTCGCCGTGCCCCCACTGGACACCAACTCCCAGCCCAACTCCACCAGGCCGCGGGCGAGGTCCACGATGCCTGCCTTGTCGTAAACCGACAGCAGGGCTCGACGGGGCGCGGGGACGGTGACGGGACTCACGGAGCGGCTCCTTCAGGAGCGGGTTGGAACTGGATTACGCCATCTAGGACAGCCCACAGGGTGTCGACGTAAAGACGGCGTTCGACCACCTTGATGCGTTCCTGCAAGGAGGTCTCGTCGTCGTCGGGACGCACCTTCACCTCCTCCTGGGCGAGGATCGGACCCGCGTCCACCTCGAGGGTCGCCTGGTGCACCGTGCAGCCCGTTACGTCCACACCAGCGGCTAGAGCGTCGCGAACCCCGTGCCAGCCGGGGAAGGCGGGGAGTAGTGCCGGATGGGTGTTCAGCACCCGACCGGCGAAGCCGTCGTAGAAGGGCCGACTAAGGACGGTCCCGAACCCGGCCATGGCCACCAGCGTCACGCTCCGCTCGGACAGCCGGCCGGCCAACAGGGCGGAGTAGCCGTCCCGATCGAAGTCGTCACCAAACGAAGAACGGTGAACCACAATCGCCTCCACGTCGTGACCGGCGGCCAGCGTCACCGCCGTGCAGGGTCGGTCCGAGACAACCAGGTCGACGGGCAGGCCGGCCTCGATCATGGCGTCCAGAATTGAGCCGGTGCCTGAGACCAATACCGCCAGTGACATGGCGGCGACCGTACCAGCGAGTGTCGGCGACGATCCCGGCTCAGGAAGCCAGTTCGGCGACGATGTCAGCCATGTGTTCTCCAGCCTCGGTCGGGTTCAGACCCACCCGAACCCCGGCGTCGCGTAGTGCGTCCATCTTGGCCGCCGCGGTACCTCTACCGCCGGAAACGATGGCCCCTGCGTGACCCATCTTCTTACCGGGCGGTGCCGTGACACCGGCCACGTAGGCCGACACCGGCTTGGTCATGTGCTCGGCGATGAACTCGGCGGCCTCCTCCTCGGCCGACCCCCCGATCTCACCGATCATCATCACCGCCGTCGTTTCAGAATCAGCCTCGAAGGCCCGAAGGCAGTCAATGAATGACGTCCCCGGTACGGGATCACCGCCGATGCCCACGCACGTAGTGCAGCCGATGCCCTTCTCCTTGAGTTCGTACAGTGCTTGGTACGTCAGCGTGCCCGAACGACTCACGATGCCAACCGGACCACCGGGCAGGGCGATGTGGCCGGCGGTGATACCAATATTGGCCTGCCCGGGCGAAATGATCCCCGGGCAGTTGGGACCCAGCAACTGCACGCCAGGGTGATCACGCTTCAGACGGTTGTAGAACTCAGCCTCGTCGTGGGCTGGAACGCCCTCGGTGATGGCCACGATGAACTCCACACCGCCCTCCGCGGCCTCCAGCACGGCATCGCGTACTCCTGGGGCCGGTATGAAGATGCACGACGCGGTAGCACCAGTCTCAGCGACCGCCTCGGTGACCGAGGCGTACACCGGGATACCGTCCACGTCGGTACCCGCCTTGCGGGGATTGGTGCCGGCCACGACCTGCGTGCCGTAATCCCGGTTCAGCAGGCCGTAATAGCGACCCTGGCTACCGGTCAGCCCCTGGTAGACGACCCTGGTGTCAGCATCGACGAAGATGCTCATCGATCGCTCCCTTCCCCGCTACTAGGTGTCGCCGTGCCGGCCAGTTCCACAGCCCTCCGGGCCGCCTCCAGCATGGTCGGCGCCATCTGCAGTTGATCGGACAAGTGGGGTTCGAGAATGGCCCGACCCTCGTCGGCGTTGGTGCCATCCAGCCGGATGACGATCGGGGCGTCGATATCGACTCGCTCTAGGGCACCCACGATGCCGTTAGCCACCTCCTCACCCCGGGTGATCCCACCGAAGATGTTGATGAAGATGGACCGCACCGCCGGGTCGTTGTTGATGACCTCCAACGCCCCGGCCATGACGTCGGCGTTGGCACCGCCACCAATATCCAGGAAATTGGCGGGACTGCCCCCCACCTGGTTGACCACGTCAACCGTCGACATGGCCAGGCCGGCGCCGTTGGCGATGACACCCACGGAGCCATCCAGGCCCACGTACTGCAGGCCACGGGCGTGGGCGGCTGTCTCCCGCTCGTCACGAGGCTGGGTCTCGTCGAAAACCGAGTAGTCCTCGTGCCGGAAGGTGGAGTTGCCGTCCAGGGTGACCTTGGCGTCCAGCACGTGCACCCTCCCCTCGGGGGTCAGGATCAACGGATTGATCTCCACCAGGTCGGCGTCACCCTCAACGTAGGCCGTGTACAACTGCTGGACGATGGCCACCGTGCCCTCCACGGCAGCCTCCGGCAAGGCCGCAGCAGACACCCATTCTCGGGCCATGACCTCGTCCAGGCCATCCACGGGGTCGATCCAGACCTTGGCGATGGCATCAGGGTTCTCGTCTGCCACCGTCTCGATTTCCACTCCACCCTCGGCCGAGAGCATCCCCAGGTGCTTCTTAGCCGAGCGATCGAGGGTAAACGAGACGTAGTACTCGTCGGTGATCTCGGATGCCTTCTCAATCCACACCCGACCCACCACGTGGCCGTTGATATCAAGGCCCAGGATGGTGTCGGCGTAGGTACGCACGTCGTCAAGTGTGGCGGCGAACTTCACACCGCCGGCCTTGCCCCGCCCACCGGTATGAACCTGGGCCTTGACCATGACCGGCGTGCCCAGACGCTCGGCGGCAGCCACCGCCTCGTCGGTGGTAAAGACCACTTCGCCATCGGACACAGGCATTCCATAGCGGGCAAAGAACTGCTTGCCCTGGTATTCGAACAGGTCCACCCAGTGCCCTCCCGACGATTCTGGTCGGCCTTCATCCGCCGACGCCGACTCGCCGATCCTAGGCTTGGGCCTGAAAGTGCCACCCCAGTGGGGAGGTGTGACGTTCGGCCGGTGGTTCGGCCCCGCTAGCCCCCTCGAGGAGACAGGAGCCGAGTATGACCGTGGCCCGAGGACTCCGACTCGACGTGAAGCGGGCTCTGGTAGTGAGCCTGGTGGCTCTGGCCGGAGCGGTAGGTGCCCTCGTGCTGGTACTACAGCTGGCCGGCTCGTCGGATGCCATCGACGTGCAGTTGGGAGACCCAGACTTCCGGGGTATCCACGCCGCTGACCTGGCCACCGAGATCGCTGAACGCGGCCCGGTCCCCTTCCCTGACCTGGTAGGCGACGACCTACCTATCTGGGTAGCCCACCACGGCACCGACCCTTACCTGGGATGGGTTGTGGTGTCGGCTCGGGTTCCTGACAGCGCCGACTGCCTCGTCCAGTGGGATGGCGGTACCGGCCGCTTCGTGGATGGCTGTGACGCCACAACCAGCTGGTCAGCCGACGGGACCGGACTGGAATCCGTGTCCTGGACTGTGGCCGACGGTGAGCTCCGCATCGACGTGGCCCGATCCGGCGGCTGAGCGAGTACCAACCACTGATGACCGAGCGCCTCTACCTACACGATGCCATGCTCCGATCCTTTGAGGCTCAGGTGGTGGGTGTCGACGACGACCGGATCGAGTTGGACCAGACGGCCTTCTACGCCACCAGCGGTGGCCAGCCCCACGACACCGGTCACCTGGTGTGGAACACCGGTGCGGCCACGGTGACCGACGTCCGTACAGTGGACGGTCGGGTTCTGCACTCCCTGGCCGGTCCGATCCCCGAGGTGGGTACCACGGTGACCGGCCAGGTCGACAACGAGCGGCGCTGGCAGATGATGCGAACCCACACGGCCATGCACGTCCTGTGCGGCGTGATGTGGCGCCAATGGAGGCGCGTAGTGACCGGCGGGAACATGGACGCCCTATCGGGCCGCATGGACTTCGAGGTCGACCATCTCCCCGAGGGATTCGGGGCTGAGGTCGAAGCCCTGTGTAATGCCGAGATCGCCGCCGACCGTCCTATCGAAGTGTCGTTCATCCCCCGGGGTGACGCTGTGTTGGACCGTGAGCTGATCCGCACCAAGGTCAGCCTGGTACCCGAGTCGGTGCCCGAAATCCGGGTAGTGGACATCGTGGGTCTCGACCGACAGGCCGATGGGGGGACCCACGTGTCGTCCACTGGTCAGGTGGGTCGCTTCGAGGTGGTCAAGACCGAGTCCAAGGGGAAGGGCTTCAAGCGGATCCGGTTCGTCCTCCACGACACCTGAGGCCCGGGGCCCGCGTTACGGACCTGACCCCGAAGTGAATCAGCCCAGGGTGACCGCCGTGAGGTCCCGGGCCACCACCACCTCACCCTCGTAGCCACCACTCCGGACGTCGTCGATGAACGCTTGCTCATCGGCGTCCGACACGGGTGGCGGTATCAGGTGGGTGAGCACCAAGGTAGGCACCGCCAGGTCTCGGGCCTGCCGGCCGATCTCCACGGTGTCGGCGTGGTAGTCGATGATGAACCGTCGGTGATCAGGCAGCAGCCGGATCTCGGAGAACCGCATCGCCTCGTAGACCAGCACGTCAGCGCCCACGCCGAGAGCCGCCATCTCGTCGCACACCAACGTGTCACCCGAGATGACCACTACGCCGTCGGGGGTCTCGATTCGGTAACCGACTGCCGGATGGACCGGTTCGTGTCGAACCTGACCAGCCGATACCCGGACGTCACCCAACCGCCACACCTCGGTGGGTGACGCCGGGTAGTCGAAAGGGATGACGTCCAACTCCAGCTCGCGATCATGTCCCCCGTGGGACGCCCGGACGGCCAGGTCCTCAGACCAGCGGTCGACTAACCCCTCCACGAACCTGACGCATGGACCATCCGGGGCAACCACCGGCAAGGGCGCCAGCTGCCGCCCACGGTCCATGACCCAGCGGGTCAAGAGCAGGTCATCGAGGCCCACGAGATGGTCGGAGTGGTGGTGAGTCAGCAGAACTACGTCCAGCCCACCGGGGTCGGTACCGGCTCCCAGCAGGCGCATGACCGTGCCCCGGCCAGCATCGAC
>JASLKB010000087.1 GCA_030747775.1 Acidimicrobiales bacterium | reverse complement strand
ACGAGGGCGTTGACTACCTCCCGGCGTGAATCGGCCAGCGAGGGGAACGACTGGTTGACGGACTCCCACGGGGCCCCCTCACCACCGGTGGCCTTGCCCTCTGACGGGGGTAGGAGGATCAGCGGGGTGGGCATCGGCTGACGGTACTCTCGCCCGCGTGACTGATCCCGACATCGACGACACCGAACTCGAGGCACTGGAGTTCGATCTGGCCACCATCGAGGCGGCCATGGACCGGGTCGACTCCGGTGACCTCGAGGGCGCCGAGGCGGCCATGGCCCGCCTCACCGACGTGGGATCCGACGCGACGGCCGAGAAGTCCGAGTAGGGGTCGCGCTCCTTCCTGAGCCGGAACCCGCACCGGTTCCTGCGCTCGACCCGCCAAAGCGTCAGAGCACGTCGGACAGGGTTCCGTCGGAGATCAGATCCACCCGGGGCCCCGCGGTCAGGTGGCCGTCGGTCATCTCGAACCAGCGGCCCCCCAAGTTGAGGATGCGCCTCCACGGCTCTCCACAGGCTTCCTCCAGGGTGTACACCACGCCACCGTGGGCCACCACCAGAACCTCGCTGCCAGGCTCCTTGGCCCGATCGGCCACGCGGCCGAGTGCGCCGAGTACCCGGTCCAGCATCACACCGTCGGGTTCGTAGGTAGGAGGTCGCTTTCCGTGTTTAAGGAACCCGGGCCAGTCCATCTCAATCTCGGCCCTGGTCAGGCCCTGCCACTCACCGGCATCACGCTCCATCAGGTCCGGTTCGGTCAGAACCGGTCCGATGCCGAGGTGCTCGACGATGATGGCCGCTGTCTCGGCTGCCCTCTGCAGGGGTGAGGAGACCACGGCGTCGAACGACCCCAGCGCCCGGGCCGCCGCGGCGGCCTGACGTCTCCCCTCCATGGTCAACGGGGGGTCGGCCCGGCCCTGCCAACGGCCCGCAGCGTTCCACTCCGACTGGCCGTGGCGAACCACTAGCAGCCTGGTGACGGGCATCCGGTCCGTAGACATGGCCACTGACCGTACCGGCCTCCCCATCCTCCGAATGGGGAGGCCGGAGAGGTCATCCATACACTTGACGGATGGCCGTGTTGCGCCTCTTTGCCTCGGTCCGGGTCGCTGCCGACACCGGGAAGGTCAACGTCCCCGGATCCACCGTGGGCGAGGTCCTCGCCGCGGCCGACGAGAAGTTCGGTGAGACGTTCGCCGGTGTGGCCACCACCTGCCGGGTGTGGTTGAACGGCGAGGCCGCCATGGCCACCGATCCAGTGGGCGACGACGACGAGGTGGCCCTCCTGCCGCCGGTCTCGGGAGGCTGATCCATGCGTCGCCTGGCAGTCCTCTCCCTGCACACCTCGCCGCTGGCCCAGCCTGGAACGGGCGACGGTGGCGGTATGAACGTCTACGTCAGGGAGTTGGCCTCAGCGCTGTCCCAGGCCGGCGGTGGTTCCACGGTGTTCACTCGACGGACCGACGATCACACCCCGACGGTGGTGGACGTCGAACCGGGATTCCGGGTCGTCCACGTCGAAGCCGGCGCCCACGACCTCCCCAAGGAGGATCTCCCTGGTGTCGTTGACGAGTTCACCGACGGGGTGGCGTCGTATCTGCAGTCCCATCCCGGACACGACGGGGTGCTGGCCAACTACTGGTTGAGTGGCGTTTCCGGCCACCGGCTCAAGCACGAACTGGAACTGCCCCTGCTGACCATCTTCCACACGTTGGCCCGGGTGAAGGCCGAGACCGGGGACCTGGAACCTCAGCGCCGCGTCGAGGCCGAAACGGCGGTGGTGGGTTGTTCTGACCTGATGCTGGCCAATAGCTCCGAGGAGCGACGTCAACTCGTCGACCTCTACGGCGCAGACCCCACCCGCATCGAGGTCGTACCGCCGGGGGTCGACCATGCGTTCTTCACCCCTGGCTCGCAGTCGGCCGCTCGCCGTGCCACAGGTCTGGGAGCGGGCCCGGTGTTGTTGTTCGCGGGACGCATCCAGCCCCTGAAGGGCGTCGACGTGGCCGTTCGCACCCTCGATGCCCTGGGTCGGTCCGACGTTCGACTCGTGGTGGTTGGTGGGGCCAGCGGCGCAGAGGGAGAGACCGAGGAACGACATCTGCACGAGTTGGCTGATGCCCACGGCCTGGCTGATCGAGTCCGGTTCGTTGAACCACAGCCCCATCACAGCCTCGCCTACTGGTATCGGGCGGCAGACGTGGTTGTCATGCCCAGCCGATCCGAGTCCTTCGGGCTGGTGGCGTTGGAGGCCGCGGCCTGCGGCGTGCCGGTGGTGGCCGCGGACGTGGGTGGCCTCCGGACGCTGGTCGATCACGGGCGGACCGGCTACCTGGTCGAGGGCCGGGAACCGGCCGACTATGCGACCTGTGTGGCCTCGATCCTGGACGATCCGGTTGGCGCGGCCCGGATGGCCACGGCGGCCGC
Source organism: Acidimicrobiales bacterium (assembly GCA_030747775.1). Taxonomy (GTDB): domain Bacteria; phylum Actinomycetota; class Acidimicrobiia; order Acidimicrobiales; family MedAcidi-G1; genus UBA9410. Next base: position 7,514 of record JASLKB010000087.1, on the reverse strand, counting down.
TGAACGGTCGTGGTCGTACACCTGGTCGGCCACGGCGGCCCGTTTGCGACGCATCTGTGACGACGTCTCCTCGCGGTCGCTCGTGGACTGCGCCTGACGTGTCGCCGACCCTCGTGTCAGCGTTCGGTTCTTGAGACGTTTTCCTGAGGCTGATCCCGCATCGTGACCGACCAGCTGCTGGGGCCCGACGAGTTGGCCACCGTCGAGGCCGTGGTCGACTCCTGGCTGGCCCGCACCCTCCACGAGAACCCTGTGCTGGTCGCCGTGGAACGAGATCCCGATGTAGGTGCGACGGAGCGTCGCTGGTTCGTCCGGATCGAAGGCGAGGAGAAGGACGCCTCGACTATCCGTCTTTCGCTGCGCCAGCGCATGCTCCACCATGAGACGTACCTGATGCCGGCCCCTGAGGAGAATCACGCCGACTTTCACGCCCACCTGCTTCGACGTAACCGTGATCTGGTAGGCGCCACGTTCTGCATCGGAGAAGAGGACGCGGTGTTCCTGGTGGGGGCCATTCCGGCGTCGACCGTCGACGACATCGAACTGGACCGCATACTCGGGACGGTGTGGGCCGCGGTGGAACGTTGCTTCCGGCCGGCTCTCCGGATCGGTTACGCCAGCAGGTTGAGTGAGTGAGTTGCTGGGACGTCCACTGATCTTCAACACCTTCGGGCATGTCGTGCCCCCCGAACCCGGCGGCTGGTGCGTCGGGTTTCGATCGGGGAAGTGAGTTCTCCGATGCCGCTGCTGTCGGATTCGTCGCGTCGCGGAGACATTGGCCGCCCATCGCGCCTCCTGGTCTTCTCGGTTACCGCGATGGCCCTTCTCAACAACTCGGTCCTCATGAGCTCCACGCCGGAGATCCTCGAGTCGTACGGAGAACCAGTTTCCCGGGCCGGCATGCTCATCGCTGCTGGCACCCTTACCGGCATCGTGGCCGCGCCGGCCATTGGCTTCCTGGCTGATCGGTACGGGCGCAAGCGCATCCTCGTGCCCTGCCTCCTTGTGTTCGGCACGATCGGGAGCCTGGGCGGCTTCAGCCCGTCGTTCGAGTGGCTGCTGGTCGTCCGGATCATCCAGGGCCTCGGATCGGCTGGCCTCATCAACCTGGTCATCGTCCTCATCAGCGACCACTGGTCCGGGATGGACAGGGCCCGATTGCTGGGTCAGAACTCGGCCGTCATCACTGGCTTCCTAGCCGTCTTCCCGTTCCTCGGCGGAGCTACCACCGACCTCTTCGGGTGGCGATGGAACTTCGCCTACTACGCCTTGGCACTGCTGGTCGGCGCCGCGGTGGCTCGGTCGCTCGATGATCCCTGGGTGGGTCGACGGGTCCCGGTGGGACGCCAGTTGCGGGAGGCCGTTGTCGAGTTGGCAATACCAGTCAACGCCGTATGCGTGGTCATCGGGTCCTTGACTTTCTTCGTGATGTTCGGCGTGTTCCTCACACTCATTCCCATCCACCTCGACGAGGTGTTCGGCCTCGGCCCCACCGAACGGGGTCTGGTGGCTGCCGTCCCCGCCGTGACGTCCACGGCTACCGCTCTGGTGGTGACCTGGTTCCGGACCCGCCTGTCGGTGGGCTTCATGGTGGCCACCGGGTTGGGGGTGTTCGCGGCAGCTTTCGTGGCCATGGGTCTCGGTTCTCTATGGCTCCTGGTGATCGCCGCCGCGGTCTACGGGCTCGCCGAGGGCCTGACCATTCCCACCCTGCAGGACCTGGTCGCCGAGCGGGCACCCGAACACCTCAGGGGGGTCCTGATGGCCCTCTGGGTAGGTGGCCTCCGGATCGGCCAGACCACCGGCCCGCTCGTCGTCGGGCTTGCAATCGGACTCTGGTCAACGGGCACCGTGCTGGTGATGGCCGGTGTGATCGTCGGTTGTCTTGCTCTGGCGTTGGGCACCTCACGAATCCTGCCGTCGGGCCGTCCGGCGGCGGCGGTGGGACCTGGGCCTCTGGCTGACGGGAACGGATAGGTTCGACCCGTGGCTGACGGAACCCAGAACGTACGTCTCCAGGTAATTGGTGGCGGAAAGATGGGCGAAGCCCTGCTCGGCGGCCTGGTGGCAGATGGCTGGGCGACAGCTGACGAACTCCACGTCGTGGAACCCGACGAGGGGCGGCGTGGCGTGCTCGCCGAGCTTCTTCCCGGTGTCTCGATCGGTGATTCGGCCCTCGCCGGGGTCGACACTCTGGTGGCTGTCAAGCCCCACGTGGTGGCGGATGTGTGTGCCGGTTTGGCCGAGCTCGGGGTGACTCGGGTGTTGTCCATCGCCGCCGGCGTCACCACGTCGGCGATGGAGGCTGCATTGGGGGGAGGTGTGCCGGTTGTCCGGGTGATGCCCAATACCCCGTCCCTCGTCGGCCAGGGTGCGGCGGCCGTGGCCGGTGGAATTGAGGCGACATCGGGTGACCTCGACTGGGCGGTTGGGATCCTTGGTGCCGTCGGTGAGGTCGTGGTGGTCGAAGAGGGCCTGATAGACGCGGTGACTGGACTTTCTGGTTCGGGTCCGGCCTACGTGTTCCTTCTGGCCGAGGCGCTCATGGCCGCTGGCGAAGCCGAGGGCCTACCCGCAGATGTGGCCGTCACCCTCACCGAACAGACCCTGCTGGGAGCGGCCACACTGCTCAGGGCATCGGATGACCCGCCGTCCACCCTCCGGGAGAACGTCACCTCCAAGGGGGGCACCACAGCCGCCGGCCTGGCCGTATTTGAGGCCGCGGGGTTCCGGAGCCTGGTGGCCGACGTGGTCGCAGCGGCGACCGCCCGGTCACGTGAGCTGGGCGCCTGACCGGACATCGACCATGGGCCAGCGACACGACACCCTGTCCTTCCTTTCCGACTATGGCACCGACGACGAGTTCGTGGGCGTCGTCCACTCGGTGGTGGCATCCATCGCCCCCCACGTACGGATCGTCGACGTGACCCACGGGATCGCCCCCCACGACGTACGAGCCGGTGGCCTAGCTCTGGCCCGTAGCGCCCAGTACCTCTGTCCCGGGATCGTCCTTGCCGTGGTTGACCCGGGCGTGGGCACGACCCGTCGGGGGGTGGCAGTGGAGGTGGGCGGCGGACAGTCCGTTCTTGTCGGTCCCGACAACGGCTTGTTGGCCCCGGCGGTGGCCATGGTGGGCGGAGCCGATCGGGCGGTCTCATTGAGCGACCCGGCCTGGCACCTTCCCTCCCAGGGCACGACGTTTGACGGTCGTGACGTATTTGCGTCAGTGGCTGCCCACCTGGCCTGCGGGATCGATCTGGCCGAACTGGGTGACTTGATCGACCCCAACGGTCTCCTGCCCGCCGTGGTCTCGGCGGCCGCGGTCGAGACCGACGGGCTGCACGCTGAGGTCTGGTGGATCGACCGGTTCGGCAACGTCCAGCTCAACGCCGGGCCCGAGGACCTCGACGATCTGGCCGGTGACCCGTCGATCGAACGGTTCCGGGTGCGCATCGGCGACCGGGTGCTACCTGCACGACGGGTCACAGCCTTCGATCAGGTTGACCCTGGTGGACTCGGCCTGTTGGTGGATTCGGCTGGACTTCTATCGCTGGTGATGTGTCGGACCTCGGCGGCCACCGACCTTGGGCTCGGTCCGGCCGACCCCGTAGTGGTCGAGGTGTTCGACGGTTCTTCCGGGCGAGGGGCGACCACCGCCGTCAGTCTCGGTTCACGTCCCGGGGCGACGTCACAGATCGACGAGCCGCCCGGAGGGCGAGTCTGATGCGCCTGGGAACCACAATTGTCACCGCGGTGCTGCTCGTGGCCATCCTCGGGGCCGCTGTCGTCCAGTTCGTCTTACTGGTCGACTGATCTGGTGAGGTCGCCAGTCGCTGGCTACTGACTGACACCACGGGTCAGCTGGCCTGACGTGCACCGGTGGCTGTCAGGGTCCCGGCGAAGATCAGCGAGATGCCCACAAGCAGAGACACCGCGAAGCCTGTCATCTCGTCCAGTATCGAGTTCAGTAAGCCACCCCAGCTGAGCACGAGTGCCCCGGCAACGATCAGGCCGTTGCCGGTTGCCCCCCGTCGGGCCACCGGACCACCGATGCGTCCCAGACGGATCATCGACCAGGTCGATCCGGCGATGACGACCAATGCGCCGACCGACGAGGCCACCGCGGCGGCTACCCGGGGGCCGGCCCCGAACACAGCGGAACCCTGCGGGAGCTCGTCGGAGGTGAGGCTGCCGCTAGCGAGCTGGTCCGCCAGGGGGCCGGTCAAGGGTGCGGCCATCACGACACCGGCGGCGAACGTGCAGGCCAGCACGGTCACCACGGTTATGCGGTCGGCGACGCGTCGGTCGGCCAGCAGGTAGATCGTGCCGAGGGCCAGGATCGGGACGTTGAGCACCGCGCCGAAGGCGTAGAAGGCACGGAACGAGACCGGCGACCATCCGGTCGACACCCCCCACCAGAGGGCACCGGCGCCCGCCGCGAACAATCCGAGGGAGGCTGCCCAGGCCAGGTCCTGGGGGCGACGTCGGTCGATCCAACGCTCCAAGATCGTGGCCGCGAGGGCCAACGAGACCAGCATGGCCGCAGCGGCGACCGGGGACTGTGTGCTCACGGCTGTCAACGGTATTGGTCTGTCATCCAAGCCCGGTCCCGCGAGCCCACCGGGTGTCATGTGAATCAGTGCACAAGGGCGTAGTTTGGTCTCATGTCCCCTTCCAGGACCAATGGCTCCACCACCGACGAGCTCGTGGAGACCATCCCCGAGGCCACGGTGGCCCGCCTCCCCGTCTACCTGCGGGGTCTGGTCGAGTTGGCCGATGGCGGGGTGGCCACGGTGTCGTCAGTCGAGCTGGCCGACCTAGCCGGCGTCAACGCCGCCAACGTCCGCAAGGACCTCTCCTACCTCCATGCCCACGGCACACGGGGCGTCGGATACGAGGTTGACCATTTGATCGGAGAGATCAGCTTCGTGCTGGGCGGCGGCGAGCCCAGCCCGGTGGTCATTGTCGGCATCGGCAATCTCGGTCGAGCGCTCAGTCGCTATGACGGCTTCGTGGCCGGCGGGTTTCCGGTGGCCGGCCTGGTCGACGCCGATCCAGCCGTGGTGGGCAAGCGCATCGGTGGTCGGACCGTGCGTCCGGTCGAGGACCTCCCCGCCGTGGTCGCTGAATCGGGCTGCACGGTAGGCATCATCGCCACCCCTGCGTCCGCTGCCCAGGACGCAGCTGATCACCTGGTGGCCGCCGGTATCCCGTCGATCCTCAACTTCGCCCCGTCGGTTGTCCAGGTGCCCGATCAAGTCGATCTTCGACAGGTCGACCTGGCCACCGAACTCCAGATCCTCGGCTATCACCAGCACCGTCGGGTGGCCGGTGGTGCGTCGGTCCGAGCCGTCGGGTGACTCAGACCGTGGCTAGCTGTGTCGGGGGTTGGAACATACCCTCGCCATCGGGAATGCTGGTGCTCCTGACGACGTCCTCGGGCGTCCGAGGTACCTCTAGTAACCCGCCCAATGACTGGCACCCCGGCTTTCCGGTTGTGTCGGAGAACCAGGAGTAGCGACCCTTGTCGGTCGTCGCCGTCGGCTTGAATCACCGGACCGCCCCTCTCGACCTGCTCGAGCGGATGACGGTGCCCACCTCCCGCCTGCCCAAGGCGTTGGCTGACCTGACCTCCCGGGAGAACGTCACCGAGGCCGTGGTGCTCTCTACCTGTAACCGCATCGAGGTGTACGCGTTCGCCGAGCGGTTCCATGGCGCCTACCAGGACGTCCGTAACTTCTTCGCCGAGGCCTCTCACGTGCCCCCTGAGGAGTTCTCCGACCACCTTGTCGGGTTGTTCGACGGTGACGCCGCCCGGCACCTCTTCTCGGTGGCCTCCGGCCTCGATTCGGCGGTTCTGGGCGAGCACGAGATCCTCGGTCAGGTTCGGATGGCATGGGAGACGGCGGCCACCGAGGGCGCTGTCGGCCCGGTGCTCAATCCGCTTTTCCGACACGCCCTCGAAGTCGGCAAGCGGGTGCGGACCGAAACGGCCATCGCCCGCAACATCACTTCGGTCTCCCAGGCCGCGGTGGCCATGGCCACTGAGCGGCTGGGAACCCTGGAGGGTCGGCAGGTCATGGTGGTCGGGGCCGGCGAGATGGGCGAGGGCCTGGCCCGCGCCCTGCACGGCGGTGGCGTTGCCTCGATTCTGGTGGCCAACCGCACCTGGGAGCGGGCCGTGGACGTGGCCGAGCGCCTGGGTGGGACCCCGGTCCGCCTCGACGACCTGCCTCGCCTCCTTCCCGAGGTCGACGTGCTGTTGACCTCCACGGGTGCTTCAGCAGTCATTCTCGAGCATGGCGACCTGGCCTCAGTGGTCGGCGAGCGCCAAGGACGCGAGTTGATGGTCGTGGACATAGCGGTGCCCCGTGACGTGGATCCGGCGGCCGGCGAGATCGACGGCCTGACCCTGTTGGATATGGACGATCTGCGGGCCTTCGCCGAGGCGGGGATCCGTGAACGCCGGCGGGAGGTGACCGCGGTGCAGGCCATCGTGGACGCTGAACTGGACCGGTACGTGGACGAGTCAACAGCCAGGTTGGTGGCCCCTCTGGTGGCCAGCCTTCGTGGCCGCGGCGACGACGTCAGGAGGGGCGAGTTGGATCGTCTTGCCGCCCGGTTGGGTGACCTGAATGACCGCCAGCGCGAAGCCGTTGAGGCCCTAGCCGTGGGTATCGTCGGCAAGCTCCTGCACGAGCCGACTGTTCGCATGAAGGACTCGGCGGGTACCGCCCGCGGGGAGCGCCTGGCTGAGGCCCTGCGCGACCTCTTCGACCTGTAGCGGTCGGCGTGCACATCCGTGCGGCGACCCGGGGCAGTGCTCTGGCGCGTTGGCAGGCGGACCGCCTGGCCGCTCTGGTCACCGTCGCCCGACCTGATTGCACCGTCGAGATCGTGATCGTCGAGACGACTGGCGATCTGGACCGGATGACCCCGCTGGAACAGATGGGTGGTCAGGGGGTGTTTGTCAAGGAGGTACAGAACGCGGTTCTCGACGGTCGAGCCGACGTAGCGGTTCATTCGGCTAAGGATTTGCCGGCGCTCGTCCCGGACGGCCTGACCCTTGCCGCCATCCCCGAGCGGGCCGATCCGCGTGATGCCCTGGTGGGCTGTCGGCTCGACGACCTCCCCAAGGGGGCAACGGTGGCTACCGGGTCGATTCGACGTCGGGCACAGCTGGGGCACTGGCGACCCGATCTGACTTTCGTGGACTTGCGGGGCAACATCGGCACTCGGCTGGCCAGGTTGGATGGACCGGACGGGTTCGCGGCCATCGTGATGGCCTCCGCCGCCCTCGACCGTCTGGGCCTGGCCCCCGAGGTCGTTGAACGTCTGGAGCCATCAGTGGTGCTCCCTCAGGTGGGACAGGGGGCGATCGCCGTGGAGTGCCGGGTCGGCGACGCCGACACAGCGGCCCTCCTAGCCGCTGTGGACGACCTGAAGGCTCATCGAACGGTGGCCGCTGAGCGTGCCTTCCTAGCCGAATTGGGTACTGGGTGTGATCTACCGGT
>JASLKB010000086.1 GCA_030747775.1 Acidimicrobiales bacterium | reverse complement strand
GAGGTCGTCGAGACTGATGTCTTCTTGGCTGAGTCCGAGGCCGTCCTCGTTGCCATGGAAAGCGAAGTGACCGATTGTGTAGCGGCTGTGTTGGTTCTCAAGCCACCGGCCCACGTAGTGGTCCAACTCGCCTTTGGTGCCGATCGCGCGATGTACGAACGGCATGTTGAGCACCCGCTGGGCGGTCTCTAGAAGGGGGAGGACTGTCTTAGTGTCGTCCAGACGGTTCCCCCAGTCTCCTTCGATCCCCCAGTCCCCTTCGAAACAGAACACACCCGGCATCTTGCTCACCAGATGAGTCTGCCATGGGCTCCTGAGTGGAGATTGTGGAGCCTCCGCCACTTATCGGGTGAAGCCTTCCCTCCGAGCCACACCAGACCCCAGTCGCCACACGGCGCTGGAAGAACTGCGAACACGCCACAAGGGCGTGTTCGCAGTTTTTGCGTGCACGTGTTCGCAGTTTCGAGAAGGCAGCGCTTTTGGCGCTGCCTTTTCGGATATTTGGCGATTGTGCGATCTTGTGCCGTCGCGTTCAGGAGTTTGACTGTTACCGACTAGCCGAACCTTAGATAGTCACGCTGCCAGCCGACGCAACTGGTGAACGGCCAAAACCCCGGCAACCGCCACCATGGCACCAAGAGCCACGAGGCCTGGCCACGTCATCGACCAGGTGAGATCACCCAGAAATCCTTGGCGAGCAAACCGCAGCACATTGGTAACTGGATTCACTCTCGCGACGGTGTGAAGCCAGCCGTTCATGAAGTGGATCGGCACCTGACCGGTGGACAGGAACATCAAGCTGAATCCGCAGACCTGAATCAGGATCATGGAACGCATTGTGCGGAACCGATAGACGACTGCAAGGCCGAGAAGGCAGAACGCCGCGGCCATGCCCGCCGTCGCTACATAAACGGTCACCAAAGCAAGCAGACCACCAGGTAACCCGAGTCCACCGAGAGCCGAAACGAGCAACACCCCTGTGGTCGGGATTGTCGATCTCAGTGCGCTGTAGGCCATCGTCCCAACCAATATCGGAACTCGGCTGCCAGGAGTCAGCAACAGTCGATCAAAGAAGCCGTTCTCGATGTCTTCAGCAGTAGTCGATGCGCCACCCACCCCGGCAAACACCGCCCCCTGCATCGCCGCGTATACCGCCATCCAATTGAAGACATTGTCGGTCCCGTAACCCTCGACCCGAGTGAGCGAACCAAATGCGCCCGTAAAACTCAAGACAAATATCAGCGGCATCAATAGGACCGGCATGATCAAGGTCGGCCGCGCCATGATGCGGCGCATCCCCCGACCGCAGATCGCCGAGGCCACCATGCCGGCGTATCCCAGATTCGTGGAATGATGAACCGTTGCGACGCTCACGAGGAACTGAGCTTTCGGTTCAGGGCGATCACGGCCATCGCCACCGTGACAACAGAAATTACTAACGGAACGGCAAGTGCCTGTCCAACGTCTGACCACGACCACCCCTCGAGGATGAGACGTCTAACCGGGTCGATAATCCAAGTCACCGGATTGGCTTCGGCTACTTCGCGAAACCAACCACTCATCAGGTTGGTCGGGAAAAAAGCCGAACTCATAAAAATGCTCGTGAAAACCAATGGGAACGTGGCGTTGACGGCCTCCTGGCTGCCCGTGAGAATTGCCAGTACCTGGCCCAGACCCCCAATGGCGATTACGAGAAGGACTGCTGCGGCCACCAATACGACGGCTGCAGCCAGTCCACCGGCAATCTTGGTGCCGAACAACAGGAATATGGCAATGATGAGGACCCCCTTGGCGGTGGCCACTACTACAGCCCCACCAAGTCGTCCCAGTAGCAAAGGGAGGCGCATGCAGGGCGAGGCCCGTAGCCGATCAAAGAAGCCATTTTCGATGTCGCGTGCTAGTTCCGTTCCAGCCTCGGTCGCACCGAACGACACTGACTGAACGAGGCTGGCCGGCAGCACGAAGTCAAGGAACGAATCGACGACTGGAAAGCCGGGCAAGAGAATGACACGGGTGAATTGGTGTGTGTAGACGGCGGCCAGCAGGAGCGGAAACACGATCCCAGGGATCACGTTGCCGAGTTGGCGCCACTCCGAGACAACAGATCGGCGGGTAAGGGCCAGGGTCTGAACTCCGGCGAGACGAAGTCCTGTTGCCGCACCTGCGTTCACCGTCGTGGATTCACTTTTCGGCCCCCTCGAGGCGGCGGCCGGTTGCGTCGGCAAACACGTCATCAAGACTCGGAAGGTCGAGTTCTAGGTGCGAAACGGTGACTCCGGCGTCATCTAGGGCCCGGACCACCTCGGCCACACGACCAGCACCTCCGTCGAGACCGATGGCGCAGCGGCCCTCGCGGGCCGGACGCTCGGGTCCAAAGCCGATGAGAACATGCCGAGCCGACTCGAGAAAAACCGGGTCGACGTCCACACGCAGTGTCGGAGAACCAACCGTCGACTTGAGGTCTGCTGGTGACCCTTCGCGAACCAGTCGGCCGTGGTCGATGATGGCGATTCGACCAGCCAACTCGTCCGCCTCCTCGAGGTACTGGGTGGTCAGGAAGACCGTCGTTCCTAGTTCGCTGTTGAGTCGGCGTACCTCCTCCCAGAGAGCAACCCGACTAGTGGGGTCCAGTCCAGCCGACGGCTCGTCGAGGAAAAGGATGCTGGGCTCGTGCACCAGGGAGAGAGCCAGGTCTAGGCGCCTTCGCATACCCCCCGAATAGGTCGCCACACGCCGGCCTGCTGCACCCGCTAGCCCCACCCTCGCTAGGAGTTCCGATCCACGATTCCTGGACTCTGACCGGGAGATGCCGTGAAGCACCGCCTGGAGTCGCATCAGTTCGGTCCCCGTCATGAGAGGGTCGATGGAGGCGTCCTGTAGGGCCACGCCGATGATCCGTCGGACAGCCGAGGCCGACTTCTGTACGTCGTGACCGTCGATTCTGGCTGTACCCCCAGTGGGTCTAAGAAGGGTGGTGAGCATCCGCACAGTGGTGGACTTGCCGGCACCATTAGGCCCCAGAAATCCGAAGACTTCGCCACGGGTAACAGCTAGGTCTATTCCTTCAACAGCGACCACCTCACCAAAGGTTCGTTTGAGGCCGCTGGCCTCAATCACGACGTCGTCACTGAATCGTGACCCCGTGTTCCCACCCATAGGCGGCCCTTCCTACTCGCTGAACCCCGCACCGATGCCAGACGGGCCAGGGATAAGCCAGGACTAAGGCAAGTCAAGCCCCTTACGGTCTCGTCTCACCAGCGAATCTGCAGGTCAGAGGTATCGACCACAAGAAGGCGGCCTAACCAGTCATCGCTAGCACTCTCTAGCGCCCCACCATCGGCCAAGAATCTCCGACCTTCGGAAGCTCAAGAGCACATACCTGAAACCCGGATCCGCTGCTAGGCCGTTGGGCTGGCCAGAGAACGAGTGGGCTACCGTCTCCAGCAATGGTCGACACTCTCGCCTCCCATTACGGCAGCGAAGGCATCGTCGAACGGATCCTCGATGCCCTAGCCGCAGCCGGGTTCGACCTAGACGCTCTGGATCCAGACGCGCTGGCGGGCGCCGACGAGTTCCACATTGGAGGCAGGTCCGGCAGCCAGTTCGTTGCCGATGCACTCAAGGTAGGCCCTGGCGACCACGTCCTCGACGTGGGAAGCGGCATTGGCGGGACGGCCCGCTTCCTCCATCGCACGACTGGCGCTTTGGTGACCGGCGTCGACCTAACACCGGAATTTATCGATGCTGCGGAACGACTCACCAACCGCGTCGGCCTGTCGGAGGGCATCGACTACCGGATTGGCTCTGCCACCGACCTGCCCTTCGATGGGGACTCGTTCGACGCCGTCACCATGGTTCATGTCGGAATGAACATCGACGATAAGAACTCCATGTTCGCCGAGATGGCCCGCGTGGCCCGACCCGGCTCGACCATCGTGGTCTATGACGTAATGCTGACTGGCTCAGGTAAGGGCGAGATCACCTATCCAATGCCATGGTCAGATACACCCAGGTTCAGTTTCCCGTCTCAGCGGGCCGACTACGAAGCTGCAGCAATGACTGCTGGGCTGGCGCTCACTAGTGCCGAGGACCACCGGGACTTGGCCCTCCGCTTCTTCAATGAGCCTCCAGCCAGCCCACCCCCTGTCACCCTCGGTCACCTAATGGGGCCCGAGATGCCCGCCATGTTCGGCAACGCCAAGGCCGCCGTGAATGCCGGTCTCATTAGCCCAGTCATCCTCACCTTCGTTACCGCTTGATACGGAGCACTCGTGCCGCGCTGGGCTGAGAATCTGATGAAGTCGTTGGATGGGCGAGCCTCCATGGTCGAAACTGAGCTCGGGCCGATTCAGGTCGCTAGAGAAGGCAACGGGCCCGCCGTGTTGAGCATCCATGGCTCGCCGGGCGGGTTCGACCAGGGATTGATCTGGGCCCAGCAACTACAAAGCGGTGGCTGTCAAGTGATCGCTCCGTCACGGCCTGGGTACCTACGGACGCCGCTTGACTCCGGGCGGAGACCGTCCGAGCAAGCTGACCTGTACGCATCGATGCTCGACGCCATCCACATCGACAAGGTGACGGTCCTCGGGATCTCGTCAGGTGGCCCATCTGCAGTCCATTTCGCAGCCCGACATCCAAACAGAACTAACGCCCTGCTTCTTGACGCAGCCGTGCTGCTACCGATCTCCCCAGCGAGCAGCGTTATCGAGCGAGCGATCTTTGAGTCCGGCGCCGGGGTCTGGCTCTCATGTCAGGTGGCGAAGAGATGGCCGAGACTGACGGCGGCATCAGTGGTTGACGTCCTATCAGCTGGCCTGAGTAAGGACCGCAAACGAGATGCGGTGGAATGGATCACGTCCAATGCGGCACGACTCGACTGCGTAGCTGAACTCCCCACCTCCCTTGCACCGAGGAGATTCCGAGAGCCGGGCCAGAGGAACGATGAATCGAACGAAATCAACCTTGACCCGCTCCCCTTTACCGAGGTGACTGTGCCAACGCTTATCTCCCAAGGCAACAACGACGCCTTTCCTCTCATCGACCATGCCACCAGCGCTGCCTGCAAAATTGCTGATGCCGAGTTGATGTTCGTCGAAGAGGGCCATCATGGGCTGCCATGGTGTCGACACATTGGCGCAGTCGCTCGGCGCCAGCTCGAACTCGCGCTCGCCTAGTCGGGTTCTATGAACTGGAACCGGACCTATCGGCCGGCCAGTCTCCGCCCCATGCGGGTGGACTAATGAGTCGTGCACCTTCTATACCCCGAACGCCGATCTCTTCTCGCCCCCGGGTTAGGTGATCAACTGCATGGGAAATAGTTGTAGGAAACTGGGACTTCCATAATGCACAGGCCATTGGACGGACTCTTAGTTGTCGCTATCGAGCAGGCGGTCGCAGGGCCACTGTGTACTGCGCGCATGGTTGACGCTGGAGCTCGGGTAATCAAAGTGGAGCGGCCAACCGGCGACTTCGCAAGGGGTTACGACCGCGCCGGACGCGGCGATAGCTCATACTTCGCATGGACGAACCATGGCAAGGAGTCGATTGTCCTTGACCTCAAGACTGACGAGGACGCCGAGTTGCTCCATCGGCTCATCGGCCATGCAGACGTGTTTGTCCAGAACCTCGCTCCCGGTGCCGTCGCCCGCCTGGGATTCGACACCACTGAGTTGCGGGCCCACAACCCTCGACTGATCACCTGTGACATATCGGGATACGGCGAGTCTGAAGCCATGGCGGATAAGAAGGCCTACGACCTGCTGGTCCAAGCCGAGAGTGGCTTGATCGGTATCTCCGGAGGGGCCAACGAGTTAGGACGTATCGGCATCTCGATCGTCGACATAGGAACGGGCATCACGGCTTATACCGCTGTACTCGAAGCACTAGCCACCCGCGCCCTCTCAGGTGGAGGATCGACTCTCAAAGTCTCGCTGTTCGACGTCGCGGCCGAATGGATGACAGTTCCGTTTGCCCAGCACGTCCATGGAGATGGCGGACCGTCTCGGGTCGGTCTTCGCCATCCGTCTATCGCTCCTTACGGAGCGTACGAGACGGCCGACGGCAGGCTTACCCTGCTGGCCGTGCAAAACGAAAGGGAATGGGAGCGGTTGTGTGTGGATGTCCTCAGCCGGCCGGACATCGCTTCTGACCCGCGATACGGCTCGAACAATGACCGGGTCACCAACCGCGAAGTTCTCGAACTGGAACTGAGTAACGAGATCTCGATGCTCGACGCGACCACTTTTCAAGACCGACTCAGTACCTCCGCAATCGCCCACGGCATGGTCAACTCGCTCAACGACCTCGTGAATCATCCAGCACTGCGGATGCGTCAAGTCGTGTCGAGCGACGGACACCGTCTCGACCTACCGGCGCACCCCATCCGCCATGACCACATCACCTCCAAGCACGAAACGGGACCGGTTCCAAAGATCGGCGAACACACCGCTGACATCCGGCAGGAATTCCAGCGATCTCCGCTACCCCAATGAGGAATCGCTCGTACGGAAGTCGAATCGCCTTAGATCACCTAGACACCCGTGATGACCGCGAAATCGACTTCGGCTAGGCCCTCGCCCCAACGGTCCTCCATTCCAGTCCTCGCCGCTGACCCGGCTCAGGTGCTATCCGGACCCGTAGGCACCGCACCCGAGCGTGTCGCCTGATCCAAGGCCCACTCCCAGGCCTCTGACCGCAGACCGCCACTGAGCCGTCCCCTCACCCGCCCGTCGGTACCGACAACCACGAAGTAGGGAAAGCTCCGTAGCCCGAACGCGTCGGCAAGCGTGCCGGCGTCGTCATCGCGGACCACGGTGGTCGGCCAGCCTTCAGCGTCCAGCCATGCCCGTGGCGGGTTCCCCCGTTCCAGGTGGACGGCAGTGGACACGGCCACCACCTCAACCCCGGAGGGGATGCCGCCACGGCTGATCCACTCAACCAACTTGGGAACCTCGGCCTGACAGTGGGGACACCAGTGGGCGAAGAAGGCCAAGAGGTAGCCCGAACCGCCACCAGGTCGTACCAGGACCTCCCGACCGTCGAACGCTGTGGCATCGAAGTCGGGAGCCACCATGCCGACGGCTTCGTCGCCACTCGTTTCAACGAAGGCCGGCAACCCCTCTCCGGCCACCACCACGGGTCCCGTCTCAAGGCCATCGAGATCACCAGTGGACTCCCCTCCCCCGAGGGTCCACGCTGCCACCAGTGCCAGAGCGACCGCTCCCATCAACACGATGGCAACAGTGCGGCCGGGCCCGCTGCGATTCTCCTCGATCACCCGATCTCCTCCGAAGTCGTCGACGCCGTTACTGCCCCGGCATCCTCGCGAACGGTGGCGACCAGGACGAGCACCGTGATGGCCACGAACCCGCAGAATGACATCACCGGAATCGACATGAACCCGAAGTGATCCACCCACTGCTGCGTGCATGGCGTCACCGCATCGCACGACGACCCCTGATCAGGGAACCATTGGAGTTGCACGTGGTAGGCCGACACGGCCACGCCCATCAGCGAGAACGGCAAGGCCCGATACCGCAGCAGGTCGTCTCCACGCCACACGGCCACGCCCAGAACCACCACCAAGGGGTACATCAGGACCCGCTGGTACCAGCAGAACTCGCAAGGGGCGAAGCCGGCTACCTCCGAGAACCAGAGGCTCCCCGCCGCGGATACTGCAGCCACCGAGAAGGCGAGGCGGCGAGAATCGGCACGCAGCCCGGCGAGGAGAGTCCGTCCACCGGCATTGGCCAGCAAGCAGATCCCGAGGACGGCCACCACGGCGGCCACCAACGCCAAGAGGGCCATGAACAGGGTCATCTGGTCGACCGACATACGGAGTCGAACCTACCGGCGACCTGTTCCCGGTGGGGCTCCGGAGACGGGAACGAACAGCCCGCGTGGTAGGAAATCCTCTATGTCTCGTCGCGCCGCGATCACCGGATGGGGTAAGTGCGTTCCCCCCGTCTCCTTATCTAACGCCGACCTCGAGCAGCTCATGGACACCAGCGACGAGTGGATCGTGGAACGCACCGGCATCTCCAACCGGCAGTTGTCCCACGTCGAAACGACCGACCTGGCCGAGTTGGCCGCCCGTCGGGCGCTGGCTTGCTCAGGAATGAACGCCGAGGAGATCGACCTCGTGGTGGTAGCCACCTGTACACCCGAAATCCTCTGCCCGAGTGTTGCCGCCATGATCCAAGACCGGATCGGTGCCACCAACGCCGGTGCATTCGACCTGAACGCCGCCTGTTCGGGTTTCGTCTACGGCACGTCAGTTGTGGCCGGGATGATCGAGTCAGGCTTCGTCGACAATGTCCTGCTGGTGGGTGCCGAGAAGTTGCACTTCGCCATGGACTACCGGGACCGTGGCACGGCCATCCTGTTCGGTGACGGTGCGGGCGCCGCGGTGTTCGAACCGTCCGAGGACGGGGCCGGCGTGCTAGCCGTGGATCTGGGCGCCGACGGCGGGAAGGGCGGCACCATGCTGATCCGCTCCATGGGGTCCATGGGCGAACCCAGCCCCACCAACGACCCGGCGATCCACCGGCTGCACTTCGAGGGCCAGGCCGTGTTCAAAATCGCCGTTCAGGGAATTTCAGCATCAGCAAACCGGGTATTGGAACTGGCGGGGCTGACCGCCGACGACGTGGACCTAGTGGTTCCCCACCAGGCCAACGCCCGAATCATAGATTCGGCCACCCGGCGCCTCGGCATCGACAAAGACCGCGTGTTTGTGAACATCGGAAGCCTGGGCAACACCGCTGCTGCCTCCATCCCCATGGCCATCTCCGACGCCCTCGATGCAGGTCGCGTCTCGCCGGGAGACACGGTGGTTCTGACCGCCTTCGGTGGAGGGGTCACGTGGGGCTCAATCGCCCTCACGTGGGGCGACCGGACCGAACCGGCCGGTGTCCACGAGGGCGAACTGCCCCCGACCGACATGACCTGCTTCGACCTGCTGCAGGACAACCTGGACTTCTTTGCCCCGCTCCACGCCGACGACCCACCTGTCCCGTGAACCCTCGAACCCGTTAGGGGATCTCGACGACCATGGCCCCCACGTGGGACTTGGCGCTGAACGCCTCCTGGGCAGCGTGGAAGTCGGCCAGCGGCCACGAGGCAGCCACCACCGGGCGCACCTCACCACGCTTGATGTAGCCCATAAGGGCGTCGAACACAGACGGTTCGTAGACAGTGCAGCCGTACAGGTCCAGGTCGTTGAGGTACAAGGTCCGTAGGTCCAGGTCCACGATGGGTCCGGCGATAGCGCCGGCCGTCGTGTATCGCCCACCACGACTGATCACCTCCAGCAGTGGGACGAAGTCTGGTCCTCCGACCACGTCGGCCAGCACGTCGACCCGGCCCGGTCTAGCGCCTGGAACCCGACCGAGGCCGGCAGCCGCCTCGACCACGACCGAGGCCAGGTCCTTCGCGTCACGGTCCACGCACACGTCGGCACCGATGGAGTACAGGGCGTCGAACTTAGAGGCAGCCGTGACGGCCACCACCCGGGCGCCCCGCAGCCCCGCCAACTGCACCAATGCTGATCCCACGCCGCCAGATGCGCCAGTCACTACCACCGTTTCCTCCGAACCGACTCCGGATCTGGTGAGCATGTGTTCGGCGGTGGCCCATGAGCAGGGAAACGACGCCAACTCGACGTCGGTCAGATCCAGCGGCGGACCTTCGACAGGATCAACTGGATACACGTTTCGAACGGGGATCGCACAGTACTGCGCGTAGCCGCCATCGCGCTCAGATCCCAGATAGCCCGCCTTCGACCGGTCCGATGGATCGGACGCATCGCGAATCCAGCCATCGGCCAGCACCCGTCGGCCTAGTAGATCCGGATCAGATGCTGCACCAACGGCTACAACCTCTCCACACGGGTCCGCCCCTTGGATCCGGGGAAAGGTCAAGCCGCTACCGCCCCAGGCGGCGTCCTCGGCGACATCACCCATCGACTCTTCATCTGTGAACCCTTCGGTGGCCGTAGGCCCGGTAACAGACTTGGAGTACCAGCCCACCCGGGTGTTCACGTCGGTGTTGTTCATAGCGCAGGCCCGGACCCGCACCAGCACCTCGTCGTCCGTGGGCACAGGGACTGGTACGTCATGGCGCAACACCAGTTTTTCTGGCCCACCGTTACCCACTAGGTGAAGTGCCGTCATGTAATCGGGAACTGTGCTCATCGGGGGGGGAACACCTCGTAGCCGGGCTCCTCCGGTTCGTGGTCAACGATC
>JASLKB010000085.1 GCA_030747775.1 Acidimicrobiales bacterium | reverse complement strand
ACCGAGGAGCCGAATGCCCGGCGTGATGTCAATCGAGTCCATTAGCGAGGATGCTGACGCCAGGATCTCCACCGCAAGGTCGGTAGGGTCGGCCAACGTCTGACTCCGACCCACAGTGGTGAAGTCCGGATACCGAAGCTTCACCGACACCGTCCTCCCGACCACGCCGGCACTGCGCACGCGGCGGGCCACCGCATCGACCATTCGAACCAGGTGACGGTGGACCTCGGATGTATCAGCGAGATCGCGGGCAAACGTCTCCTCATGACCAATCGACTTCGTGGCCCGATCCGGCTCTACCGGTCGATCGTCGATCCCGCGGGCGAGACGCCAAAGTTGGCTGCCCGCCGAACGACCCAGTGTCGACACCAAAGTCTCCGATGGTAAGCCACGCAGATCAGCGATCGTCCGGACTCCATAACGCTCCAAACGCTCCAATGTGCGAGGTCCGACCCCCCATACCGACTGAACGGGTAGTGGATCCAGGAATGCCTCCACCCCGTCCGCCGGGACCACTTCGATTCCCGATCCGAACTCCGGCCCAGCGGGGCCAGCCGTTGGCTTGGCCCGCCCGCTAGCCAACTTGGCAAGGAACTTGTTGGGGGCCACCCCCACGCTGCAGGTCAAGGACTCTTCGGCGACCAGGTCCTGTCTGATGGCCGCCGCAACCGTCTCGGGTGGACCGTGCAACCGACCAGCACCGGACACGTCAAGAAATGCCTCATCCAAAGAGAGTGGCTCCACCAACGGCGAGTAACGGGCGAAGACCTCCATAATCCTGTCGCTGACCTCCCGGTACAGCTGATGATCGCCACGAATGAAAACAAGGTCCGGACACAGACGTCGGGCCCTCGTCGACGGCATCGCCGATTGAACCCCAAACGCACGGGCTTCGTAAGACGCTGCCGCCACCACCCCACGGTCCCCTTCACCGCCCACCACCACAGGTCGGCCCCTGAGTTCGGGTCGGCGAACTAACTCCACGGACGCAAAAAAGGCGTCCATGTCGACGTGCAAGATGGGCGTCTCGCCGCTCACGCCCGACCCCTCATCCACTCGGAGGGAGATCTACTCGCTCCACCAGCCACTCCTTCGAAAAGGCAGGTTGCCCATGCTTCTGAGCCACGAATCCATATACCGGTGGCACCTCGTCCTGCCCACCGGTCAGCAACCAGTCCCCCAGGGGTTCCCGCACCCACTGAGGCGCCGAGGCAACCAGGCTACGGACATCGTTGAAGGCAACGAAGCGTGCGTCCTCCACGATCCCATCGGGGTCGCTGAGTGCCATTTCTCCGTGCCACGAAAGGGCGCGATGGACCTCCGCCACGAGGGTCATTGCCCGATCAGGAAACTCCACTCGGACCCGGTAACAGGGCCCGGACCACCCATCGACCTGTAGGCCGGTCTCTTCGATCACCTCTCGCGTCAACGCATCCAAGAGTGTTTCCCCAGGATCCACCACACCACCGGGGGGGCTCCAGTCCACCGATCCCCCACGCCGTCGGTTGGCCACCAGCAGGACGTGTGTCCCGATCACACCATCAGGGAAACCTGCGGGCCGCCTCTCGTCATCGGCCAGCAACAACCCGCTACCGACCCGCCACTCGCTGTTTCGTCCCCGAGGCTCACCCCCGGCCGTATCAGGTCGTCCAGCCATTACCGCAGTCTGACAGGCACCCAGAGAGGGCCGGTAGCGTTCCGTCCGTGAACGAATCCACCGGCGGCGCCCTCTCCTCCGCCGAGCCTTCAACACTGGCCCGGATCTTGGCCCTCCTTGCCATCATCATGGCCGGGGCGTCCGGCGGCCTGATCGGTTACGCGGTCACCGATCTCCAATGCGCCGACAGCTGTCCGGCCCTCGCCGGCTCGATGGGGCTCGCCGGGGCGACCTTCGCCGCCGCTGGAGTGGCCGTGGTGGCAGTACTCTCGTTGCGAGCCATGGCTGAATGGAAGGCCACCGAGCGGCAACGCGCCGCTCGGGATCGGCATCCAGTGGACTGACCTATCTCACCATGGTCGACTACGCCGCACTCCGGGACCTCGCTCTAGACATCGCCCGAGCGGTCGGTCCTGAGATCAGACGCCGTGCAGGGCAAGTTGACGTCTCGTCCACTAAGAGCACGGCCACCGATCTGGTCACCGAAGTGGACCGTTGGTCCGAGGCCCAGATCGTCAGTCGGATTCTCGATGCTCGACCCGGGGACTCGATACTCGGCGAGGAGGGCACCGGGGTGGAGGGGACCTCCGGTGTCCGTTGGGTGATTGATCCGATCGACGGGACGACGGACTTCGTCTACGGCCATCCCGGGTTCTCTGTCTCCATTGGTGTGGAAGTCGACAACGAGCCTGCCGCGGGGGTCGTGCTCGATCCCCTACTGGACGACGAGTTCACAGCAGCAGTTGGCCACGGCACGACCCGCAACGGCCAACTAGTCCGGGTGAGCAGCACCACCGATCTGACCACCGCTCTGGTTGCTACCGGCTTCTCGTACGACCCTCACCGTCGGGGACGTCAAGCCGAGGTTCTCGTCGGCTTGTTGCCTCAGATCAGAGACATCCGCCGTATGGGCGGCGCCGCAATCGACTTGGCCTCGGTGTCGTGCGGACGCGTCGACGCCTATTTTGAACGAGGTCTGAACCCCTGGGACTGTGCAGCCGGGACCGTTCTGGTCTCGGAGGCCGGAGGCAAGGTCACGGACCTGGACGGACGACCCAGCACCGGGGAGATGACGGTGGCCGCTCCGGCTGCTATCCACGGACCCCTCCTGGACCTGCTTAGAGAGGTCCAGGCTGACCGTGTTTGACCACCAATGTCGAACGAAAGAGCCGGCTCCGGCCGGCTCTTAGACCCTCGGAGTACCAATTCGGCGACATGGAGGCCCTCCATGGGGCAACATCGTGAGATGAGTACCCGGATCCTGACCGTCGAGGACGACGAACGCATCCGTACTGCGGTGCGCATGGCGCTAGAAGAGGAAGGGTGGGATGTCGAAGAAACAGCTAGTGGCGAGGAGGCGCTGGACGCCTTCAGGCGCCAGCCCGCCGACGTAGTCCTAATCGACATCATGCTTCCTGGGATAGACGGCTTCGAGGTCTGTCGGAATATCCGACGACTAGGCGACGTCCCCATCGTGATGGTGACCGCCCGGTCCGATAGCCACGACGTAGTGGCCGGCCTCGAAGCCGGTGCCGACGACTACCTCCGCAAGCCCTTCGACCCGAAGGAACTCTCGGCACGAATCCGCGCTCTGCTGCGGCGCGTCCGGTCAGACGATGTGCAACCCAACCAAATCCACGTAGGAGACCTGGAAGTGCTTCCTGAGGAGGGGGTAGTCCGCCAAGCTGGCAACGAGGTCCACCTGACCCGCACCGAGTTTCGTCTCCTCGTCGAATTGGCTACCGCCGACGGTCGGGTACTGAGTCGCGAAGACCTCCTCGAGAAGGTCTGGGGCTACGACTACTTCGGCGATGGGCGCCTCGTCGATGTCCACGTCCGACGCCTCCGAACCAAGATCGAGCCCGACCCAGGTAATCCCCGCTACGTGACCACCATCCGCGGCATGGGCTACAAGTTCCAAGGCTGAGACCGGCCCGCCCCGGACTAGCTACCGCCGACATCGCACCCGAACCGGAAGACCAAATGGCCGACGAAACAAGCCGCCTCGGTTTGGGAAACCGGATCGCTGTGCTTTTCGCTGTGGGTGGCCTCTTGGTATCGATCCTGCTCGCCCTCAGTACCCTCGTCCTGACCCGCCGCCAGCTCATCGAGTCCCGGGAAGGGGCGGCCGCCGCCATGGCCGTCGCTAACGCCACCCGTCTAAGCAACCAGCTCACGCCGGATTCCTCCATCGAGGACATCCAGGCCATCGCCGACTCCCTGACCCGTCTGGAGGGTGGCCAACGGATCATCCGGCTGGGCAACGACTGGCTACCGGCACCAGAACTCAACCGCGACGACCTCCCGCCCAGCCTGGTGCTCAGGCTCAGCGGCCGGACAGCCGGGCAGGTCCTGGCTCCGGTACGCGGTCAGCCACACTTTGTGGTCGGTATCCCACTCGCCGCCTTCGACGCTGACTACTACGCGGTCGTTGACCTGATGGAGGTATCCGAGACCCTCGACGACCTCCGGATCATCCTGCTCGGGGCTGGCGCGGCGACCACCGTCCTGGCCGCTCTCCTGGGATCCTGGGCAGCCCGCCGAATGCTCCGCCCCCTCCGACGCGTCCGGGGCGCTGCCGAGGCCATCGCCGGTGGGCGCCTCGATACCCGCCTCGGACCCCAGGCCGATCCCGACTTGGATCGGCTCTCCGACTCGTTCAACGAGATGGCCCGGGCCCTCGAGGAACGCATCCACCGGGATGCCCGGTTCGCCTCAGACGTCAGCCATGAACTCCGGAGCCCGTTGACCACGCTTATGGCTGGTGTCGGGGTACTGGAAGCCCGACGAGACGAACTCTCGGATCGTTCCCGGATCGCCCTGGACCTGCTCGTGGAAGACCTCGAACGCTTCAACCGCCTCGTCAACGAAATGCTCGAGATTTCGGGCTACGACGCCGGAGTGGCTGCCCTCGATCTGACCGAAGTGGACCTAGTGCGCTTCCTCCGGGCCACGGCAGCCGAGGATCCGTCCCTGACGCTGGTACTGCCACCAGGGACCGGCTCACTGGTAATCGACGCCGACAAAAGACGGTTGGCCCGGGTAATGGCCAACCTCTTGGATAACGCCCGCCGACACGCTGGGGGTTCCACGGTCCTATCCATGGAACACGACGAGGTCATCCGGATCTCTGTGGAAGATGAGGGACCTGGAATCCCCGTACACGAAAGACAGGAAATCTTCGACCGGTTCGCGCGGGGCTCTGCCGGAGGACGCCGAGGTGCCGGTGGGGGAACCGGCTTAGGACTCAGCCTGGTGACCGAGGACCTCCGCCTCCATCAGGGGCGGGTCTGGGTCGAGGACCGGGTGGATGGACGCTCCGGCGCCCGGTTCGTCCTGGAACTACCGCTCACCCCGCTTGTAGGGAAATCGGAGATGGAGTGGTGAACGGGACAGGCCATACGACACTCACCATCTGGCTATTGGCGGCCCGGCCCGTCCGTATGCTGCTCACCAACGTCATTGTCGTCGCAGGCCTGCTGGTCGCCAGTTCCTGTGGCATCCCGGTGGACAACTCGACCCGGGATCTGGCCGTAGACCTCCCCGATGCCCTCCTCCCCGCGGCGCCGACTACCACCGCGCCGCCCACACCGACCGAGACGGTACAGATCTACCTGGCACGTGTAGACGAGGAGGACCGTCAGGTCCTCGAGCCCGTAGACCGCGAGATCAAGGGTGACGGATCAATCAACGTGATCCTGGCCGAGGTGTTCGCCGGCCCGAGTGCCGACGAACAGGACGCTGGACTCGTCTCGCCGTTCGCCGAGGGCAGTGCCGTCATCGGAACAGTGCTGGACGGTGGACTGTTGGAGGTGCACCTCGACTCACTCGATGGCTTCCCACCCGACGACAGCGCAAGTAACCGCCTGGCTTTTGCCATGCTGGTCTGCACCGCTGACCAACTGGTGATCGGGGCCGAGATCGACAGGGTGGTCGTGCTCCTCGCCGGCCCGGACACCCTTGAAGCCATCAACGTACCGGTGAGTGACGGGGAGCCACCCGTGGAAGGAGCTCCGGTCACCTGCAACAACTACCAGTCGTTCTTGCCCCTCCAGTCAGAAAACTGAACCGATCCGACGGCCCTCACACCTCAAGTCAGTTGAGGGCTTCTCGCAAGATTCGCACCGCCTAACCAAGACGCTGCTTATTTTCGATGCAGACGAGGACTCATTCAGCTGGCAGGCGTACCGACCTCGATCCGAGCCCTGAGATCCTCGATAGCAGCGTGGACCACCTTGGCCTCGAGGCGGCGGCGAACGAATCCTGGGAGACGAATAAGGAGATCCACGTCGAGGTCGTAGACCACCCGAGTGGCATCGGCGTCGTCGGAAACGGCAAGGAACTCGTACTCGCCGCTCATCCGCTCCAGTAGGTCGCTCTCAACTAGGCGCCACGAAATCCGCAACGGATTGGATCCATAGCTATACCGGAGGGTGTAAGTGGTGCTGCGGCCCATAGCCGCTGCACGGAACGCCACGTCACCTGGGCGACCCTGATCGTCACGGACCAGAACAGTGGCCTCCTTGATGTCGGGGGCCCATTCCGGTAGACGCTCGACATCGAGCACCATCTCGTAACAGCGCTCCGGCGTGGCCCGCACGATCGCCTGCTGACTGGCGTGGTCGGTCATTGTCCTCCTCCTTCCACCCGACGATAGTCCTCCCCGATCCAGCAGCGGGTACCCCGTTACCCCGATCACGAGCGGAGTTCAGTTGCGTCCAGCCCCTCCCGCAGGCGGTTCGCCAAAACGTCATAGGAGAACTCGGCCTCGGCTCGCGCTCGGGCCCGGCGACCCATCTCCAACCGTCGGGGTTCGTCATCGATGAGGTCAGCGAGTGCCTCGGCCACCTGGAACGGACCGCCAGGACGGTGAACCACCAGTCCGGTCTCCCCGTCGACAACCGCCTCCGCCGAACCGCCGCTGTCGCCGGCCACTACCGGAACGCCGGCCGCCGCGGCTTCGACAAACACGATGCCGAAACCCTCCTGCTCGAGCCCAGCCCATCGGTTCCGACATGACATCGAGAACACATCACCAGCGCCGTACATCCCCGGTAGCAGTTCGTCGGGCACCCGTCCCAATAGCCGTACCGGAGCATCGGTCGACTCCACCAACCCCTCCAGTCGAGCCCGGTCGCGACCCGAGCCGGCGATAGCCACCACCGCGTCGGGAATCCGCTCGCTCAACCGGCTGGCAGCACGTACCAAAGTGTCCATTCCTTTGCGCGGCACGAGACGACTCACGCTCACCACAAGTGGTGCATCGACCGGGAGACCTAGCTCCCGACGGACCGAGGACCGCTCAGAGGCATCAAGAGGCCGGAAGCGGTCAGTGTCTACGCCCGGCGGCACGATCAGTGTGGGCAGCGGATGGCCGGCCGCACGCTCGGCCTCGGCTGCGGAATAGCGGCCAGCGCAGATCACCAACGATGCACCTCGCAAGACCCGGCGTAAGAGCTGGCGGGTTCCTGGGAGTCGACCGGGCACGGCGACCTCCGCCCCATGGAGGACCACGGCATACGGACGGTTCATCCGATGCGCAGCATGTCCTACCGGGAGCGCCGGGTCCCAGATCACCAGTTCGGCCTCATGAACCTCGGCCAGACGCTCCACCCGGCGTGAAACCATCGGTGTCGGTAAGAGGATCGGTTCCCGGGACCGGGTGATGGCGAAGGACTGTTCAGCGTCGAATTGAGCGGCTCCGGCGTACGGCGTGGTGTGAACGGCTACGGCTTCAGCCGGCAGGCGACGCCAGAGTTCCCACAGGTAGGACTGGATGCCGCCAACCTTTGGCGGGAAGTCGTTGGTGACGAGGAGGTGACGCCTCACTACCCCACCCTGCCGCCCACGGCCGCCAACTCCTCGGCCACCTCGGGTTCAGAAGCATCCACTCCCACCAGGAGGTCGTGTCGTCCGAGGCGTCCGGCAGCCCAGACGGCGTGAGCCCGGAGAAGCGGATCCCGGTCGGCGAGCCACCGGCTCAGCCGTCCTTCCACTTCGGGGGCGGAACCCTGACCGGTGTTGCCTAGCGCCACTAGGGCGTTGCGACGTAGAAACCGTGGATCGCGCTCCGCGATGTACCACCGGCCGAACCGATCCAGCAATTCCTCGTCGGTGGCATCAAGTACTTCGGCGATATCAACGTCGGCGCTCGGATCAGTGGACCCCTCGGTCGTCCGATCCGAGCGACCCACCGGGCAGACCTCCTGACACTCATCGCAACCGTAAAGCCGGCCACCAAGCGCCTCACGGAATTCCCGGGGGATCGGGCCCGGCGCCTGGGCCAGCCATGCCAGACAGCGACGTGCGTCGATGACCCCTCGTTCAAGAATGGCGCCGGTCGGACATCCGTCGAGGCACTGCCGGCAGGTTCCACACCCATCATCCAATGGGACCGACGGAGGCAGCGGCGCATCAGTAACCACCGACCCGAGAACGAACCAACTCCCGCGTCCCGGCAGCAATACGTTGGCGTTTCGTCCCCACCAACCGATGCCGGCCCGGACGGCGGCTGCCCGATCAACCAAGGCGTTGTCGTCGGCCACGACCATGGCTCTCCACCCCCCGGACCGGAGCCTGCCAGCCACTACTTCCAACGACCGGCGAAGATCCGCGTAATGGTCGTGGCGGGCGTATGCGGCGATCCGCATACGCCCCGCCCCGACCTCAGCCAAGCGAGCCGCCGGAGTCCGCATGGCCCCCACGACTAGAGACTGTGCCCCGGCCAGGATCCTCCCTGGGTCAGTCGATCGAGCCGGATTGCGAAAAGTAAACTGCATTCCGCCGTGAAGACCCTCCTCTCGTCTCCGTTCGAGCTCGGACCGAACATCGTCGAACGGATGGGCCCCAGCTACCCCTCCGGCATCCAGTCCAGCCGCTGAGCCCACAGCGAGGAGCTGCTCTGCTAGGGCCGACAGATCAGTCGTCATATCGGGGGCCATTCCCCCAGCCTTCCATGTCGAACCTGGCTCTCAATGGCCGTAGCAATGTCCATCAAATAGAGGTCGAGTGCCTGAGTGGGGGAACGAGGCCTGAGTCGCCGAGAACCTTCAAGGCCCGGACCTCACCCAGATCAACAACCACTGCGTCTCCTGGCTCCCGGCTACAGAGGAAGGTCACCATGCAGTCGTCGCAGGTGGAGCTGTGCCGCTGCGAGCAGGTCGCACAGTCGATAGTGAGCATGTCTGTGGTGGGGATATCAGGGGTGAGAATGTCGTGTGATTTATCCATGTCCCCATCCTGCCGATGGGGTGTGACAGCGCTCTCTGGAACATGCCTGGACGCTGCTTGCCTAACGAACATTTGTTCGATTAGATGGTGTGGTGACCGCTTCCCCAGTGGTGATCCCCCAACAAGGCAGCCTCGACGACCTGGGAACGCCTCTCACCGACGTGACCTTCTGCGTGATCGACCTCGAGACCACCGGGACGTCGGCGGCTGACTGCGCCATCACCGAGGTCGGTGCCGTCAAGTTGCGCGGCGGCGAATGCCTCGGAACCTTCCAGACCCTTGTTGACCCCGGGACCGGCATCCCCCCATCGATCACCATCCTGACCGGCATCACCGAAGCCATGGTCGTCAACGCCCCTCCCATCGCAGCCGTTCTCCCCTCACTTCTGGAGTTCCTAGGAGACGCAGTTGTCGTGGGCCACAACATCCAGTTCGATCTGTCGTTCCTAAAGGCCGCCATGGCCTCGACCGGACGCCAGCCATTGGCGAACCGATCCGTTGATACATGCAGACTCGCTCGACGTCTACTGCGCGACGAAGTTCCCAACTGCAGGTTGGGGACACTGGCCACCCATCTCCGACTCAGTCGCCAGCCCTCCCACCGCGCCCTAGACGATGCTCTGGCCACCAGCGACCTGCTCCACCTGCTCCTAGAACGAGCCGGCGCTCTCGGGGTGACCGGCCTCGAAGACCTTCTCGTTCTGCCTCGGATGGCTGGCCACGCGCAGGTGGCCAAGCTTCGCCTCACCGAGGATCTTCCCCGCAAACCGGGCGTCTACCTCTTCAGGGGGCAACGAGGCGAAGTTCTCTACGTCGGTCGGGCCAGCAACCTGCGTTCACGTGTCCGTAGTTACTTCTCCTCCGACAGCAGGCGTAAAACCGCCCAACTATTAAAAGAGACCCTACGAATCGACCACCGGACCTGCTCCAGTCCCCTAGAGGCCGCTGTCGTCGAGGTCCGTCTCATCCACCAACACGAGCCGAGGTTCAACCAGCAGGGGACCACGTGGCGCCGATATACCTACGTCAAGTTGTCTCTCAGCGAACGGTTCCCTCGCCTCTCGGCCGCCCGAGTCGTGAAGGACGACAGAAGTCTCTACCTCGGCCCGGTCTCCTCGACCTCGACGGCTCGTCGGATCATCGAGGCAGTCGAGACCGTGGTCCCCCTCCGTCGATGCACCGGTCGGCCAGGGAGGACGCCCCACTCGGGCCCGTGCGCACCCGCCCAACTCGGAGTAGCCACCTGCCCCTGCACCGGCGACACCTCCGAGGAGGACTACGCAGCGATCGTGGCAACAGCCCAATCCGGCCTCACCGACCAGTCCGGGCTCCTCCTCCACCCGCTAGCCGACCGCATGGTCCGGCTGGCCGAACAGGAACGATTCGAGGAGGCCGCTGACGTCCGCGATAGGGCCGACGCACTAGCCACAGCCCT
>JASLKB010000084.1 GCA_030747775.1 Acidimicrobiales bacterium | reverse complement strand
TTGGCGAAGTGGGCAGCCGCCGTATCGGAAACTTCGAACGCACCTACGAGGCGTTCGACCGGCTCGTGCCCGCCGAGGTTCTGGCCCGGCCTACCCCGACTGAGGCCGACGGCCAACGCGATCTGTTGGAGGTTGCAGCACGGTGCCACGGCATAGGGACCGCCGTTGATCTGGCTGACTACTTCCGCATCAGTCCTCGTGATGCTCGGCCACTGGTGACCGACCTGGTCGATGCGGGGCGGCTGGTACCGGCAACCGTGGAGGGTTGGCGGAATCCCGCCTTCCTCCACCCCGACGCGGTTCGCCCCCGGGCGGTGAGGGCCCGGGCCCTGCTATCACCGTTCGATCCGGTGGTTTGGTTCCGGCCGCGGGCCGAGCGACTGTTCGACTTTCGGTACCGCATCGAGATCTACGTGCCGGAACCGGAACGGCAGTACGGCTATTACGTACTGCCGTTCCTCCTGGGAGACCGGTTGGTGGGTCGGGTCGACGTCAAGGCCGACCGCCGGGCAAAGGGTGGGGCTAGTGGGGGAACCGGTCTTCTGTTGGCTCGAGGCGTGTTCGCCGAGGACGGGGTGGATCGGGACCATGTGGCCGTCGAATTGTCGGCCGAGTTGGACCGGCTGGCTACGTTCCTGGACCTGGATGGCGTCGAAGTGGGTCGTCGCGGCAACCTGGCTGTCGCCCTTCGCTCAGCCCGCCGCTGACTCTGTTTCTGACCAAGCGTTTCTGATTGAGCCGTCGACTGGTCTGTCGGCCGGGTCAGGCGCGGGCCCTACGCCACGCGGCATACCGGACCAGATGGCCGAGAGCTGCCACGGCCCGATCGGCCGATGGGTAGCAGAGCCGGTCGGTGCTCCGCACGGCGGCCACCATGGGGTTGCCGGGCTGGGTCACGGCTAGTTCGGATGCCACCAGTACCGGCTTGTCATGGGTGGTCGATGCGTCGGCGGCTGCCTCGGCGTAGCGACGCTCCTGACGTTCGTGAAAGTCCACGATACGTTCCAGGCCGTGATCGGGGTGGAACGGCCCGTTACGGGTTAACGCCGCGGTGTTGCCCTGGATGCCCAGCCCCAGTTGGACCACCGAGTCCACGCCCGGGTGGCCGGCCACCATGTCGAGCAGCTCGGGGATGGTCTCACGGGTCTCGCCACCGGCCAGGTCAACTGGGTTGTTGCGGCTCCAACGTGGTGGGAGCATTGCGTCCGCCGCGGTCAGCAGGTCGTCGGGAAGTGTGGTGAGCGTTAGATCTCGATGGGCGGTTATCGCGTCGGCGGCCACTACACCCCAGCCGCCGGCCGTGGTCAACACCACCACGCTGCTGCCGCCCGGTAGTGGCTGGGTGGCCAGGGTGGCGGCCGCCTCGAAAGCCGCCTCGATGGTCATGGCCCGCACCATGCCGGCCTGTCGGGCCATCCCGTCGAACACGCGGTCGTCGGACGCAAGCGACCCGGTATGAGACGCCGCGGCCCGTTGGCCACCGGAGGTCGCCCCACCTTTGACGACCACCACGGGCATCCGGGGAGTGATGGCGCGGACCCGCTCGAAGAAGTCGCGCCCGTCGGTGAGGCCCTCCAGGTAGCAGAGGCCGACGTTGGTCTCTGGGTCATCGGCGAACCACTCCAGGTAGTCGGCGATGCTGGTGGCCGCAGCGTTTCCGGCGGACACAGAACGGCTGATGCCGATGCCCGTCTGGGTCGCGTAGTTCTGGAACGCCGAGACGAAGTTGCCCGACTGGGAGGCCACTCCGATCCTGCCGCGGGGAGGGAAGGGCGCCACGATCTGGGCGCACAGGTCCACCGGTGGGGAGGTGATGCCCTGTCCGTTGGGTCCGGCCAGGACGAGGCCCAGTTCATCGGCCAGGGCCACCAGGCGGGCCTCGGCTTTAGCGCCCTCTTCGCCGGCTTCTGAATACCCACCGGCGGCCACGAACACGGCTCGTATTCCACGTCCGGCGGCTGTGCGGATGATCTGCTCGTTGGCCGACACGGGGGTACACACCACGAGCAGCTCGGCTGCTCCTTCGGGCAGCGCATCGACGGAGGTCAGGACGGGACGGCTCAAGATAGTGGCGGCCGTTCCCTCGGGATCAGGCCGACCCACGGCGAACACCTCGCCCTGGTAGCCACACGACAGGAGGTTGTGGAGGGTTACGAAGCCGAACTTGCCCGGATGGCTGGACACGCCGGTCACCACTACGCCGCGGGGCTCGAACAGTGGGGTTAGGTCACGCGCCATCAGGTGCGCTCCACGAGGGCGTCGACGGCCATCGGTTGGCCCTCAAACACGATCAAGGGGTTCAGGTCGATCGAGGCGATGGTCGGGTCGCTGGCCAGGTCACCCAGGGCGCACAGGGTGTCGGCCAGGACGTCGCGGTCGACCGCCGGCTGGCCCCGGAATGGTCCGAGCAGCGTCTGGGCTCCCAAATCATCGATCAGCTCGTGGGCATCGAGCCGTTCCAGGGGCGCCAGGCGGAAGGCCACGTCGGCGACCGCTTCGGCGAGGACGCCGCCCACGCCCAGCATCACGCACGGTCCGAACTGGGGGTCACGCACCAGTCCGGCGATGAGTTCCCGGTCGCCACTCACCATGGTCGAAACCAGCAGTTCGACGTCGCCGTCGGATTCGGTGGCCGCACCTAACAGCTCGGTCGCCGCGCCCCGCACATCATCGGCCGAGGTCAAAGACAGGCGCACCAGTCCCCGTTCGGACTTGTGGGCAATTGCATCACCGCACAACTTGACTACTACGGGGAAGCCCATTTCCTCAGCCGCCACCGCAGCGTTGTCGGCATCGTCGGCCGTGGCCCATCTCGATACGGTCACGCCGGCTGCGGCGACCAGGGTCCGGGAATCGGCTTCGGACAGCGTGCTCATCCGGTCTCTGCCATCAGCTCGGCGTACCCGGGCTTGACGACGTCCTCGATGATGGCCAGCCGTTCGTCGAAGGGCAGGAAGGCGCTCTTCATTGAGTTGATGGTTAGCCAACGCAGGTCGACCAGGCCCCAGCCGAAGGCCTCGCTCAGGGAGGCCATCTCCGAGGTCATCGAGACGTCGCTCATCAGACGGTTGTCGGTGTTGACGGTAACCCGGAAGCCGAGCCGCCGCAGGTCGCCAATGGGGTGCGACGCGATGTCGGCCGCCGCCCCGGTGTGCACGTTGGACGTTGGGCAGAGCTCAAGGGGGATGCGACGGTCCCGGACGAAGGAGGCCAGTCGGCCCAGGTGGGGCTCGTGGTCTGCGTCGGTCGTGATGTCATCCACGATTCGCACGCCGTGGCCCAGACGTTCGGCACCGCAGTACTGCACGGCCTCCCAGATCGACGCAGGGCCGAACGCCTCGCCGGCGTGGATGGTGAAGTGGAAGTTCTCCCGTTGCAGGTATTGGAAGGCCGCCAGATGGAGGGTCGGCGGGTAACCAGCCTCCCGGCCGGCGATGTCGAACCCGACTACGCCGCGTTCCCGGTACCGGACCGCCAGCTCAGCTACCTCGAGTGAATCGGTCGAGGTCCGCATGGCCGTGACCAGCGTGCGGACGGTCAGCGGGGTGCCTCTCGAACCGTCGGCGAAACCGGCCAGGACTGCTTCGAGCACCTCATCGAGCGCCATGCCCTGATCGGTATGCAACGCCGGGGCGAAGCGGATCTCGGCGTACACACAGCCGTCGTCGGCCAGGTCGCCGGCGCACTCGGCGGCCACCCGGTGGCAGGCCTCCGGGGTCTGCATGACGCCGACCGTGTGTTCGAAGGTCTCGAGGTAGAGACCGAGGTCGAGGCGATCGGCGCCCCGGTGGAACCAGTTGGACAGAGAGGTCTCGTCGTCGGCAGGAAGAACGTGGCCGGAAGCGTCGGCTAGATCCAACACCGTGGACGGGCGGAGGCCGCCGTCCAGGTGGTCGTGGAGGAGCACCTTGGGGGCTCGGCGGATCGTCTCCAACCGGGGCGGCTGGTTGAGGTTGGTATCAGTTCTCATGGGTCAGGCTACCCAGACCCGCGGATGGGTCAGAAAGACAGGGCTCAGAATCCACGAAGGGGGAGGTCGGGGCCCCGTTGCAGCCAGTTGTCGGCTGCGTAGTGGGCCGCGCCATCGATGAGGTGCAGCGTGTAGGCCAGCCGGGGTTGGTCCGAGGTGTTGGGGCCGCTCCAGTGTGGAAGGCAGCCGTGGAAGGCGATACAGGTACCGGCCTCCACCTCGAGGGGCACCAGGGCGTCCATGTCGTATGGCTTGGGGTCTAGCACGTCGGTGGTCGTGCCGGCGCCCTCACGGCGGAACCGGGTGCGCGCCCCGCCGGTCTGCCCGCCGGGGATGGCCCACATGCAGCCATTGTCGACAGTGGCTGCATCCAGGGCGAACCAGAACCCAACCACCGTCTGGGGTTCGGTCCACAGGAACGAGTGGTCGCAGTGACAGGTCACTTCGCCGCCTATGTGGGGAGGCTTGAAGATCACCATGGACTGCAGGAGAAGGGGATCGACGAAACCCAGTTCGGCAGCTAGTTCGGCTAGGGCCGGGGTGCGCGAGAAGCGGTCGAACACCGGGTCCAGATCGTGCATGGCGTGGCCCAACTTGTTGAGCGCCTGTTCCATGGGCACGATCTGGTTGCCGGCACCGTCAAAGGCTCCCGCTTCAAGGAATGGTCGGATCACATCGCCAGAAGTGAGGAACCAGTCGTCTTGAGCGTGGGTCTGTTCAGTGGTTGAGAACACGGAAACCGCACCGTCTGGAAGGCCGGAAGCTGAGTAGTCGGCCACGATCTCAGCAATACGGGTACGGAGATCGGCTTGGAGTTCATTGTCCACGAAGTCGGGGAGCACCACGAACCCGTCGCGGTCCCAGGACGCGAGCTGGCCGGGGTCAATGACACGGCCCACTGTCCGCTATTCCTGTCCGCGCCGGTAGCGGAGGCCGTTTGCGGCAGGCATCCGGAGCCTGCTGGTAGCGAACACCAGGACAAGCAGAGTGACCACATGCGGCGTGATGGGTGGTAGTTCACCGGCTACCTCGTCGGTTACCGCGTACCACCAAAGTACGGCTGCCGATGAACTTGCCAGCAACACCGCAGACCCGTGCCTGCGCTTCAGGAGGGCTCGCAGGGCCAGTCCCGCGAGGGCTACGCCGGCGAGCAGCAGAAGGGCATGTACTGCCGTGCGGTCTCTGAGTTGTAGCGCATCGGCGAACCCGAAGAGTAGTGACCCGAGGAAGGCACCCACGGGTTGCCAGTTGCCAAAGATGACCGTAGCCAGGCCGATGAAACCCCTGCCCTGGACCTGGCCTTCCCGGTAGACACCGGTTTGTTCTATGGCAATGAATGCTCCACCAAAGCCGGCCAATGCGCCGCTGACCACCACCGCGGTGAACTTCATCCGGTATACGGAGACGCCGAGACTGTCGGCGGCAACGGGGTGTTCCCCCGAGGCTCGGATCTGGAGACCAAAGGGTGTTCGCCACAGTATGAATACTGAAACGGGCACCAGGCTCAGTGCCAGAAGAGTTGCCCACGAGAGGCTGCTGGTAATGCCCGACAGGACTGCCGCTATGTCGGAGGCGAGCAACCAATTTTGATCTGCGGTCCATCCGAGCATGTCGGGGGTCCTCCATCCAAGGAGTTCGCCACCTGACAGGAATGGCAGATCGAAATGGCCGACGGAATCGACTCGGGGCGATTGTGTTATGCCCCCACCCGATCGTCCAGAGAACACCTCGCCGGACAGGAATCGTGCCAACGCTGGAGCGACGATGTTGACGGCCACCCCTGAGACAATGTGGTCAACGCCGAATCCCACCGTGGCTACAGCATGGAGTAGGCCTCCGGCTGCACCACCTGCAATACCAATCGCTATTCCCCACCAAGGGCCGAATTCGAGCGCTCCCCAGGCACCGAACCACGTACCGAGAACCATCATTCCCTCGAGCCCGATGTTGACCACACCGGCCCTCTCGGCCCAGATGCCACCAAGCCCGGCCAACAGGATGGGTACGGCCCGGCGGAGAGTTGACTCAGCGGTTCCAACGGAGACGAGGTCGATGGTCTCTGGTCGGGCCAGCTCCTGCAGGACGGAAAGGACGACCACCACGCCGAGAGCGGCGAGCATCCAACGAAGCACCGTGGAAGACCGCAGGAGTTCCATTACGCGGTATTCCCGGTAGAGGTCTCGAGCGGTAGTCGGACGGCCACTGCAGCATCCCGGGCTTCAGATACACGGCGAATCCGGT
Organism: Acidimicrobiales bacterium; assembly: GCA_030747775.1. Lineage (GTDB taxonomy): Bacteria > Actinomycetota > Acidimicrobiia > Acidimicrobiales > MedAcidi-G1 > UBA9410. Next base: position 4,306 of record JASLKB010000084.1, on the reverse strand, counting down.
TCACTACCTCATAGGCCACTACGGCCGACAACACCACGACCCCTTGGAGGATCGACACAATCTCCCGGGGGGCGTCCCCAACTACATCCAGGATCGGGGCTGAACTATCGAGCCAGCCGAACAGCAAGGCAGCAATCGCGATTCCTCCGGGATGGTTTCGGCCCACGAGGGCCACGGCGATTCCTGTGAATCCAAGACCACGAGCGAATCCAAGGTCGTATTTGTGGGCGTCGCCCAACACCTCGGGAAGGCCGATCAGGCCGGCGACGGCACCTGAGAGCAACATCGCTCGGACGATGTTGGTCGACGGGTCTGCGCCTGATGCCTCGGCGGCGAACGGGTTGAGGCCTGTGGCTCGAAGGTCGAAACCGACCCGCGTCCGGTTAAGGAAGACGTGGAAGAGCACACCTACGAATACGGCCACTAGTAGGAAACCCCAGAGTTCGCGACCCCGAGTGATTTCGCGCGTGAACGTCTCGACTAGAGAGTTGAGGTGGGGGAATTGGCCTGATGCCGGTATTTCCGGCGTCATCATGTTGAGGGTCGTGTCGCTCTCGTCGAGGAGCCAATTGCGGAGAAGGAAACCCACAGCGGCTAGTGCTACGGCGTTCAGCATGATCGTGGAGATCACCTCATGGACGCCCCTGCTGACTTTGAGGTAGCCCGCGACCCCGGCGAACGCTGAGCCGACTGTCATGGCGACGGCGATGATGAGGGCAACATGTAGAACCGGAGGTAGATCGACCGCGGCACCCGCCGATGCGGCTAATAGTGCGGCGAGTACGTACTGGCCTTCCACGCCGATGTTGAAGAGATTCATACGGAAGCCGATTGCCACCGCGATGCCAGCCAGATACAGGGGAGTCGCGCGGTTGCCCGTCTCGACGAAGGTTTCTAGTCGGGTGCCGTAAGACAGCATCTCGGACCATGCGTCAATTGGGTTGGTTCCAAAGGCCATCAGGACGAGTGAAGACACCCCTATAGAGAAGGTGAATGCGCAAACGGGCGCGGCCAGTGCCAGTGCGAAGCGTCGAACGCTCATCCGACGCCACCTTGGTCATCCACCGACGCCCCAGTCATATGGCTCCCCAGCAGCCGTGGCGAAGTGTTGGTCGGGTCCAATTCGGCGGTAATTCGTCCGCGGAGCATGACCACCAGACGATCGGCCAGTCCGATCAGTTCTTCCAGATCGGCTGACACCAGGAGGACGGCCATTCCTTCGCGACGCGCTTCCCGCAACTCATCCCATACCGCCGCCTGAGCGCCCACATCGATACCGCGTGTGGGATGGGCGGCAATAAGCATCCGTGGTCGAGCAGCCATTTCCCGCCCGATGATCAACTTCTGCTGGTTTCCACCCGACAAGGCACGGGCCGAGGTTTCTACGCCCGGTGCCCTGACGTCGAAATCCGAGAGGATCGTTCCAGCAGCCGCCCGGGCGCTGGAACGATCTAGCCATTGGCCCCGCGCGTAAGGCGGCTGGGTCTGGTGGCCAAGCACGACATTTTCCCAGAGGGGCGCATCTAGCAGTAGGCCGCGCCGTTGCCGGTCCTCTGGCACGTAACCGAGACCGGCCTCGCGTCGATGACGGACTGGCCAGTGGGTGATGGACTCCCCATCTAGGAACAGTTCGCCCCCTGCAAAGTGGCGGAGCCCAAGGATCGCCTCGATGAGCTCCCCCTGACCGTTGCCTTCGACGCCGGCCACACCCAGGATCTCACCACGGTGTATCTCGAGATCGACGGCTTCCAGTGCGGGTCGACCGTCATCTCCCGTAACAGTTGCTGAACGAAGCGACAGCGTCACATGTTGATCGGCCACCCGCGGTTCAGTCGACGGCTTAGGCAATTCGGAACCAACCATCAGCTCGGCCAACTCGGCTGCCGTGACCTGGTCGGATGCCATGGTGGCTACGGTGCGACCCTGGCGAAGCACGGTGATGGTGTCAGCGATGGCCAGGACCTCCTCGAGCTTGTGGTCGATGAAGATGATGGTGTGGCCCCGAGCCTTGAGCTCTCGTAGGTTGCCGAACAATTTCTCAACTTCTTGAGGGACGAGCACAGACGTTGGTTCATCGAGAATGAGAACTTTTGCCCCCCGGTAGAGGACCTTGATGATCTCCACCCGCTGACGTTCGCCAACCTCCAGGGATTCCACGAAGTCATTGGGGTGCAAGTCGAGCCCATAGGAGATGCCCAACTCGTCGAGATGGCGGCGAGCCGAGTCGTAGTCGATCACTCCTCGGCGGGTCGGTTCGGCCCCCAGAACAACGTTCTCCAGCACCGTGAGCTGGTCGGCCAGCATGAAGTGTTGGTGGACCATTCCGATGCCTGCGTCGATGGCCTCCGATGGAGAAGAGAACTGCACCTCGTTGCCGCTGACCAGCATCCGGCCCTCATCGGCAGTCTGCATGCCGTAGAGGATCTTCATTAGCGTCGACTTGCCCGCACCGTTCTCGCCCACCACGGCATGGATCTCACCCTCGGCGACGCGGAGGTCCACGCGGTCGTTGGCCACCACTCCCGGAAAGCGCTTGGTGATCCCGGCCAACTCCACGGCTGCCGGCGTCGCCGATCCGGTCGTCATGATCAGTACAGGATCTTGGCGAAGAAGGCCCGAGTCCGTTCGTGGCTCGGGTTGGAGAACACTTCGTCGGGAAGTCCCGATTCGACGATCCGTCCCTCGTCGATGAACACCAGTCGGTCGGCGGCAGCCCGGGCGAAGCCCATTTCGTGGGTGACCACCACCATGGTCATCCCTTCCCCTGCCAGCTCGAGCATGACGTCGAGGACTTCTTTGACCATCTCGGGGTCGAGAGCTGAGGTCGGTTCATCGAACAGCATCACCTTGGGTTCCATGGCCAGTGATCGGGCAATGGCCACCCGCTGCTGTTGACCGCCCGACAGTTGGCGAGGGAAGGCATCAGCCTTATCGGGGATGCCGACTCGCTCCAACTGCCGCATGGCCATGGCCACTGCCTCCTCCTTTGAGCGCCTCCGGACCTTCCGCTGGGAAAGGGCGATGTTCTCAAGCACCGTCAGGTGAGGGAAGAGGTTGAATTGCTGGAACACCATGCCCACCTCGGCTCGGACCTGGTCAAGGTCGGTCGAGGCATCGGTCAGTGCGAAGCCGTCGACCTCGACGCTGCCGCTCGTCGGGATTTCCAGCAGGTTGATACAGCGCAGAACAGTGGACTTGCCGGACCCGCTCGGTCCAACGATGACGACCACTTCGCCCTCAGCCACCTCAAGGTCCACGTCGACGACGGCGTGAATGGTGCGGTTGAACGTCTTTGAGACGCCCTTCATCTGGATCATGGGGCTGCTGGTCATCGTTCGCCCTGCCGGTCGCGGGTCATCCGTCGTTCGAGGATTCCGAGCAGCACCGAAAGCCCGAGGGTCAGACACAGGTAGATGAATGCCGAAACGAAGTAGCCCTCGCGGAACTTGAAGGTGCTGGCCGAGAACTGGCGGGCCCGCTGGGTGATCTCAAGTGCGCCTAGCACCGAGAGCAACGACGTGTCCTTGAGGATGGCGATGAAGTCGTTGCCCATCGGCGGGATGATGGCCCGCATGGCCTGGGGGAGGACCACCGAGCGCATGGTCTGACGGCGGTTCAGGCCCAAGGATCGTCCGGCCTCCGTCTGGCCCGGGGGAATCGACTGGATGCCACCTCGGAAGATCTCGGCCATGTAGGCCCCATAGATGACGGCCAGGGTGACGGTCGCTCGCATCTCGAACGACAGCTTGAACTCCCAACCAATCCATGCCTCGAGGCGGGTATTCAGCAGCTCGGTGAGTTCCGGAACGATGATTAGGGCCACGGTGAAGATCAGCGGGAGCATGGGGATGCCCCGCACGAACTCCACGTAGGTTCGGGCCAGATTTCGGACCACCACGTTGCGTGACATCTGGCCGGTACCCGCCAGCAGGGCGATGGCTAAAGCGATGCCGAAGGCGTAGACGGTGGACTTCAGGGTGAGTCCGAGCCCCGGAATGATGCGCTCCCATGCCAGGCCGTAGTCGTCGTTGATAATGATCTGTACGCCCATCCAGACCAGTACGGCAATGATGATCACGGACCACCATGGAAAGGTGTCCCACCAGGGGCGCTCGTCGGTGATCCGGCCGTCCCGGTTGGATCGGAACTCGCTCATCGGGCGGCCTTCACCGCGAGGACCTGCGTGGCTGCAAGGCGGCAGACGTTACTTGTTCGACCTGGTCGGTGTGGCCTTCGGCGGCAGTCGCTGTCGTGGCTTTCGGTGGCAGTCCCTGTCGGAGTTCGTCTCGTCCTGAAAACGGCGGGA
>JASLKB010000083.1 GCA_030747775.1 Acidimicrobiales bacterium | reverse complement strand
TCCGGTCAGGTCACTTTCCGTAATGGTGGCATATCTCAGGCTGATGCCGTTCAGGAAGGCGTCTGATAGGTCGGCGTTGGTGATGACGGTCTCGTCGAGGATGGCGCCCTGAAACTGTCCACCCTGGAGCACCACTTCCATGAGGTTGGCACCGGTCAGGTTGGTATCGGCGAAATTGGCGTACGAGAGGTCTGCCTTCGTGAGGTCCGCCTCCTCCATGGAGGCTCCGGTCATAGTGGCATTCAGGAACGATGTGGAATGGAAGCGCCCTCTAGGTGCTATCGCGTTGGAGATGACCGCACCGGTGAGGTCAGCACGTGTCAGGTCTGCATCGCTGAGGTCTGCGCCGGTGAGGTCTGCGCCGGTGAGGTCGGCGTCGACAAGAGTTGCGGCGCTCAAGTCCCCATTTGGTAACTGGACTGCTGCTGCTCGGATACCGCTGAGGTCGGCCCGGGCCAGGGTTACGTCGGAGCCGATGGCTCCTATGAGTTGGGCCGAGTGGAGCGAAGAGCCTAGAAAGTTGGCGTCGTCTAGTCGGGTGCTTGTCATCAGGCTCTGATCGAGAATGGCATTAGAGAAATCGATCAGGCTTAGGTCAAGGCCGGAGAGGTCGGCGCGGACCAGTTGAGCGCCTTTGAGGGTGGAGTTCTGAAGGGTTGTTCTTACCAAAGTGGCGTCGGTCAGGTCGGCGTCGGTCAGGTCGGCGTCGGTCAGGTCGGCGTCGGTCAGATCCGACTCACTAAGAACCGCTCCTGTCAGGTCGGCGCCGATCAGGATTGCCCGCTTCATCGAACTCCCTACGAGCTCGGCGTTGGTAAGAACGGCTAGTGAGAAATCGGCACCGTCGTGGTCGCGTTTACTTAGCAATGCGCCGCTGAGATTTGCTGATCGGTAGATAACGCCGTCGAGGACGACACCCACGAGGATCGCCCCGCTGAGGTCGGCCCCGGTGAGGTCGGCGCGGGATAGGCGAGCGTTGGTGAGGTCAGATCGTCGAAGGTCAGCTGCCGCTAGGGTCGATCCAACCAGATTGGAGTCGGTGAGGTCGGCGCCGACCATCGTGGCCGAGTGGAGCCAGGCATCTTTGAGGTTTGCTTGGTTGAGGATGGTATTGGTCAGATCGGCTCGGGTTAGATCGACACCAAATAGTTGGGCCCTAGTCAAAATCGATCGGGTCAGGTTTGTGTCGATCATGAGGGCTAGATCCAGAACTGCTCCGGTCAGGTCAGAATCTTGGAGGTTGGCGCCGGCGAGGTTGGCGCCGGTGAGGTCGGCTTCTCGAAGGTCTCTTCCGGCCAGATCTTCTGCAGAGAGATCTAGACCAGAGAGGTCTGGACCGTCGAAGCCTGTGGGTTCAACGTTTGTCAGGAGAGTGGTTTGGCCGCAGGCTGTCGAAGTCAGCAGGCATGCCACTAGGACAGAGGTGAACGGCCGGACCATCCTGATTCGGACCCGCGATGAAATCTGGGTTTCAGCAGTAGATGGCATCGAACGTGTTGAGGTCGGGGGTCCGGGCATACCGTGCTATGTCCCTGCGCCCACTGTGGACTAGTTGATCGGCAAGTTCTCTGTCGCCAAGGACCGTTTCTAGGGCCTGGCTCACTTCCTCGGCGTTGCGATAGTCGACGATGAGGCAGTTCTGGCCATTTTCGAGCAGGTCCACGCCGATTCCTGAACGGGTGCAGACCAGAGGGACTCCTGCAGCCATCGACTCGACGTAGACCTGACCCCAGGCCTCTACGCCCGCAGTAACCGGAAGGTGGACGCAGACATCGAAAGTCTTGTAGAGGGCGGCAATGTCCTGTTCGTGGTCAATGATTCGCACGCTGTCGGCAGGCAGAGCCCTGAGAAGGGGTTCGACGGTCGTGGAGTGCGGACCCGTGCCGCCAGCGATCACTAGGAGGGCAGAGGGATCAGGTTCTAGAAGGTCTGTAAAGGCTGCAACTGCAAATTCGACGCCTTTCCACCAGACCAGCCGGGAGATCAAGCCCACGACAGTGCGGTCTGGGTTGATGTCGTGTCGCTGACGCACTGCAGAGACCCGCTCATCCAACACGTCGTCGAACTCCTCGATGCCAAGTCGGTACTCCAACACCCTGATCTTTGCTGGAGAGACTCCTTCGAGGTCAAGAAGGGACTTACGGACGCCAGAACAGGTAGCGATGATTCGTGTGGAAAGTCGATTGACTAGTCGATCGGCGAGTAATGCCCGCCGTGGGCCAACCTCATGGTGCATCGTGCCGTGATGCCTAGTGTGGATGCGTTCGTGGACGCCGGTGAGGGTGGCGGCGAGGAGGCTGGTGAGGGTGCCTTCAATGCCATGACCGTGTACTACATCGACTCCGTGTTGTCTGATGAGTCGTCTTGCCTTGAGGACGGCCCCGGGGAGGTGCCGGCGTGATCTCCACGGGATATGGGCCCAGATGTGACCGCTTGCCACTACGGCGTCCTTGAGGTCCTGTTTCGGGTCACCAATAAAAACGTGGAGGAGGCGGCGATTCGGGCCGGGGTCCATCTTGGTGTTGTGGACATGCCACGAACCGCCCAGATTCGGCGAGTAGAACACCGCAATGGTGCGAGCGCCTTGCGCCGTTGCCCAATTTGCCATTGGGGCCAACGGTAGCCTCCGATTGTGGAGGTACATCGAGATCGCGGCCCCCACCAGTTGGTGAGCGACTGATGTGTGGTGTGTGCGGAGTCGTATCGGGTCGAGGGGGAGACCTAGCCTCCGTGGCGGCGACGATGGCTGAGACATTGCGTCATCGTGGGCCTGATGCGACCGGTGTCTGGCTCGATTTCGGTGGTCGGGTGGCGTTCGGTCATACCCGCCTCTCGATCGTGGACCTGTCGGACGCCGGCGCCCAGCCGATTTCGTCGTTCGATGGCCGCTGGACGATGACTTACAACGGCGAGCTATATAACACCGACGAACTTCGTGGACGTGTCCCCGGTATGGCCTGGCGTGGCCATTCCGACACCGAGGTCCTTGTTGAGCACGTGGCTAGGCACGGCGTGCAGGCCACCCTCGAATTAGCTAGGGGGATGTTCGCTCTCGGCATCTGGGATGGCAGCGAGGGTGAGCTATGGCTGGCCCGGGACCGGTTCGGCGAGAAGCCGCTATACCACGCTCATAGCGAGGGTGATTTTCTCTTCGGGTCAGAGCTGAAGGCGCTCCGTGCCGTTCCCGGGTTCGACCCGGAGATCGACCGTGAGGGGCTGGCCGAGTACTTCCGGTGGACCTACGTGCCCGCGCCTCGGACCATCTACAAAGGGGTTGCCAAACTATTGCCAGGACACGTTCTGCGAGTCGGCGATACGGGAAGCATTGAGGCGTCTGAGCCGTTCTGGTCGCCGATTCGGGTGGCGTCGGAGGCCCAAGTCGTAGGTGGGGATGACGACGCGCTTGATCGACTGCAGGATGGGTTGGATCGGGCGGTTGCTGGGCAGATGGTGTCTGATGTGCCTCTCGGTGCATTCCTCTCTGGGGGGGTCGATTCGTCGGCCGTCGTAGCGGCGATGCGCAGGGTCTCATCTGCTTCAGTTCGGACGTTCACTATTGGCTTTACCGAGTCTGGATATGACGAATCGGGCTATGCCGCCGATGTTGCATCACGCCTGGAGACCGACCACACGTCGTTGATGGTGAGCCCGGAAGACGCCCGCAAGGTCATTCCTGAGTTACCTCGTATCTACGATGAGCCATTCGCCGACTCTTCCCAGATCCCCACGTACCTAGTTAGCCGTATGGCCAGGGATCACGTCACGGTGGCCTTGTCTGGTGATGGCGGTGACGAACTGTTCGGTGGCTATGACCGTTACCAGCAGGTTGCACGTTTGGAGGCGCTCCGTCGTCGGATGCCGGCTGCCGTCCGGGGGATGGCGGCAGGCGCGGTGGAGTCGGTGGGCGTAAAAACTTGGGAGCGTTTGGTCTCGACGTTGCCGGCCAATTTCGTGCCAGCTGGCCTCCGACACCGTCCGGGTCACCGGTTGCACAAGCTGGCTCGGATGCTGGCGGCCGAGGCGGGGATTGATGCCTACGCGTCCCTGATGTCGATTGAGAACCGGGGGGACGGGCTCGTCCTCGGGGTTGAGCCGTCGTCGTTGACGTTCGGAGAAGAGGTGTCTGCTGAGACATCGGCTTTTGATCCATTCGAACGGGCCATGCTTGTCGATACGTTGACCTATCTCCCTGGTGACCTCCTCACCAAGGTTGACCGGGCGTCGATGGCTGTGAGCTTGGAGGTCCGGGTGCCCTTTCTAGATCCAGATCTGTTCTCCCTTGCTTGGGGCCTGCGACCCGACCAGCGGATCCGTGAGGGTCGGGGCAAGTGGCTCCTCAAGGAACTACTGCGGCGCTCGCTGCCCGATGAACTCATCGACCGTCCCAAGATGGGCTTTGGGATCCCGGTGGGGGATTGGCTCCGCGGTCCACTCAGGGGTTGGGCCGACGAACTGCTCGATCCTGGACTGGTTGTCGAGCAGGGGCTTCTTGACCCGGAGATGGTACGGCGGCGGTGGGAGGACCACCTAGCAGGACGGGGCGACTTGGTTTTTCAGGTCTGGTCGCTCCTGATGTTCCAGGCCTGGCTGGTGTCTGAGCGGTGACGACGATCAGCGACGAGCCGGGAGGGCCGGAGCGTTCAGAACCCCCGATCCGGATCCTCCGGGTCATCGCCAGGATGAACCTCGGTGGACCGGCGTGGCAAGTTAGCGTCCTGACCCGTGGTCTGACTGACCATGAGACTCTGTTGCTGGCTGGTGATATTGAGCCAGGTGAGGCCGAGTTCGTCCAGTTGCGTGATCCGACGCTCCCAGTCTGTCGAGTTCCGGCCTTGGGTCGCTCGGTGCGAGTCGGTGACGACTTGCGGGCTTTGGTGGCTATCCGTCGGGCCATCCGGTCGTTCCGACCCGACATCGTCCATACACACACCGCTAAGGCTGGCCTGCTCGGGCGACTGGCGGCCTTTTCCTGCCGGGTACCGGTGGTTGTCCACACTTTTCATGGGCACGTCTTGCACGGGTACTTTCGGCCGGTGGCAACTCGGGCTATTCGGATGCTCGAGTCACTGCTGGCCCGTCGGACCACAGCGCTGGTGGCAGTGGGAGTTCGTGTTCGAGATGAGTTGCTCGATGCGGGGGTCGGTCGTCAGGACCAGTACACGGTGGTCTCCCCAGGCGTAGCGGCTGCTGTCAACGTTGATCGGGAGGTGGCTCGACGCCTGCACGGGCTGCCTGAGGATCAACCGGTGGTTTTGTTTGTTGGGCGACTGACAGCGGTGAAGCGAGTGGATCGCCTACTAGAGGCCATGGAGCTCGTCCGTCGTCGCAGACCGGATGTAGTGCTGGTCATCGCAGGGAAGGGAGACCTTTATGAGGAGGCTCGGAGACTGGCTGAGTCGGCGGGTAGATCGGTTCGGTTCCTGGGATGGCAGCCGGAACTCGGGTCCCTCTACGCGGCAGCCGATCTAGTTGTTTTGACGTCGGACAACGAGGGGATGCCGGTGACTCTGATCGAGGCCGCCATGGCCGGGGTCCCGGGCGTCACGACTGACGTGGGTAGCGCCAGCGAGGTCGTCATCGACGGGGTGACCGGTCGGGTGGTCCCGGTCGCCGCGGGCCCGGTGGCCGAGGCGATCGTCGATCTGCTCGACTCCGGTCGACTGGCCGCTATGGCTGCCGAGGCCCGGAGATATGCCGAGGAGCACTTTGGAATGGATCGACTGATTGCCGACCATCGAGACCTTTACCGTCGCCTGACTGATAGATGACTTGCGCCCGGGATCACACGAAGGCGAGTGAGGTGCATTGGTAGGATCGCCCGATGCGAGCACTCATTACCGGTGGCGCGGGCTTTATCGGTTCCCACGTCGCCGACTGTCTTCTGGAGCGGGGCGACCAGGTGGTTTTGCTCGACGACCTGTCGACAGGACGCCTATCCAACATTGAGCACCTGGAGGACAACCAGGACGCCGAGTTCGTCCTTGGATCGATTCTCAATGCCGATCTGGTCGATCATGTGGTGTCGAGGGTCGATGTCGTCTACCACCTGGCAGCCGCTGTTGGCGTCAACCTGATCGTCGAGAAGCCGCTTGAGAGTCTCATGACCAATATTCGCGGGACCGAAACCGTGGTGGAGAAGGCGCATAAGTACGGCAAGCGCACCCTTGTCACCTCCACTTCAGAGATCTACGGCAAGAATGTCTCGGACAGCCTTTCCGAGGACGACGACCGGATCCTGGGTTCTCCGCTGAAGAGCAGGTGGTCCTATTCGGAGGCCAAAGCCATCGATGAGATCCTCGCCTATACCTACTGGCGTGAGAAGGGTCTCGAGACGGTCATTGTTCGACTCTTTAATACGGTCGGGCCACGCCAGACAGGGAGCTACGGCATGGTGGTGCCTAGGTTCGTGAGTCAGGCGCTGCGAAACGAATCCATCACCGTTTTCGGCGATGGGACCCAGACTCGTTGTTTCTGCTACGTGGGCGATGTTGTAACTGGCCTAGTGGCACTTTCCGAGCATCCTGACGCCTTCGGCAAGGTTTTTAACCTGGGTGGAGTCGAGGAGGTATCGATCAGTGACCTGGCGCAGCGGGTGATCGAGCGGTCTGGTTCGACCAGCGAGGTTGAGTTCATCCCCTACGACGTTGCGTATGAAGAGGGCTTCGAGGATATGGAGCGACGGGTTCCGGATAACACCCGGGCCCATAAATTGGTTGGGTTCGCTCCCACAGCGAGCTTGGATGACATCATTGACCGGGTGATCGCCGACCAGAAGAGATAGGTCACCAGGTGGGGCGGACATGACCGGAGACTGGTGGGAGTATCTGCTGATCTTTGTGGTGTCGGCTGGCCTGTGCTGGTTCTTGACACCGGTCGCTATCCGGCTTGCCATCCGGACCGGGGTCATGGACCAGCCTGGCGGGCATAAGGGTCACCGGTCGCCTGTTCCCTATCTAGGTGGGATGGCCATCGTGGTTTCCTTTGCGGGTTCCGTGGCTGTCGCGGCAATCATTCGACCTCCTTATTCAGGGATAGACGAACTAGTCGTGGTCCTTGCTCTGGCCGTGGGACTCGCGGTGGTGGGACTCTTGGACGACCTTTGGGATCTCTCTCCATTGGTGCGGCTGATCTTGGAGATCGGCGCTGGGTTTGCACTCTGGCAGGTTGGTGCTGGTGTGCAGATTGTGGGCTCGGGTTGGGTCGACGTCGTGGTGACCGTGTTTTGGGTGGTCGGGGTGACCAATGCCTTCAACCTCCTGGACAACATGGACGGCCTCGCAGCGGGCCTTGCAGGAATTGCTTGTCTGGGCTACTTCGCCATCGCGGCGACCAACGGGCAGTACCTGGTGGCCGGACTCTCGATGGGTCTCGCTGGCTGTGCCTTAGGGTTCCTCCGCCATAACTTCCATCCGGCCCGTATCTACATGGGAGACGGAGGCGCTCTCTTTCTGGGGTTCCTGGTGGCCTACCTGGGGATCAAGTTGAGGTTTGACGGGGCCAGATCGGTGTCGTTTCTCGTTCCCGTAGTCGTCTGCTCGGTGGCCATCTTGGACACCACGTTGGTGACCGTGTCCCGATTGGTAACTGGGCGCAGCCCCTTTGAGGGGGGGCGGGACCACATGAGCCACCGACTGGTCAAACTTGGTTTGCCGGTGAGGGTGGCCGTGGCCAGCGTCTACTCCGCCGCGGTAGGCATCTCCGTACTGGCTCTAGTGGCGAGCCGGGTGGACCAAGTCTCTGCGTGGATTCTGGCGGTTCTGGTTGGGCTCACACTTTTCGTGGTCGGGGTTCTGCTTTGGTTCGTTCCGGTTTATCCGGAGAGCCGGAGTCGACACTTCGCTATTACCGAGCAGCCTGAGGTTCCAGGAGCTGGCTAGCTCGCGCGACTCAGCGTCGGATTTCTGTCAGATCTCCCAAGGACGGGCTTCGGCGAACCAGTCGGCGGTGGCTCGAAGCCCTTCGGCGAACGGAGTCTCCTCCAGATCAGGAAACAGCGATCGCAGGACCCCCGAGTCAGCCTGGGAACGGGGTACGTCGCCCGCCCGTGGGGGCTGGAAGTCGATGGGCAGGGACCGGCCCAGGATCGATTCCATTTCGGCAATGACTTCCAGGAGCGTGATCCGGAGACCGAAGGCAAGGTTGACGGGCTCGAGGTGGCTGACCCGACGCCTGATGGCGTCGGTGATCACTGAGACCACCGTGTCCACGAAGGTGAAGTCTCGGCATTGTGTCCCGTCTCCATGGACCGGCAATGACTGGCCTTGGTTGGCGGCGGCGAGGAAGGCCGGGATTACTGCGGCGTAGGCGTGAAGTGGTGGCTGGAGGGGTCCGAATACGTTGAAGAATCGAAGGGCGAGTACTGGGAGGTCGTAGCTATGCCCCCAGGCCAGAGCGTAGGACTCGGTGGCCAACTTGCTCGCCGCGTAGGGGCTTACCGGCCGGGCGGCGAGGCCTTCGTGCTTGGGTAGCACATCGTTGGCGCCGTAGACCGACGAGGATGAGGCCACGATGACCTGAGCGCCGACTGTCCGAGCTGCCTCCAGGACGCACATTGTGCCGGTGGCATTGGCCTCGTGGGCGGCCACTGGCTCGGCTATGGATCTCGGGACAGATGACCGGGCTGCCAAGTGGACGACGGAGGATGCCCCGTCGACCGCCTCGGTAAGGAGGTCGGAGTTCAAGATCGAGCCCTCGACGAAAGTGGCGGCGGTGCCGACGAGGTTTTCCCGAGAGCCGAACGACAGGTCGTCTATTACTACGACGTCATCGACTTCGTCATCGTGTTCTAAAGCGCGGACGAGGTTGGATCCGATGAAGCCGGCACCGCCTGTTATCAGCACTTTCACGTGGAATCTGTCCTCTCTGCGTCCCACGGGCCCGTCGGGACTCCCGGAGTGTACGCCCCGGTTCCGGCAGGTCCCCGAGGCTTTCGTGTACGGCCGTCCGACTAGCCTCGACTCGATGGTTGGTATCGAGTGGTCGCGTTTCGACGTTCTCTACCTGACGGACCTCCGGTTTCCCGGTGGGACGTCGTCGAGCCTCGTTGAGGAGGTTCGGGCGGCTACGGGTGCTGGTTACCGGGTGGGTGCCCTCCAGGTGGCCTCGTCGAGTCTTCGTGCCGACCGCACGTTCCACGATGGCCTTCGAGAGTTATTGGATGAAGGGTTGTTGGAGCTGGTTCTACCTGGTGAGCCGGTTGAGTGCGGTCTGGTGGCTGTGCGACATCCCACGGTACTGGTCGAGTGGGAAGGTGGTCGGCTGCCGATCCGGACCGACGCGGCGATCGTCATCGTGGGACAGGTCCCAGCCGATCGAGATGGAACCCGTTACTACACGCCCGCTGAGATTCACGCGATCGCAGCGGATGCCTTGGGCCTCGAGCCGACATGGTGGCCAGTTAGCCCTACGGTCCGTGCCCATTTGGACGGCACTGGGGTACCGGTGGCCGATGAAGATTGGGTGGAGGTCATTGACGTTGACCGGTGGCTGGTGGACCGTGATGGACCGGTCGGCGATCGACTAGTGATTGGTCGGCACGGTAGGCCCAGCATCTCGAAGTGGCCTGCCACTGCTGTCGACGTCCTCGGCGCCTACCCGGATACCGATGACGTCTTGGTCCGGGTATTGGGTGGCGTTGATGGACTCAGCGAGGTCTTGGGGGAGGTGCCCACCGCATGGGAGGTGAACGCGTTTGGGTCGATGTCAGCCCGGGACTTCCTCGCCGGTGTCGACGTGTTCTCCTACCATCACCACCCTGATTTGGTAGAGGCTTTCGGTCGAACGGTGCTGGAAGCCATGGCAACCGGTTGCGCGATCCTGCTTCCACCGCACTTCGAGTCGCTGTTTGGCGAGGGGGCGCTCTACGGCGAGGCCTCCGACGCTGGAGCGCTTGCCCGAGCGTTGTACGACGACCCGGGGCGCCTGGCCCAACGCTCGGAGGCGGCGCAGGCTGTTGTTCGGGATCGGTTCTCTCATGCCGTCCATGTCGAGCGAATCACCCGGTTGGCGGGTGGTTCGACAGGCGCCACCGGACGAGCAGTCCCAGGTGCTCTATCGAGGGGGCTGCTGGAGGGTAGGCCGGTACATCTTGTGGCGTGCCTTGGCCAGTCAGCTGTCGAGGTGGCAGCCATCGTCGACCACTTAGTTGCCCACCGGAACCATGCGGCCGGGTTTGTTCCGGTGGTGGTCGCCACGGTGACGGCTCCGGAGGTAGCGGTAGGCCTTGAACGTTCTGTCGACCTTCAGCCGGAGGCCAGGAACTTTATGGATAGCGGATCTGGTGTCGTCCTCGAGGTGCTTCCCGGGCGAGACGAGTATCGGGGGGACGATCGTTGGGAGGACTATGTGCTTGCCGAGCTGGCGAGGATTGTGCGTCGACACGGGGTGACTGACATTTCGGTCGGTGCCGTGTCTCACCCTGATGCCTGGCTGGCACTCCAGGTGTGTACCTGACCAGGGCTCAAGCGTCGGTAGCCTTGGCCTTCCCCTGGACTGCCCGTACCCGTCGGGATCGCCGCACTGTTTCGAACGGACC
>JASLKB010000082.1 GCA_030747775.1 Acidimicrobiales bacterium | reverse complement strand
GGGGCCTGTTCTTGTTCCAAGAAGCCCATCCACCGGCTAGCTCTGATAGTTCGAGGTCACACTTGTAACAGAACTCGTACTCGTCATCGATCCCAGTCTTTTTAGGAACAGTGACGCCACACCTTGGACAGGATTCGAAGGCCCTAGGAGGCGGAGTGGTGTTCACAGTTGGATTCTGTCACCCCTCACCGCAGGGGCGGGGGTGACATCGGAGCCCCTAGGTGTAGACACGTACAGGCATGCAAAGGAGGGGAAGCGTGAGCCACGCCTACGAAGTGAACGGGCTCTGGCGATACCCCGTTAAGTCAATGGCCGGCGAGGCCGTTGAGGCGGTGGAACTCGACGTCGACGGGGTGGCTGGGGACCGACGGTGGGGCGTCCGCGATCTGGACACCGATCGGGTGGCCAGTGCCAAGAAGCCTCGGCCGTTCGGTGGCCTGCTCGACTGGTCGGCCCGGATCACCGATGACGGAACGGTTGAGGTCGCCTCGCCGGGCGGCCAGACGTGGACTGCCGGCGACCCCGACCTTGACGCCGCGCTGTCTCGGGCCTTCGACCGGCCGTTGGTTCTGGCCCCCGTCGAGGCCGGCCGCGAGGAGACCTACGACAGCGAGTGGCCGGAGATCCCCGGGACGGCCCTGTCTGAAGTCGAGGTGGAACTCCCGGTAGCGATGATGACGGAGCGAGCGTCGTTCGTGGATCTGGCCGCCGTCCACCTGATCGTCGAGGAGTCCGTAGCGCACCTATCAGAGTTGATCGGTACCGAGGTGCCGATTCGACGCTTCCGGCCCACCGCGTTGTTGAGGTCGGTGATCGAGGCCGCCCCCGGATTCGTTGACCTGGCCTGGGTGGATCGGGCCGCCACCGCTGGCCCCGTGGGCCTCCACATCGGCGGGCCGGCCCCCCGGTGCGTGATGACGACCCTTCCGCAGGGTGACCTCGGTGCCCAGCGGGAGGTCCTACAGGCTTTGGCCGAGCATTCCCGCCACGATACCGGCACGGGCGTCTTCGCCTGTCTTGGCACCTACGCCGAGGTCACCAACCCGGGAACCCTCCGTCTCGGCGACCGCTTCGTTTTCGGCGCCTGACGGCTGCACGTATCTACACCGAGGGCGTCAGAGACACCCCCGCCCCCCTCCGGGGAGGGGGTGACAAACTGGGACCGTGAGGAAGTGCGTGGTTGCCTGGGCTGCAGTACTGGTGGCTTCGGCATGCAGCGTCAACGTGGAAACGACCGGACCCGTCGCTACTACTCCTGTCGTCACATCCACTACGAAAGTTCCACCGACGACCATTGAGGGGCTAGCTAACACCGTGCCGTCAACGGCTTCCGCTGCGTCGACGACAACCGCACCACCCGCGATCGAAGTTGCTTCCAAAACCGGCGACTGGATCGGCGACCTCCTTGCCGATCTGCAAATCAGCGACACCACACCCCAAGCGGACTACGACCGTGATGACTGGGGCTCAGACTGGTCAGACAATGACAGCGACTGCATCAATACCCGACACGAAGTTCTTGCCCTCGAATCCCTAATCGAAGTCGAGATGGACCTGTCGGGATGCCAGGTCATTGGTGGTCAATGGTTTGCTGCGTTCACCGGGACCTATGTTCATAACCCGGGTTCACTCGACATCGACCACTTTGTTCCACTCGCCAACGCTCATGCCTCTGGCGGCTGGGCGTGGTCGTCGGCAGACAAACGCGACTACTTCAACGACCTTTCTGACTCGCAGCACCTGATCGCGGTCACCGCGTCAGCGAACCGCTCCAAGGGATCTAGAGGACCCGACGAGTGGAAGCCCCCTGATTCCAGTTATTGGTGCCAGTACGCGTACTCATGGGCTGACATCAAGGTCCGCTGGGAGCTAACTGCCACAAGAAGTGAGGTAGACGCTTTACGGACAATGTTGGAAGGATGCGACGAGGCCCCCAATACCGCCGCCACAGTCACTGCTGTGGCTCTCACAACCACTGCTTCCACCACGACAGCTCCTCAGGTGACTACGTCTCCCACCACCACTGGAGGAAATGCCGGCCAATCGAGCGGAGGAGGTGCGGGAAAGGGCCGCCCGACGGACACATACGCCTGCAATATCAATCCCCTGGGCTACTGCATCTTCACGGGGGCTCCGCATCAGACCGGACTTAATCCGGGGACCGAAGACATCATCGATCGCGATGGGAACTTTCTCTTTACGGCAAACGAAGCAGTGGTGGTGAATGCCCAAGGTGAGGTACTCCCGGCGAGAGGAACGCCCGCCTTTGACGGAGATGACCTTCAGAGGTCCTCACAAGACGGACTCAGCGAAGACGAGAAGGCTTTCCAGAGGGTCATGGCAGTTATGTTTCCAATCCGTAACGCCCTCATGTACGACATCGCGGTGGTCACCCAAACCGAATGGGATCTCCTAGTTAGTGAGCTTGAACAAAGGGAGATCAAACAAACAACCTTCACCTCAGGGGCAACACCAAAAGACAACTACTACGGGCGGCAAGGAGTCTTCGATCTTGCGAAGAACCCGGAAGACAGGGACATCCATCACGACGTCATGAAATTCCTGGAAGAAGCAGGTCTGTACTTGCTCTGCCACGTGACGACAAACGACTTCGCGGAAATGCTCCAAGCAACCCATCCCGAAGGACACGACCCCTGCAGCGAAGCAGAGATTTCGACGAAGGTTCCATTCCCTCATCTGGTGTCTACGACCACTACGGCTCCGACTTTCGGAGGGCCCGACAACCCGGGTAACACGAAGAACTGCGGAGATTTCCTCGACTACGCCCAGGCCAAGGTCTGGTATGACACCTACTACCCGTACTACGGCGACGTGGCACGTCTAGACGGCGACGATGACGGTGAACCCTGCGAGTCGCTACCCGGGGGCCCATAAACCGACTGCACGTATCTACACCGGAGGCTCCGAGACAGCCCACCCCGGAGGGTTACTTCCTGCGGCCGCTTTGGACAGGTTCAGTGTTGGGCATCATCTTGTTGAGCACAAAATAGACAGGGCAGAATCGAGTCACTGGGCTGATGATCTGCAATCCCGCCACGATGCCAGCAATCCATAGCCACTGTGTTGAAACTGCTGCTCCCAATATGACGCTGAGCAGGTAGACCGCTCCGGCGATTCCGTCATGTGCTCGAATCTTTTTTCCATTTCAATCCTCTTTCTTGAATCAGAACCAAGTAAGTGACAGGGGTGGGAAGACTTGGACTCCCCCCAAGTTTGTCACCGCCCCTTGGAGCGGGGCGATGTCAGGAACCCCTAGGTTTGAGTGCGCACAGGCAGGTGAGCGCACAACGATTCGGCCTACCATCAGCGCATGGTCTTCGAAGGAACAATGAGTGGGCGCATGGCCCGCACCACCATCGCTGAGGGGTTTCACGTCCTTCCTGGCATGGGCAATTGTCTGGCTGCCGAAACTGACGCCGGGATGGTCATCGTCGACGGCGGGCCGGTTGGGGTGGCCCCCAAGATGATTGACCACCTACGTGGAATCACCGACATTCCTGTCCATGCGATCTGCTACAGCCATGGCCACAACTCGTACAACGCGGGGATGGGAGCCTGGCTAGAGCACGCAGCCGAACGAGGAGACCCGCCACCCCGTCTGGTAGCACACGTCAACATCTTGGACCGCTACTCCCGCTACCGAGAGACCCACCAACTTCAGGCACGAATGGCTGCCGTGCAATTTCCGGGGCGCAAGGGGGTTCCCATAGCCGCTCTTGACGACGCATTCCTCCACATTGATCCCACCGAGACCTTCGAGGACCACATGTTGCTTGTAGAGGGCTCTCGACCAGTGGAGGCCTACTGGGCCCCCTCAGAAACGGACGATTCCCTGGCCCTGTGGTTCCCAACGGATGGTCTTCTCTACGGCGGTCCAGCCACCCCGGCAGATTCCATACCCAACGTGGGTACTCCTCTACGCACCCAAAGGTTCACCATCCGGTGGGCCGACACCCTAGACCGCCTGGCCGCCCTTGGCGCCGAAACTCTGGTCACCGAATTCGGTCCGGTGGTATCCGGTGCAGAGATGGTTCGAGAACGCCTCACCATGACCGCCGAAGCAATGCGATGGCTTCGAGCCGAAGTGGTCGACAGGATGAACCGAGGCATGAGCGAAGCTGAGGTTCTTGCCGACATGTCCTACCCAGCCGAATTGTTCGACCACCCGTGGATGGCTCCTACCTACGGCTGTGCCGACTACATCGTGCGAGATCTCTACCGAGAGGAAAACGGTTGGTGGGACCGCAACCCCACCACCCTGCATCCTTCACCACCCGACGAGGCGGCCTCCGAGATTCTGTCCGCCCTAGGCGACCCAGTGGCCGTGTTGAACCGGGCCAAGGAACTCGCAGCAGACGGGCAGACCCAACTGGCCCTCCATGTAATCGACTTGGTGGCCCTGGCCCCCGGCGATGACCCGGTGGTAGCCGAGGCCCGGGCCGTCAAAGCCGAGATGTGCCGGGTGCGTTCCGAAGAGGTGGAGCCCTTCGTATCGAAGTCCTGCTACCGCTCCTCGGCCCGACTCCTAGACCAGGGCCACACTTCATGGCAGGACCTTCCCTGACGTCCGTGACGCGCAGCAGGTCAGGGGTTCGAATACCTCACAACCCAACAGATTCCGCTCCAGATAGCCAATCATCGTCGCGTTAGGACCTCGTCGTTTCGTGGTTGCTTTGGTCGCCAATGGGTGCGGAGTACCGTTCCTGATGTGACCACGCCTATTGACGAGGATCCTCGGGGTCCCGGACAAGAGCCGTTGGAGTACGGGGCGTTGGCCTCGCGCTTCGAGGCCATTCAGACCGACGCTGGTCGGACACCAGATTCTCTCGTACCCCGATCAATCATGCGCGGGATTGCCGCCGGCTTATCCCGGGCCCCGTCTCTTCGGCGGACTGACCCCCTCAAGAGTCACCAGCAGCGCTCGCTATGGGCCCGTCTGGCTGACGAGGCCACGGCGCGACCAGAACACGTGGGCTTCGTCCTACTAGGTGACGGCGGCATCCGGGAGTTAGCTGAACGTCTGGGCGTACCCCACCAGACCCTGGCCACCCGTCTCGACGGTTGGCGGCGGACCCGACCTCGAATGGTGGTGACGTTCACCGGAAGGCGCGTCCGTGGTGCCGCCGTACTTCATGCCGTCCAGATCCCTGTGGCATCGGACCTCGTGCTCTGGGCAGCAACCACCCGGGCGGCGGTTGACGAGGTGGACGGCCGCCCACCCCACCCACTGCTAGTGGCCGACGCCACCGAACGCCTTGCCATGCTGGGCGCCACTGGTCCCGCCTTCGGGACGTGGCCTGACCTGGATGACGCCGTGGAGGATCTTGGCGCCGTCATCGGACGCAAGGGTGGCGAGGCACCACGCCGACGGTTGGAGACCGGGCGCCACCGCTGAACCGACCGCCATCCGCCCGAATCCAACATCGACGGGTCGAACCGGAGCGGATCGGGTACGGCGCACATCGGTCACACCTCCGCCCTTGTCCCTCCGGGTGGGCCTAGCCTTTTCGTCGTGGCCACCACCTCGTCTTCCGATCCGGCGCGCACCGGCAGACGCCCCGACCTTCGAAATGTCGCCGTCATTGCCCATGTCGACCACGGCAAGACCACCCTCGTGGACGCCTTATTGCGTCAATCTGGTGCCTTCAGGGACAACGAAGAAGTCGCCGATCGGGTCATGGACTCTATGGACCTCGAGCGTGAGAAGGGCATCACGATCCTGGCCAAGAACACGGCCGTGGCACGCGACGGGGTGAAGGTCAACATCGTCGATACCCCTGGCCACGCTGACTTCGGCGGCGAAGTGGAACGAGCGCTGAACATGGTCGACGGCGCGATCCTCCTTGTGGACTCCGCCGAGGGACCCCGCCCCCAGACCCGGTTCGTATTGCGCAAGGCCTTGGAGGCCGGGCTGGCCATCGTGCTAGTCGTCAACAAGGTGGACCGTCCCGACGCCCGCCTCGGCGAGGTGGTCGACGAAACCTACGAGTTATTCCTGGACCTAGACGCCACCGAAGACCAGATCGAGTTCCCGATTCTCTATACCGATGCCCGGGCTGGCACCGCCACGCTTGACCCGTCGGTGCCCGGCACCGACCTCGACCCGTTCTTCGACGTGGTACTCGGCCACTTGCCGCCGCCATCCTTCGACGAGTCGGCTCCGCTGCGGGTTCACGTCACAAACCTTGATGCATCGCCGTACCTGGGTCGCATCGCCGTTTGTCGCATTGATAGCGGCACCCTGCGGCGTGGTGCCCTTGTGGCCTGGTGTCGGACCGACGGCAGTGTCCAGTCGGCCAAGGTCGCCACCATTACCGTGACCGACGCACTCGGACAGGTCGACGTCGAGGAGGCTGGGCCGGGAGAGATCGTTTACGTATCGGGCATCGAGGAGGTCACCATCGGTGAGACCCTCGCTGACCTCGAGGACCCTCGCCCGCTACCCGCCATCACCGTCGACGAGCCCACGCTGTCGATGGCCATCGGGGTCAACACCTCGCCGGTGGCTGGTTCCGACGGCACCAAGTTAACGGCCCGCCAGGTCAAGGCCCGCCTGGATGCCGAACTGGTCGGCAACGTCTCACTCAGGGTCATGTCCACCGAGTGGCCCGATGCCTGGGAAGTCCAGGGTCGAGGCGAGCTACAGCTGGCGATCCTCGTGGAAACAATGCGCCGCGAGGGCTTCGAACTCACCGTGGGCAAGCCTGCCGTGCTGCTACGCGAGATCGATGACACACTGCATGAGCCCACCGAGCGCCTCTCGGTCGACGTACCCGAGGAGTACGTGGGGGCCGTCACCCAACTGCTGGGAGAACGCCGGGCCCGCATGCAGGACATGACCAATCATGGCACCGGCTGGGTCCGCCTCGACTATGTGCTGGCTGCTCGTGCCCTCATCGGCTTCCGAACCGAGTTCCTGACCGAGACCCGGGGCACCGGCCTGCTGCACCACGTGTTCGAGGGATGGGAGCCATGGATGGGTGAACTACGGACCCGCCAGACGGGCAGCGTGGTTGCCGACCGCATGGGTACCGCAACCGCCTACGCCATCACCGGGATCCAGGAGAGAGCGTCGATGTTCGTGGGTCCCACCGAAGAGGTGTACGGCGGGATGATCGTCGGCGAGAACCCTCGGGCCGAGGACATGGACGTCAACATCAGCAGGGAGAAGAAGCTCACCAACGTTCGAGCAGCGGCGTCGGACGACACGGTACGCCTCACCCCGCCCCGTCGTCTGTCGCTTGAACAAGCTCTGGAGTACATCGCCGACGACGAATGCGTTGAGGTCACCCCGGCCGCAGTTCGGCTTCGCAAGGTTGAGTTGGACGCTAACGCCCGGGCCCGCACCGTCAAGCGCCTCAAACACGCGCGGGCCTAAGTAGTTATCTCGGTCCCGGGGAGCGGGCGGCTACCGTCGCCGGCGTGACACGACGGTTCGAGACAACCCCTGGTGTCCTGTTCCTCTGCATTCACAACTCCGGCCGCTCTCAGATCGCAGCCGGTTGGCTCCGCCACCTGGCCGGTGACACCGTGCGGGTTCTGTCGGCCGGTTCGGAGCCCGGCGAGGCCGTCAACCCGACAGCTGTGGCGGTGATGGCCGAGGTTGGTATCGACATCGCTGGCGCCCAGCCCCGACGGTGGACTCCGGAGATGATGGCTGACGCAGACGTGGTGGTTGCGATGGGCTGCGGCGACGAGTGCACCGTTGTCCCCGGCACTCGACTGCTGGACTGGGAACTTGCTGACCCGGCAGGGCAGGGACCGGACATGGTCCGTGGTCTTCGAGACGAGATCGAGGTGCAGGTGCGGTCGTTGTTGGATGAGATTTTCGATCGGGAGGTGGCTGACTGATGGCTATTAACGTGATGGGCACGATCCTGCAGGAGTGCGGCGTCGATCCGCTGACGGGCTTCTACCGGGACGGGTGCTGCAACACCGGCGTCGATGATCTCGGGGTACACACAGTGTGCGCGTTGGTGACCGAGGAGTTCCTGGCCTTCTCCAAGGAGGCGGGCAACGATCTCTCCACACCCCGACCAGGCTTCCCCGGCCTGCACCCCGGTGACCGATGGTGCCTGTGCGCCCCCCGCTGGCAGGAGGCTCATGAAGCCGGCATGGCACCGCCGGTACTTCTGGCCGCCACCCACATTCTGAGCCTCGAGTGGGTGGATGCCGAGGCCCTCCGAGCGGCCGGGGTCGATCGACCCGATTGATCAGGATCGGGTCAGGCGCTCCACCAGCGGTTCAAAGGCGTCGCGCCAGTCGGCGACCATACCGACGTCACACCAGGCCCAGAGTTCGCAATCGGGATCGGGGTTGATGCCCACTACGGTGCCAGCTCCCTGGAGGCCGACCGTGTGGTTGAATTTCCCGGACGTACCGATGGCGATGCATAGTCGAGGAGCGATGGCGTGGCCGGTGATGCCCACCTGACGGGCCCTAGGCAGCCAACCGGCGTCGGTGACCTTCCGGGTGGCGCACAGTTCCGCTCCCAGAAGTCCGGCCAGTCGTCGTATCTCCGGCAGGTCGGTCGGATTCACGCCCTGCCCGATGCTCACTACCACCGGTGCCGTGGCCAACAGGTCGCTGTCGTCGTCGCGCCATCGTTCCAACACCCGGACGAGTGGTTCGTCCCCTGGCGGGACGAGTCGGTCGGCGCCAAATGGCCCGATGGGCCGGGGCCTCGCCAAGGGAAGGACGCCGGCCCGGACGGTAGCTAGCTGGGTCGATGACGTACAGGTGATTTCAGCCACTAGGCGGCCACCAAAGGCCGGCTTCAGGGCGACCAGGCGGGAATCGCGGATCTCGAGGCCCACAGCATCCCCGGTCAGCCCGGAACCCAGGCCGGCGGCGAGGCGGGCGGCCACCTCACGACCCCAAGCTGTGGACGGCGCCAGCACCGCCCAGGGGGGGGTCTTGGTGAAGTGGCTTGCCAGCATCCGGGCCACCTCGGCGGCCCCCGTCACGTTGGCGTGCCGAATGACCCGGTCGGCGCCCTGACCGCTGACGGCCTCCCAGTCCTCGACGGCGTCGATGGTCAGGATCGCCCGCCCGCCTAACGATTCAGCCAACCCAGCAGCCGCGCCCAGCAGTTCAGCGGTCGTGCGGGCCCGGCCCGGCTCGCCGACCACGACGACGTCGCCGCCGTTGCCTGATCCGGACGGCCGTGACACCTCGGTAGTCGCTACGTCGTCGGTCAGTGCTGGGCCGGTAGGGGTCAGCGCTCCACGGGACCGGACCACCTCGGCTACCCGATCTAGATGAACCGGCGTTGCCCCATCGAGGCATTCGCCTGACCGGTTGACGTCGAACCCCCGAACCTTGCCGACCATCGTCGGGCTGGCGGCCGCCCCCCAAGGGCCGTCACCCAGGTCGGCGGGTCCGAGTCGATGGATCCGCTCGGCGTCCACGGTGGCCCACGCCTCAGGCTCCTTCACCTTGCACGGATCGCACAGTCGCTCGGCACACGAGACGACGGCCGGCAGGTCCGCCTCAACCCGCAGCCACTCGTCGTCGTGCTCCAGGAGGGCTGATAGGCCGGTGCTCTCATTGCTGGTGGTTCGCAGGACCAACTCGCGGGCACCCACCAGCAGGGGTAGGTCCAGTAGTTCGGCTACCTGGGCGGGTACCTGACCGGTATCGGCGTCCACCGAGTTGCGCCCACACAGCACTAGGTCCCAGGGACCGGTGCTTTCCAATGCGGCCACCAACGCCCGGGCCGTGGCCAGCGTGTCGCTGCCGGCGAATACCGGGTCGGTCACGTGGATCCCGTCGACACAGCCACACAAAATGGCCTCCCGCAGGATCGAGTCCGCCGAGTTCGGCCCGAGGGTGATCGCCGTGCAGGTGCCACCCGTGGCTTCGGCCAGGTTGCAGCCGGCCCGGACTCCACGGCGGCAGTAGTCATTCATGTGTAGTTCCAGCCCGTCACGCACCAGACGCCCGTCAGCGCCGAGCTGCATCTCCTGGAACTTCGGGATCTGCTTTACCAAGGCAACGATCCGCAGGGGTCGGGTCGGCCGGTCGGTCACCGCGTCACCGTACCGTTGGCACCACTAGCGTTTGGTCGTGGCCAGCTTCGACACTGAGACGTTCCTCATTGACGCCGCCGATCCCGATGAGCTGATGGAGGTGCTGGACGAGGTAGCCGGGGCTCCCGGGGCATGGGTGAACGTCGAGCCAGACGTCGACGATGCGCTTCGGGCTCACGTATCGGGCCTGTTCGCCTGGTTTTCAGCCAGGGGCTCCCAGGTACCGGTGGGGACGTTCGTGGCCGGCACCAGCAGTGATGTCCCGTCGATTGGCGTCGACCACGGCTCTGGTCGTGGGGCCGGCGACCGCCTTCGTGAGGCCGGGCTGTCGGCCCCCGATGGCTGGTCGCTCCGCCAGGACCATCCCAAGCGGGGCCTCGTTTGGGAGGCCCCACACGGGGAAACCCGTTTGACCGACCCGACCGGTCATGGACCGCTCGCCCAGTTCCTCTTGGAGGCTACGGCACTGTTTTGCCCGCTGCCCACCGGCGGACGGTTCCGGATTTCGGTGC
>JASLKB010000081.1 GCA_030747775.1 Acidimicrobiales bacterium | reverse complement strand
ACACCAGCGTGGAATCCGCCGAGATGTACTCCACCGAGTTGCCGGTTGCCTCCAGGATCGCACCAACGGCGTAGACGCCGGCGATCTGGGACGACCAGTTGTGGATCGGCAACTTGATCGGATCCGACGAATCCGATGATGCGGCGCTGTCGCTGCTGCTGTCGCTGCTGCTGTCGCTGCTGCTGTCGCTGCTGCTGCTGCTGTCGCTGGAAGAAGCGGCGCTGTCGCCACCACTTGATGCAGCGTCGTCGCTGTCCGACCCGCAGGCCGATGCCACCATCGCCAGTGCGGCGAGAATGACGATGAATCGCTTCAACATGAAACGTTTCCCCTCTGTTTGGTTAAGGGGGAGCAGTACCGCACCCCACTGAATGGCCGCAGAGCACCTGTGAATGGGCACCCCTCAAAAGACCTTCCCGCAGAGTAGTGACGCTTGCCACAGGATTCAAGAAAAATCCCTACTGGGAGGAAAAACCTGTATTCATGGGAAAATCTGCTCTAGTCGGAACGAGCGCGGGCACCGCAGGGAAACTCCCGAAGGAATCCGGGGAGCCGGACTGCCGCTAAAGTCCGCGCGGTCGCCGGGGTTGCCCGGCCCGGATCGGGGGGGGGTCGCCGATGAAGATCGTCGCCGTCGACGTGTTCCAGCATGACCTACCCGTTCGCGGCCCGGTCGACGGCGAGCCCTACCGAATGGCTGTCCAGGACGTCTGGCATCTGGATACGACCATTGTCCGACTCCAGTGCGATGACGGCACGGTGGGATACGGAGAGACGTGTCCGCTGGGCTCCACGTACCAGCCCCAGCACGCCCTGGGCGCACGTGCGGCGTTGGCCGAGATGGCCCCGCACCTCGTCGGCCTGGCTCCGACGGCTATCGGCCGGGTCGGAGCGGCGATGGACGCTGCCCTCATGGGGCATCGGTACGCGAAAGCGGCCGTGGACGTGGCCTGCTGGGACGCCACCGGCAAGGCGTACGGAGTCCGGGTCTGCGACCTCCTAGGCGGAGCGGTACGCGAGCGGGTGCCGTCGTACCACGGGGTACTGATCGCCTCGCCGGAGGATTCGGCCGCCGATGCCGATGCCCGCCAGACAGAGGGCTTCTCCCGGATCCAGCTCAAGGTCGGTGGTCGGCCGGTTGAGGACGACATCGCGGCTCTCCGGGCCGTGGCCGCCACCCTGCGTCCCGGCGTGCGGCTGGCAGCGGACGCCAACAAGGGGTGGACCACCCGGGATGCCATCCAGGTGTCGAATGCCTGTCGGGATATCGCCCTGGTGATCGAGCAGCCGTGCGACTCCTATGAGGAGAACGCCTCGCTAGTCGGAAAGGTCTGCCATCCGATCTACCTGGATGAGTCGGCCACCGACCTAGGCGTGGTGGTGACGGCTATCGGACAGCGGGTCGCCGACGGCTTCGGCATGAAGGTCAGTCGGGTGGGTGGCATCAGCGCCATGCGGGCCGTACGCGACGTGTGCGCAGCGACTCGGCGACCCCACACCGTGGACGACACGTGGGGCGGTGACCTGGTGGCGGCAGCGTCGCTGCACGTCGGGGCGACCGTGGACCCGGCCAACTTCGAGGGCACCTGGATCGCCGAGCCTTACGTGGACGGCCACTACGACGCCGAGCACGGTGTTCGCCTGGACGGAGGGTGGATGGACCTGCCTCCGGGACCTGGGTTGGGGATCAATCCCGACGAGTCACTCTGGGGAGATCCGGTACTCAGCGTGTCCTGATCGGGGTTGAGGGGAGGCCAGGGGTCGGGGTCTAGTCCGCGGTGGTGCGGCCGTCTGCGTCGGGTCGCCACCCTAGGGCAGAGGAGAGTCGCCGGAGTCCGTCGTGCAGGTCGGTTCGCTGAGCGGCGTCCAGTGGGCCGAGGTCGCGGTCCAGGCGGGCGACCAGATCGGTCACCACGACGGCGGCCAGATGGTGGCCGTCGGCAGTGGCGTCGATCAAGGTGCGGCGGCCGTCGTCGGGGTCGGCCACCCGGCGCACTAGGCCCCGGTCCACGAGGCGCTGCAAGGTTTTGGCGGTCCCTCCGGAGGTCTGGACCACCCACCGGGCCAGGTCTCCGGCGGTGAGGGTGTGTTCGCCGGCGAAGGCCACGCCGGCAAGGGCCCCGAACTCCGAGGTGGTCAGCCCGGTGGAGCCCAGGGCGTCGGCCAGCCACACTTCCAGTTGGCGGCCCGCCAGGTAGGCCCACACGAGGGTGCCGGCTGTAGCGGCTTCGGGGGCGTCACCGGTGGGAACCAGCCGGTCGACTGCCCCGTCGACCAAGGAGGCCTGCTCGGTGGAGCGTTCTCGGGGGCCGGGAGGGCTGGCGGTGTCGACCACGGGTCGATCGTACCGGCCGACCTTGCGGGAGTCTTCCCGGGAAGATATCTTCCGGGGAAGAGAAGTTTGAGAGGAGCACCGTGCCCACGCTGGCCGATATCGACCTGACCGACCCGGACGTGTTCGCCGACCGGATGCCCCACGACTGGTTCGACCTGCTCCGCCGGGAGGCCCCGGTCTGGGAGCACCCGGCGACCGACGAGCATCCCGAGCCGTTCTGGGTGGTGTCGTCCTACGAGCACATTGCCGAGGCTCACCGTTCCGGCACACTCTTCTCCCACCAGACGGGCCCGGGGCGTGACGGCGCCGGGGGCATTGCGCTTAACGACATCGCCGTGGGCCGCGGGCCGGGCCTCCAGATGGTGATGACCGACCCCCCGCAGCACACCCGCTATCGCAAGCTTGTCAACACCGGCTTCACCCCCCGCATGGTGCGACGTATGGACGAGGTGATGCGGCTGCGGACCGACATCATCCTGGACCGCATCTGCGAGCGGGGCAGCGCCGACTTCGTCCTAGACGTGGCCGCCGAACTGCCACTGATGGCTATCGCCGACATCATCGGCGTGCCCGACGAGGACCGGCACCGGCTTCTGGACTGGTCCAACCGGACCATCGGCGGCAGCGACCCCGAATATCAGGACCCGGTGGACGCCGATGGCACTGAGGGCGACCACAGCAGCACCTACGAGACGGCCATGGTCGAGATGGCCATGTACGCCCACGGGCTGAGTGACCAGAAGCGCGCCGAGCCCGAGGACGACCTGTGGACCGTCCTCACGTCGGCCACGGTGACACTGGACGACGGGACGGTCACCGAACTGACCGACCTCGAACGGGACCTCTTCTTCACCTTGCTGTTGGTGGCCGGCAACGAGACGACCCGCAACGCCATTTCGCTGGGCCTGATGGGCTTCATGGACCACCCCGACCAGTGGGCCACGGTGGTCGAGAACCGCGAGATGACCGAGGAGGCGGTGGACGAGATCCTGCGGTACACCAGCCCGGTCAACTACTTCCGTCGGACCGCAACGGCCGACACCGAACTGGGCGGCCAGCAGATCCGGGCCGGAGACAAGGTCACCCTCTGGTACCCGTCGGGGAACCGGGACGAGAAGGTCTATGACGACCCCCACCGTCTCGACCTGACCCGGACCGACAACCACCATCTGGCGTTCGGTGGCGGTGGGGCCCACTTCTGCCTGGGGGCCAACCTGGCCCGACTCGAGTTGAAGTTGATCTTCGAAGGCCTGGCTGCACGTATGCCCGACATGGTCGTCACCGGGCCGGCCGATCGGCTGCGCATGAACTTCGTGAACGGCATCAAGCACCTGCCGGTGGCCTTCACTCCCAGCCAACCGGTGCTTGTTGCCTGATTTCTAGCGGCGAGTCCTTCAGCTACTGGAGCCCGGGGCGTTGCGGAAGCGCACCCCCGGTGGCCGAGGTTCACCGCAGCGTTCCAGGGCGGCTGCCCATGCCGGTGAGGCCCCGAGGGCGGCCCGCAGGGTGCGGATCAGCAGGCGCCCCCGGAGGATGGCGCCCGGTTGGCGGCGGATGCCCAGAACGTCCAGCACAGGGGTGGGCACGGTGGCCGCAGCGGCATCGTGGATGATCCGGTAGGCCAGTCGGACCGGGGAGTCCAGGGGCGGTCCGGCCAGGAAGCGGACGGCATCGGCTCCGGCCGGCGACGGGCCCAACGAGGGGTGGTCGACCAGCCACCGGGCGAGGTCCATGGCCGTGTCGGGAAGCGGGTCGGCCCCCATGCGTTCGCCGAGGCGGACCTGTTCGGCCACGTAGGCATCAGCGTCGTTATCGCTCATGGGTGCTGACCCGTAGGTCCGGTGGGCCACCAGGAACGAGTCGACCAGCGCATTGTGCACCCAGGCTGCCATTTCGGGCTTGGCAGCCGAATAGGCCAGACCGCGGTGTGAGGTACCTGACACGGGACCGTGCAGGCGTCCGACGATGGCCACCGCGTCGTCGACCTCGGGCAGGGATCCGTAGGCGGTGGCCGTCACATAGGCCGCTGTCCTGGACAGGCGGCCCAGAGGGTCGCTCCGGTAGGAGGAATGGTCGCCGACTCCGGCGGCTACCTCCGGGTGGGCGGCCTGGACGAGCAGGGCACGAACGCCGCCTACGAAGGTGGAGCAGTCGCACATGACTCGCCAGGTCACCGATCCGGGTCCGAACAGCCCGGGGTCGCCAGGGTGGTCGAAGGTCGAGGCCAGTGGGTCTGGGGCGTGGCTGAACAACCCCTCTGCCGCTTCGGTAACCCGCTGTCGCCAAGCGGTCATCGACCGGACCGCTGGGCGCCCGCTTCTGCGGAGCAGATCAGGTTCAGGTGTGCAGTGCGGTTTGCCTTGTGCGGCATTCCATGCACACGCCGGTGGGCTGGGCCGAGGCGCCGAACCGGTCGCAGACCAGTCCCACCACCTCGACCGCACCGGTGCGGCGACATTCGGTACACAGACCCATTGGTCCCCTGTGGCTGGTCTTCATGCGAGCCCTCCCCGTTGAGCACCCGGTCACCGTCTTTCGACGGCGATCCTCGCTGACCTGTCCCCGTCATTTTCCCTCGTCGTCGGTATCCGGATCGGGGATGCCCGGGTCGGGAGGCGGTGGGAGGCCCTCTTCACCGGGCCGGAGCAGGAGGAATTCGATGCGGCGGTTGGCCGCCTTGCCCGATTTGGTGAGGTTGTCGGCGATGGGATCGGCGTGACCCATACCGAGGGTGACCAGCCGGTCGGGCTCGACTCCGCGGGCCAGCAACTGGGTGCGCACCGCTTCGGCCCGTACCGCCGACAGGTAGAGGTTGTCCCCGGGGTTGCGCTCGTCGCTGTCGGTGTGGCCGATGATCTGGACTCGGATGGTCGGCTCGAACCCCAGGAAATCGGCCAGGCGGTCCAAGGTGGGTACCGACTCAAGCGTGATGCGGTCGCCGCCGCTCTCGAACTGGATGGGAGGATGGGCGGCCACCGCGCTCAGGCGGGCCTGCAGGACCAGATCGGCTAGTGAGGCCGGTAGGTCGGGAACCGTGGTGGACGTGGGGACCAGATCGTCCACCGGCGGCGGCACGAACAGCCGGTTCTGCACGGCGATGACGTCTGCTTGGGCGAAGGCCACCCGTCCGGCGGCCTCCTTCAGCTCATCGGTGGCCACCCTCCCGTCGAGGATGACCGTCCAGTCCACGACCTGGACCTCCACGGTGGGTAGACCAGCCTGGACCATGGCCCCCTGGACGGTGGCCATCAGGTCCTGCTCGCTGGCTCGTTCGGTGGCCGGTTCGTCACTACCCAGCAGGACCACAGCGAAGAACGCCACCACCACCAACACCAGGAGCCACGTGCTGGGACTGCCGGGCAGACCACCGGGCGAACGACGACTTGCTCCCCGTGTTGGTCGACCACGCCTACCCATGCCGAAGGCCGGGCCGAACTCGCGGCCCCGCGGCGAGCGGGGGTCGCGCATCATGCCGGTCACCGGTGGGCTCCCGACTGGTGGTTCCCCGAGGCGTGCACGCCGTCAGGGTAGAGCCTTGCCTGCCGGAGTTCGGCTCGCAGGCCTACAGGCCGGCTAGCGGGGCGACCACTTCCTCGCCGAAGGCGGCGAGCTGCTCCTCGGTCTTTCGCCAGAAAAGGAATGAGGGGACCAGTACCCGACTCACCCCCTTGGCGGCCAACGCCTCGGCGGCTGCCATCGGGTCGTCTCCGGTCGTCAGGTCCCCGGCCCATGTGACCTCGATGGCGTCAGGGTCGCGGTCGTGGGCATCGGCAGAGCGGCGCATGACGTCCAGCAGGTGGTCGAGGTCGCCCGTTCCCGGCCAGAAGCCGTCACCCAGCCGCCCAGCCCGTCGGGCCGCGGCATCGGTGTGGCCACCGACGATGATGGGAACGGTGCCGTCCACCGGCTTGGGGTTCGACGACACGCCGGAGAACGAGACGAAATCGCCTTCGAACGCAACGCTGTCACCGCTCCACAGGGTGCGCATGGCCGCCACGTATTCGTCCGTGCGGGCACCCCGGCGCTCCCACGGGATCCCCAGGGCGTCGAACTCCTCGCGGAGCCAGCCCACGCCAATGCCCAGATCGATCCGGCCGCCGGTCAGGGCGTCCATGGTGCCCAGCTGCTTGGCCAGGACCACTGGGTTGCGTTCCGGGAGGATGAGGATCCCGGTGGCCAGACGGATGGTGGAAGTCTGGGCGCCCACCCAGGTCAGCCACGTCAGCGGGTCGGTCAGGTCGGTGTCGGGTGCCATGGCCATTCGGCCTGATTCGTCGTACGGGTAGGTGGAGCCGTAGTCGTCGGGGTACACCACGTGCTCGACGGTCCACAGCGAATCGATGCCTGCCTCTTCGGCGGCCTGGGCCATGGCCACCCCGCCCTCGGCGGTGCCGAACGGCCCGATGTTGGCGAATCCGATTCCTACCTTCATGGGACCCTCCCCGGGGTGCTAGCGACAGGCTGTTGGGCGATTGGCGGCCCCGAAACGGAACGAGTCTGGCAGCCCGCTCAGCGACCCTCCCATTCGGGGGACCGCTTCTCCCGCCAGGCGGTCCGGCCCTCGGTGGCGTCGTCGGTGGTGCCGGCCACCCGTCGCATCGTCTCGCCGAATCGCACGGCTTCGGTCCACCCCATGTCCCGGGTGCGGACCGCCACCTCCTTGGTGGCACGTGCGGCCAGCGGGGCGGCTCGACACAGGCGGTCGGCCAGGGCCCGGGCCTCGGCCATGAGGTCGTCGTGGGGAACGACCCGCCACGCCAGGCCGATGTCCAGTGCTCGCTCGGCGTCGATCGCTTCGCCGGTGAGGAGCAGTTCCATGGCGTCGGCCCACGCCACCTTTCGGGGGAGGCGGATGGCCCCCACGATGGTGGGGATGCCGATGGTGACCTCCGGCCATGAGAAGGTGGCTCGGTCCGAGGCCACGACGAAGTCGCACGACACCACGGCGGTGAGGCCGTAGCCCAGGCACACGCCGTTGACCGCGGCGATCGTCGGCTTGAACACTTCCAGACCCGACTCGAACGAGTTGACCGTGGGGACCTCCCAGAAGGTGCCCGCAAAGTCGCCGGTGGAGCCGTCGGGGTCACGGAGGTCGGCGCCCCCGCAGAAGTGGCGGTCACCGGCTCCGGTCAGTATGGCCACCCAGGCTTCCTCGTCGGCCATGAATCGTTCCCAGGCGGCGTTCAGGTCGCGGCGCATGGCACCGTTCACGGTGTTGGCTGCCTCGGGCCGGTGGTAGGTGATGGTGGCCACGTGGCCGTCGCGTTCGTAGGTGGCGGCCGTGCCCGAGGGCTCGGCCCGTTCCCCTTGGCTCATAGGGGCGACGGTAGTCGTCGGTGGATGGGATCCCGTGGGGGACCGGGCCATCAGCGCGCCTAGAATCTGACGGACCGTCAGAAACTCCCAGGAACGGGACGAGCCATGCCTACAGGGAAAGCGCTTCCAGAGAACGCGCCTTCAACGAACGAGTCCACCGAGATCCCGCCGATCATCAGCGTGGACGACCACATCGTGGAGCCGGCCCACCTGTGGCAGACCTGGCTCCCGGCGAAGTACCGCGACCGTGGTCCCCGGGTGGAGCGCCGACGCCTGGGCGAGATGAAGTGGGTCGGTGGGGCCAAGATGTACGAATACGAGCTGGACGTGCCCGACGCGCCGTGGTGCGACATCTGGTTCTACGAGGATCTGGTGCACCCCAACAAACGCCATGTGGCCGCTGTCGGGTTCGACCGCGACGAGATGACCATGTCGCCCATCACCTACGACGAGATGCGGCCCGGTTGCTACGACCCCAAGGCCCGGGTCGAGGACATGCTGGCCAACCACGTCGAGGCTTCGCTGTCGTTTCCCACGATGCCCCGGTTCTGCGGCCAGACCTTCTACGAGGCGTCCGACCACGACCTGGGCCTGGCCTGCGTGCAGGCCTACAACGACTACATGGTCGAGGAGTGGTGCGGGGACTCCGACGGCGCCCTTATCCCACTCATCATCATCCCGCTCTGGGACGCCGACCTAGCTGCCGCCGAGGTCCGTCGCAACGCCGAGCGGGGCTGCCACGCCGTCTGCTTCTCGGAGATCGCCCCCAACCTTGGCCTGCCGTCGATCCACACCGGCTACTGGGACCCGTTCTTCGCGGCCTGCCAGGACACGCAGACCACCGTCAACATGCACATCGGCTCGTCGTCGAAGATGCCGGCCGCCTCTCCGGACGCCCCTCCGGCCGTGGCCGCGTCCCTGAGCTTCAACAACGCCATTGCCTCGATGAGCGACTTCTTGTTCTCCGGTGTGTTGGTGCGCTTCCCGGACCTGAAGTTGGCTTACAGCGAGGGCCAGATCGGCTGGATCCCCTACATCCTGGAGCGGGCCGATGACGTTTGGAAGGAGCATCGGGCTTGGGGTGGCGTGGCCGACATCGTTCCGGAGCCCCCGTCGACCTACTACTACCGGCAGATCTATGGCTGCTTCTTCCGGGACAACCACGGGCTGAGGTCCCTGGAGGAGGTCGGGGTGGACAACATCACCTTCGAGACCGACTACCCGCACACCGACACCACTTGGCCCCACACCAAGCAGGTGGCCACCGACATGATGGGTCACCTTCCGGCTGACGTGGTGTGGAAGATCGTGCGGGGCAATGCGGCACGCATGCTCAGCCTCGATATCGAGGACTGCCCCGTCGCCTGACCCCGCCGAACCCTACGGGGCCGGGCATCTGATTTCCGTAGACTCGGGACATGACCGAGACGGCCTCCCGATCGGACGCGCTCTGTGGCGAACTGGAAATGGATTCGGCAGCCGGCGAGCGCCTGAGCGCCATCCTGCTCGAGCCTGACTGTGTGCCCGGCCTGTGGGCTTCGGTGGACTCCGGCGAGATGGACCATCTGGTGCCTGAGCTACCGGCACTGCGCATGGAACAGGATCCCATTCACCGGCACAAGGACGTCCTCAGCCACACCATTGCCGTGGTGGCCAAGACCGAGCCCGAGATCACCGTGCGGCTCGCCGCCCTGTTCCACGACATTGCCAAGCCCCGGACCCGCAGCTTCGAGCATGGTGGGGTGACCTTCCGACACCACGAGGTGGTCGGGGCCCGCATGGCACGCACGCGCCTGACAGCCATGGGCTATTCCGACGGGGTAGTCGACGACGTATGCGAGATGGTCCGACTCTCCGGCCGGTTCAAGGGGTATGCAGAGGGTTGGTCGGATGCAGCGGTTCGCCGCTACGCCCGCGACGCCGGCCCGTTGCTGGGGCGGCTCAACCACCTCATCCGGTGCGACTGCACGACTCGCAACCGGGACAAGGCCGCTGGCATCCAGGCCCTCATGGACGATCTGGAGGCCAGGATCTCCGAGTTGGCCGAGGAGGCCCGAAGGGCCGCCGAACGCCCGGGCATGGACGGAGCCGCCGTGATGGCCCACCTGGGTATCGGACCGGGACGCGAGATCGGTGAGGCGCTGGCCTTTCTGTTGGCTCTCAAGCGGTCCGAGGGCGACCTGGAGCGGTCCGAACTGGAGGCTCGCCTTGACGCCTGGTGGGCCGAACAGGGCTGAGCCCGGTCAGTCGGTGATGGCCCCACGGGTCTCGTCGAACACTTCGTCCACCAGCCATTGGCTCACCTGAGCCACACCGGCATCGGACAGGTGTACCCCGTCGTCGCGGATCTCGCGTTCCCGGGCCGTGCCGTTTAGCCCGGTGAAATCCCGGTAGCTGACCATGGTCACGAAGTCGAGGTCCGCGGTGGCCTCCCGTACCAGCTCGTTGAGTCGGTCGATGCGGTCCGGGTGGTTCTGGGGTCGGATCTCGCGCCGGATGTGGGCACCCTCCAACCAGTACACCTGGGCCCCCTCGGAGCCCAGCACCTCGCTGCCCAGCCGGTATTCGGCCGAGATGTACTCGTCGTAGGCCGGGACGCCCACCCATACCCACTCGTCGCCCAGCGATGGCACCAGCCGGTCGGTGACGTCCCAGGCGGTCACGTGGCCCAGCACGACGTCGGGCTGGAAGGCGGCCACGGCCGACGGCCACGACACCACCTCGGAATCCATCATCACGTGGGTGGGCACGGCCTCGTTCCACGCTGAGCAGATCTCGCCGACGGGCCCCTCGTCGCCCTCGGGGATGCGCTTGAGTCCGTGGCGCCCTACCACACAGCCCAGGTGGGACTCGTTCAGCACCACCATTCGGCCCGGGTGGTCCACGGCCCACCCACAGAGGGCCTCGCCGATCTGGAGCGCCACCGAGTCGCCGACCACCAGTACCCGGAGCTGGTCGTCGTCGGGCGGGGGTAGCAGCCCCTGCTGGACGCACGGGCTGGCCGTCGGGGAGAAGGCCCCGCCCTCGGCTGGTCGGGTATTGACCCACAGCAAGCCGATGAGGATCAGGACCACCGCGGTGGCACCGGCCGCCGTTCCACTGACCGCCGTCATTGGCCGATCCACGAACGGGAATCGCCGCTTCATCACCGGTTGTTCGACCAGATAGAAACTTCCCGCAGCGACGGCGAAGGTAA
>JASLKB010000080.1 GCA_030747775.1 Acidimicrobiales bacterium | reverse complement strand
TTCGCTGGCCTCCCCGGCACGAACTGCCTCGGCGCAGGCCTCGATGCCGGCCGGGGTGTACAGCGTGGGACGCACGCCGCCTAGGGCCACCACCTCAGCCATCTCATCGGGGCGGGGCTCGGACAGCACGAGAATCGGTGCAGACACCCCGGCGGCCCGCAGTTCCGTGGCCTCCTCCACTAGGGCCACGGCGAGCCAGGTGGCACCAG
Source organism: Acidimicrobiales bacterium (assembly GCA_030747775.1). Taxonomy (GTDB): domain Bacteria; phylum Actinomycetota; class Acidimicrobiia; order Acidimicrobiales; family MedAcidi-G1; genus UBA9410. Next base: position 10,810 of record JASLKB010000080.1, on the reverse strand, counting down.
CACGGACCGCTGCCGCGGCCACCGCTGGGGCACCATGCCCATAGCCGTCGGCCTTGACTACCGCGCAGACAGCGGCGTCACCGACCAGCGCGTCAAAAGCGGCCACGTTGTGAGCCACGGCATCCAGATCGACTGACACCCATGTGGGGCGCATCAGTAGACGCCCTTCGTCTGGTCGGCTAGGTCTGTGGGGTCGATGGAAAGATGGGCCAGCACGCTCACCAGCCTCGCCGACAGGTCCCCCGCCACCACACCGGTCGGCGGAAGTTCTTTGAGTCCCGGTGCGGTGGCCAGACGACCGTGCACGTGGGCGGCAGTCGCTGCTGCCTCCAACGGGCCGACTCCCCGGGCTAGGAAGGCTCCAATGATCCCGGCCAGGATGTCACCGGTTCCCGCGGTGGCCAGGCGAGCGTCACCCGCGGCGGTCAGCAGTACCCGGCCGTCAGGAGCGGCGACCACCGTGGTCGGCCCCTTCAACAGGACCACGGCCCCGGTGTCGGCGGCCAGAGACCTAGCGGCGCCCATCCGGTCGGGGCCCGGCGGACGTCCGGTCAGGCGAAAGTACTCGCCGTCGTGTGGCGTCAGGACAAGCGGTCGACCGCTCCCATCCACCCGGAGGCCAGCCAAAGCGGTCAAGCCGTCGCCGTCCACGACCACCGGTGGACCCGGCGAGGCCACCAATCGTCGTACACCGTCGACCACTTCGTCTCCAGCCCCGAACCCGGGTCCCACGACCATCGAGGCAAACCGCGCTTGTTCATCTTCCTCCAAGAGAAACTCCAACCCGATCGGCAGGTGCACCACCTCGTCGGCGACGACCGGTTCCTCGGACCCAGCCAGTCCTCCGGGCACCGACAGGCGGACGTAGCCCGCCCCGGCCCGCAGGGCTGCGGTAGCCGCCAGACCGGCCGCCCCCTCCATCCCAGGCGACCCGGCCACCACCCAGCAGGCGCTCTGCCACTTATGAGCATCAATCGGCCGACTGGGTAACAGAGCGGCGATATCGGTGTCTTCCAGTAGGTGGGCGGTGGCCCCCGACATATCGAAGCCCAAATCCACCACCTCGACCCGTCCAGCGAGCGTCGGGCCACCACCAAACAGCAGGCCGGGCTTGAGCGCGGCGAAGGTCACGGTCCGTCGGGCGGCCAACGGTCGACCCATCACCTCGCCGGTCAGGCCGTCAAGACCCGAAGGAAGGTCCACCGCCAGCACCGGAGCGTCCACGGACGGTGCCTCAAAGGGTCGACCCAAACCGGTGCCGTAGGCGGCGTCCACCACCAGGTCTACGGCGTGTCCGCCGTTGGTCGGCAGTCGTTCCGGTGCCGATGCCGCATCCACCACCGAGGTGCGGACCCCACGGCGCCCCAGGCGTTCGGCAGCCACTCGGCCATCGGCCCCGTTGGAGCCCTTCCCGACCAGGACGGCTACCCGACGGCCGTAGCCACCACCCAACTCGTCCAGCACGGCACGGGCCACAGCGGCCCCCGCCCGATCGACCAGGACATCCAACGATTCGGGCGCCGTAGCGTCCACGGCGGCCATCTCGGCGGGAGTGCACACCGGGATCACGCCGGATGAATCCTCAGAGGGCGACTACGGTCGCCTGGGCAACATGGTCAGTATGGCTCAAGGTAACTAACCAGCTGGTCACGCCGGCCGCCCGGGCCACCTCGATGGCCTGGTCGTGCAGAACGAGAGACGGTGGACCCAGGCCGTCTCGCACCACCTCGATGTCGTGCATTGCCATGCCACCGAGACCCAGGCCGAGAGCCTTGAGCGCCGCCTCCTTGGCCGCGAACCGCACGGCGTACCGGCCCGCCGGGTCCACGTGGGAATCGGCGTAAGCACGCTCGTCGGGACGGAACAAACGATCTCGTAGCGACGGCGTGCGCTCCAACGACCGACGGAACCTATCTACGTCGACTAGGTCAGTCCCGATGCCGATCATGGTTGGTCAACCACAGGGCTTAGGTTCGGAGCCGGTCGGCGATGTCCGAAACCGGGTCGGTCAGCAGGTCGACCACCGGCACCTCGGCGAGCAGATCGTCCCTCAGGTCGGACTCCGTCTCGCACACCGCGTCGCGCACCGCTGCGTACCGGTTGCCGTAGCCCTGGAGGACGCCTCGCAGGACATCCGGGGCGAGACGCTCGCTCAGCGCCACGTGCAACAGGGTGATGCCTACCGTCTCGCGATCCTTCACCTCGGGAACAAGCACGATGATCCGGTCGTCCCGAGCACCTCGGGTGACCAGCACATCACGGTCTACCGCTACCCGGTGCTTGGTGCCCCGCAGGGCCGGGTCTCCGTCGGTCCGGGACCGAATCCCTGTGGATACGCCACCCCGGTCCACGATCGCCGCGGTGGGTGACGCTCCGTCCAGACCGTCCACCCGGTAACGGGTGTAGCCGGCCACGTCGGCCACTGCCGGGTCTAATGCCACCAGAGCTCGCAACGTCCGATAACTGAGGGAATCACGGGGCGCTCCAGCCTCGATCACCTCACGGGCTAGTCGAGCGTCCAGCAGAGTCTCGTCTGTCCGCGAAATCCCCACGGTAACCGTCTTGGCCTGGTGCTTGATGGCGTCGATGGGCCGAGTCAACTCCTCGATGGCGACGGTCAGGGCGGCAGCCAGATCATCCAGAACAAGGGCCGGCGTGCCTACCCGACCAAACTCCAGTTGGTACGACTCCAGGGGAACGACGCCTAGAGCGAAACGGAACAACGTTGATAGGCGCACCGCGGTAGAAGCCTCGAGGTGGCCGTTGAGACGACCGGTACGCAGTTCATCGCTGAAGGCGGTCGCCGATTTGGCCAGCTCACCGACCAGGTCGGCGGCGAATGCGTCCGACACCGATATGCCACCTACGGCTTCACCAGCCAACTCACTCACTGGTTCACCAGCCAGGCGCCGCTCGGCCTCGGCCTCGATGGCGGCATGCGCCGACCGCAACGGCCCAGCCTGAGCATCGATGGCCCGAGCCGCTTCGTAGCCAAACAGGTGTCCGACCATGGTGGATAGCAGGAAGGCCAGGCGCGGGTGCACCGGCGGTACGGCCACCACGTCGTGCGCCCCGGCAAACCGGGACGAGCCAGCATCTGCCACCACTACGGGTGCCGCCTTGTGCGCCCGGTAGATGGCCACCTCCTTGGCCACGTCGTCGGCTGTGGATCCGACCAGGCCGGTGGCACACACCAAGATCAAGGGCTCGGACGAAAGGTCGATGTGCTTCTTGTCTTCGGTGGCATCCGCGGCGATCGACTTGTAGCAAAGCTCCGAAAGCTTGATCCGGATCTCACGTGCGGCCACCAGATTGGGCCCACTACCCACCACGGCCCAGTAACGCCGCCCCGGAGCATGTCGGGTGGCAATAGCCGCAACATGGTCCCGCAGAGCCAACACCTCGACCATGGCCTCAGGCAGATCCCGCAGGCCGGCCAGCAACTCAGCCCGGTCGGGAGACCCAGGAGCTCCTGCAGCATCAGCCACTGCGACCGCCAGCAGGTTCCCAGCCACCGCCTGGGCGTAAAAGGCCTTGGTGGAGGCCACACTCATCTCCACGTCCCGGCCATCGGACGTGTACAGCACCCCGTCGGCCCGGTCGACTAGGTCGCTGTTACGACGGTTCACAATGGCCACCACCCGAGCACCCCGAGCCCGAACGAGGTCCACGGTTCGGTTGGTATCGGTCGTTGTCCCTGACTGACTTATCGCCACCACCAGGGTGTCAGACATGTCGGCAGCCAGACCAAAGCCCGACAGTTCGGTGGCCGGACAGTCCTCCACGTCGATGGACCGATCTGGCGCCATCCCGGCAAGTTCGGCCTCCAGCGCCCGGGATACCGAACCACCGGCCACCGCAGCGGTGCCCTGGCCGATGACCAGAACCCTGCGAATCGTGCCATCAGCTAGCCCAGCCCGTACATCGAAGCCCAACGCGTCGTCGCCGAGGCGTACCTGCCACCCAGTGGACCCAGCGTCATCACCGGGGCCAGCCTGTACCAGCCGTCCCCGCAGGGTGGCCCGGACCGAGTCGGGCGATTCGCCTATCTCTTTCAGCAGGAAGTGGGGGTGGTCACCCCGGTCGATGTCTCGGGTGGTGATCTCGGCCCGAACCACGTCCTCGCCGGTGACCGGCATCGGGCGCCCATCGTAGGACCGGCGGGACATCCCCTCCAAGGTCCCAGCTAGGGCACCGTCCAGCTCCACGATCTGGCCCCGGCTGGCCCCCGGATCGTCCGGATCGGCTGGTGTATCGCCGTCCATGCGCACGAAGTCGGCGGTCAACTCCACCACCCCATAGGGCTCGGAGGCCACCACGTATGCGTCCTCGGTCAGACCCACGTACAAACCCTGACCGCTGCCCCGCAGGGCCAGCAGCAACCGCTCCGGGGCGTCACCGATCGCCGCACCGATAGCCACCGACCCCTCGAACACGCTGACCGCCCGACGGAACGCCTCGGTACGGTCGTATCCGGCCGCCAGGTGAGCAGCGCACAGGGCGGGTACCACCTTGGCGTCGGTGGTGATCTCGGGAGCAACGCTGAGCCCCTCAGACACCACAAGGTCGGCGTGGTTGTCGACGTCGCCGTTGAGCACCGCTGTGACCAGCGGGACGGTAGCCCCATCAGCCCGCAGCGAATCAACCGGATGGGCATTGGGCTCGGTGATGATGCCCACGCTGGCCCAACGAGTGTGGCCCAGAACCGAACCCTCGACATCGGGGGCGGCCAGAGCCCGAGCCAGCAGGCCATCATTGGCCAACGCCCGACGCATGGCCGCCGTGTTGTCGCCCAGTTCACCGATCTCAGCAGCCGCCTTGACCACAAAGGCCAGGCCACCGCTTTCCAGCACCCGAACACTGCCCGTGCGGTGCAGGCCATCGGTAACGCGGGCGGTCACGGCAGGATCGTCGACAGGAAGGCCGTGATTCCAGACCGTTACCTGAAGACCGGCCGAGTCGCGGCCCCTTACCTCAAGGCGGTCCACGGCCGACAGAGCCTGTTGGAGCGACAAGAGAACGCCCAGCCCGGCGTCGCTCGGTGGAATGCGCGGCGAACGCAGAGATGCCAACCCGGCATGGGTGCCGAGCCGGTCCCGGATAACGGCCCACGAGGCGTCCCGAAGGTCCACCAGTGCAGCGTTGGCCGCCTCGATGCCGTCTATCGCATCGGGTTCATCCTCAAGCAGTGCCTCCAGAGCGGCAATCTGCCCCGGCAAGTCCGACAAAACGGCGGCGATCCGATCGGCAAGGCCGACGTCACGCTCGAGGGCCAGCAGACCGGGAAGCCCACTTAGCAGACGATCGGCTTCGGCCGTCAGGGCCGCCGCTTCGGCTACCCACGTGGCCGACCGCCCGGCAGGAGACCCTCCGTCAGGGCCGACCATCAGATTGACGGCTTCGCCCAGCAGGGTCAGGATCGAATCCGCGGTGGGGACATCACGGGTGGGCGGTCGTCGGAGAATCGCGATGATGCCGCACATATTGTGATCGCACTCCTCTCACTCTTAGCCCGTCACCGGGAACCCTTGTCAGAAACAGCCCGTTGGCACGACGGGCACTCTAGGAATCGTACGGGCTCAGACCCGGTCGGCCCTGCGGACGGCGTCCACGAGACGATCAGCCACCGCCGCAGCCTCCGCGGCGTCAAACGCCTCGACCATGACCCGGACCACCGGTTCGGTACCCGACGGGCGCACCAGTACCCGGCCAGCCGACCCCAACTCGGCACCCGCCTCGGCCACCTCTTCGGCCAGGGCAGCCACCACAGCTACCCCATCGGCCATCACCGGGACGGCGTGCAGCACCTGGGGCGCCCGGACCACCAAGTCAGCCACCCGACCCCCGAGGGTCCGACCGGCCCGCCCGGCGGCCATCAACGCGTGAATACCGGTCAGTAGGCCGTCGCCGGTGGTGGCCATGGACCGAAAGATCACATGACCCGACTGCTCCCCACCCAGCACCCAGCCGTTTGCCTCCAGGGCCTCGAGCACGTGTCGGTCCCCCACCGGAGTCTCGTACACGGCAATGCCATGGTCATCCAATGCCCGTCGCAGCCCCAGATTGGACATGACGGTAACGGCCACCGTGTCACCGGTTAACAGTCCCCGGTCGTGCAGGTCGACGCCGCACACGGCCAGCAGGTCGTCGCCGTCCAGCACTACACCGTCGTCGCCCACGGCCACTACCCGATCGCCGTCGCCGTCAAAGGCCAGGCCGGCATCGGCCCCGGTATCGACCACAGCGGCCCGTAGGTCATCCGGATGGGTCGAGCCACAGCTCTCGTTGATATTGCGACCATCAGGCGAGGCGTGTAGCACCCCCACCTCGGCCCCTAGGCGGCGCAGCACTCCAACGGCAAACGGCGAAGTGGCACCGTTGGCGCAATCCACGACCAGGGACCATCCAGCCAACGGCCGATCGATTCCCTGTTCCTCGGTGGACCCTTCGACCACTCCCGCGATCAGCGCACCGACCCAGCGGCGGCCCCCGGAGGCCGGGTCCTCGGGATCAGCCCAATCGGGCCTCAGGGTCAGCTCGTCGAGACGTGGGTAGGCGTCCCAAGTCTCCTGGACGGCCGACTGCACCCGGTCGTCCAGTTTGTGCCCTCCAGCCGTGAACAACTTGATCCCGTTGTCGAACCACGGGTTGTGCGAGGCCGAAACCACGGCACCGGCGACCCCGTCGACATGGCACTCGTGGGCTACAGCGGGGGTGGGCACCATCCCCAGGGATGTCACGTCCAGACCGCCCGCTATCAGGCCCTCAGCAAGCGCACGCGCCAAAGAAGGACCTGACTCGCGGGTATCACGTCCGATTACAACCCGGTCAGCGCCCAGATGGGCCGCCGCGGCACGCCCTAAGGCACGCACCGCGGCCTCGTCCAGCATGCTGCCAGCCCGGGCCCGGACGCCGTCGGTACCAAATCGCAGTGGCTGCGCCGGTGGCGGCGAAACCCCGCTTCCAGTCATGTCAGCCAGCGTAGAAGGCGACCGGGGACCGAGCCCCGACCCCCCCACGCCAACAATCAGCGCTTCGAATACTGCGAGGCCTTGCGGGCCTTGTGGAGTCCGTACTTCTTGGATTCCTTCTTGCGATCGTCTCGGGTCAACAAACCGGCCTGCTTGAGAGCTGGACGACGATCTGGTTCGAGGGCCTCAAGTGCACGGGCGATACCGAGGCGCATGGCCCCAGCCTGGCCGCTGATACCACCACCGTGCAGTGTCGCGTCTATGTCGTAGGCGCCCTCCGTCGCGGTGACCCGCAGCGGTTCCATAAACACCAAGCGGTGACTCTCGGACGGGAAGTAGTCCTCGGCGGAACGACCATTGACGGTGACCGTGCCGTTGCCGGAGCGCAGGCGCACACGAGCGACCGACTCCTTACGGCGACCGGTGGACTGGATGAGGGGACTGGGCATCAGGTACTCCTGTCGAGGCCGACCACTCAGGCCGTGCGAGCCTTGGCGTGGTCAATGGCCAGCGGCTGGGGCTGCTGCGCCTCATGTGGGTGATCGGTGCCCCGGTACACCTTCAACTTCCTGAGCTGCTGGCGACCCAGACGGTTCTTGGGAAGCATCCCTCGTATGGTCCGCCGGACGGCGTCCTCGGGCCTCTCAGCCAGGAAGGTCCCGTAGGCCCTGGTCCGAAGGCCACCTGGATAGCCCGAGTGGTCGTGGACGTTCTTGTCTGTGGCCTTGGCGCCGGTCAGCACGACCTTGTCGGCGTTGATAATCACCACGTGGTCACCGGTGTCGATGTGGGGGGTAAAGGTCGGCTTGTGCTTACCGCGCAGAAGGGCAGCGACCTCGGACGCCATACGGCCGAGAATGAGACCCTCGGCATCGACGACATGCCAGTCACGCTGGATCTCGCTGGCCTTCGGGGTGTAGGTGGACACGGTTGACTGCCTGTACTTGATCGGAGACTGGATAGGACGGCTACTAAAGGCCTGCAGAAAGAACCTGCGGAGCGCTGGACGACCGGAGGTCAAGGCTACGGGCGACCCAACATCCCAGCAACCCGGCGGCAGCCGATGGGACGTGCGCCACAGCAGGCCTCAGGCGCCATTTACTCATAGACAGGCCACTCAGGGATAGCTCACCGACCAGAACACGAGGCCCTGGGCGGGCGCGGAGTCGGCAGCGGCCCGTCGCTTTCGGGCTGCCAGCACGGCCGGTATGGCATCGACGGCCATCTCACCCCGGCCCACGGCCACCAGCGTGCCGACCATCGAACGCACCATTCGCTGGCAGAATGCCGACGCCGACACCTCGAACTCAAGCAGGTCGGTGCCCGACGGACCATCGGGCACCCGCCGCCATGACGTAGCAGTCACCCTCCGGACCATGGTGGGCGAAGAACCGTCGGGCCGGGGATCCTGCTGGAGGCAGAACGATGTGAAGTCGTGCAGGCCCACCAGATCGGCTGCCGCTACCTCCATAGCCTTCAAGTCCAGCGACTGGGGCACGTGCCAGACCCGGGTGGCCAGCATCGGGTCGGGCTCGAGGCGATCCAGGATTCGGTACCGGTAGGTCCGGCCGGTAGCCGAGAACCGGGCGTCAAAGTCGTCCTCAACCCGCTCCAAGGCTGACAGCACAACCGACGGACCGATGCGGCGGTTCACGACCCCCCTCAGGGTCTCGAGCTCCTCGTCCGACCGCTCCGACAGGTCAAAGCCCACCACCTGGCCGACGGCGTGGACGCCCCGGTCGGTCCGACCGGCACATGTCAGGGACACCTCGGTGCGGAGGATCCGCTCAAGCACCTCAACCAACAGGCCGCCGATGGTGGGCACGCCAGCATTGGCGGCAAACCCATGAAACGGCGCCCCGTCGTATGCGACGGTGGCACGGACTTTCATGACCCGGCCTTCATTGACAGGCCCCATGTGATCCCGGTCACGACAGGCCCGTAGCAGAGCGCTGATACCCGCTGAGATTCAGACCAGTTCGATGCGGGCCATCGGCGCGTTGTCGCCGTGGCGGGGGTCGACCTTGAGGATGCGCGTGTAGCCACCCGAACGATCCACGTAGCGAGGCCCGATCTCATCGAAGAGCTTGGCGGCCATCTCACGATCCCGGAGGAATGAGACCACCTGACGGTGATTGTGCATACCACCCTTACGAGCCTTGGTGATGAGTTTCTCGGCGATGGGGCGCAGAGCCTTGGCCTTGGCCTCGGTAGTCGTAATGGCCTCGGCAGCGATCAGGGATGCCACGAGGTTGGCCATCATCGACTTGTGGTGCGCGGAACTACCACCGAAACGACGCCCCTTTTTAGGAGTTGCCGGCATGACGTCAGCCCCGGACGCGCAACGCCAAGCCGCGCTCGTCGAGTTTCTCGATGACCTCGTCAAGCGACTTCTGGCCGAAATTGGTGACGGCCAGCAGGTCGTCCTCCGTCTTCTCCAGCAACTGGCCGACCGTGTCGACCTGGGCGCGCTTAAGGCAGTTACGGGGACGCTCGGACAGGTCGAGGTCCTCGATCAACAGGTCGAGATCCGGTGAACCACCGCCCGCCTCCTCAACCTCACCCAACTCGAGGCCACGAGCCTCATCGCTGATGTCCTCGACCAACTGGACGAGGGTCCGCAGTGTGGCGCCGGCCGAGGCCATGGCGTCACGGGGGGTGATGGAACCGTCGGTAGTGACGTCCAACACGAGGCGGTCCATGTCCTGGGTCTGACCCACCGACACGGGTTCCACCTCGATGGATACCCGGCGCACTGGCGAGAACAGGGCATCTACCGGGATAACCCCGATAACGGCATCACTACTGCCGTGATCCGAACCGAGGTAGCCACGGCCGATCTCAACGGTCAGTTCCAGAGCCAGCCGGCCCTTACCGGTCACTGTGGCCAGGTGCAGGCCGGGGTTAAGCACCTCGACCTGCTCGTTGGTCTCGAGCACTGCGGCGGTCACCTCAGTGTCACCGCGCACGTCGACCCGCAGGGTCACAGGCTCGTCACTGTGGCAGCGCAGTTCAACGTCCTTGAGATTCAGCACGATGTCAGTGACATCCTCGACCACGCCGTCGATGGTGCCGAACTCGTGAAGAGCATCATCGAACTTGACTTGAGTGATTGCAGCCCCCGGGATGGAGGACAACAGTGTTCGGCGCAGCGAGTTGCCGAGCGTATGACCGAAGCCGGGCTCAAGAGGCTCGATGGAGAACTGCTGACGGTGGTCGACGGCATCGTCCACTGGAGTGACTGTGGGTCGCTGAATGACCAGCATGGGAATGTCCTTCGCGTCGGGGGATCTTGGAAATGGGGCGGCGGCGTGAAGCAGGTCGCCTACTTGGAGTAGAGCTCGACGATCAACTGCTCACGGACCGGAATGTCAATCTGCTCGCGGACTGGAAGTTCACGCACGGTGGCCCGGTGGCCGTCATCGTCGACGTCCATCCACGCCGGAGCCTGACGATCCAGAACATCAATGTTCCACTGAACCACGACCATCTTGCGAGCCTTATCACGCAAGGTGACGACATCGCCCTTGCGGCAGCGGTAACTGGGGATGTCGACACGGCTGCCATTGACGTCCACGTGCCCGTGGTTGACCAGTTGGCGAGCTTGTGGCCGAGTGGCGGCCATGCCGGCCCGGTACGCGACGTTGTCGAGACGCAATTCCAGGTACTGGAGCATGTTTTCACCGGTCACACCCTGCCGGCGATTGGCCTCCTCGTAGAGGCGACGGAATTGCTTTTCGGATAGGCCATAGGAGAAGCGGGCCTTCTGCTTCTCCTGGAGCTGCAGCAAGTATTCGGACGGGTTGCCTCGACGGCGGGTACGGCCGTGCTCACCCGGT
>JASLKB010000007.1 GCA_030747775.1 Acidimicrobiales bacterium | reverse complement strand
GTTATACGCGGGGGCGGCGTGTGGACGTCGACCGGGCACTACAACCTGAATGGAATCACCCGGCAACTGGTCCTTGAGGTGGCCCCGACCGCCGGACTTACCGCCCACGAGAAGCCGTTTTCGCTGACCGACGTCTACTCGGCCGACGAGGCATTCGTTACCGGGACGTTCGCCGGGTTGACCCCAGTGATCAGCGTGGACGGCCGGACCATTGGCAGCGGTCGGCCCGGGCCCCTCACGGCCCACCTGCGCAATCTCTACCAGGCGGCCGTCGAAGCCGACACGGCCCCCTGAAATCGCGCCCCGGCGCCTCTTAACAACCCATTGTTCTGATGACACTTCGCATCAATTGCTGGTCGGGGCCGCGCAACATATCGACGTCATTCATGTACGCCTTCGGACAGCGAGCCGACACCACGGTGTTCGACGAGCCGATCTACGCCCACTACCTGCGGGTGACCGGGCGGGAGCATCCTGGACGTTCCGAGGTACTCGCCAGCCAGGATTCCGACGGCGAGGCTGTGGTGCGGGAAGTCATCATGGGCGCCCACCCGACACCGGTCGCCTTCTTCAAGCAAATGGCGCAACATGCTGTCGATCTGGACTTGGGATTTCTCAGGTCATGTCGGAACATGCTGCTGATCCGGGACCCTGAACGGGTGGTGACCTCGTTCGCCAAGAACGTGCCGGACGTGGGAGTGGCCGATACCGGACTTCCCATCCAGGTCGACTTACTGGAGGCCATGCTGGCCGGTGGCGAGGATCCGATCGTGGTCGACTCCGCGACGCTGCTGGCTGCACCGGAAGCGGTGCTCCGACGGCTCTGCGACCGTCTCGGGCTGGCCTTCGACCCGGCGATGTTGTCATGGCCAGCCGGTCCCAAGCCCGAGGACGGTGTCTGGGCGGTGCACTGGTATGCCAGCACCCACCGATCGACGGGGTTCGAGGCCGGGGTTCCCAGCACCGAAGCGCCGCCCGGCCGCCTGCGACCGGTGATCGACGAAGCTCGTGGCCTCTACGAACGGTTGTCGGAGTACGCGATCACCATCTGATCCGACACGGTGCACCTGACCCCGGTGCAAAGCCGGTCCAGGCCTTCGGCCAGCACCACCACCGGGACGAGCCGACCATAGAGTTCGTCGGCCACGACGGCGCCCAGGGCAATTATCTCGTCCGGTTCAGCCATGACGATGGCCGCCGGACCCGTCCCGGCCCGGATTGCCTCGCACAGGGCGCTACTCGCGGAGCTTGATCCCCGCCCAGATGGCATGACCAGCACCCGCCCGACCACCGACTCGTCTAACTGGGGGTGGTGCCGGTCGGTGATCCGGCCGGTCTCCGGATCCAGACCACCCCAGAAGCTCAGCGGCTCGTCGAGGCAAAGCACGTCACCCTGAGCCTCGCCGGGCACCATGGCCCGCCCCTCCAGCGCCAGCCCGGGGGACACTTCGTCAGGCATTGGCCCACACCCCCTCGTCCCGGACTACCCGGCCGGCAATAGCCGACTCCACGCAGTCCTCCACGCTGCCGAATACCACCTCGACCCCGAGGTTCCCCGGCGCGTAGTAGGCCCACTTGGCGGAGTCGGTCATCGTGGTTCTCGACGTGTCCTCAATGATCGACGTGAAATAGGTGCAAGTGTCGGCAACCAGCTGCACGCCCGCCGCGGTGAGGCGATCGGCCCAACCTCGCAACTCGACCTCGTGCAGGACGTCGCGACCAGTGGAGGCGTAAACCGCGACTTGCTCGTGGACCCGACGGTCACCGAGCAGTTCTACGAGTCGACCCAACTGGGCCACCGAGTAATGCGGCGTACCCAGACTGACCGTACGAAGCCCAACGTCAGCCGTGGTGCTCAGGCGGTCCCGGGCCGCCCGGATTTCGTCGGATCCGACCCGGATTTCGGTACCCGCCGGACGGCCACCGAGGGCGGCCTCAAGCGTTGGGGCCTCCGGCGTACTGCCCACGACGTGAAACATCCCCACGCTGCCCGTGGCGGCCGCCGCTGCGCCGAGGGCCTTGAGCCGATCCTCGGAGACCCCGACGGGAAGACCGACGAGGACGGGAACGGCCTTGCCGGCCAGCGGTCCAAGGAGGCCCCCAACGACCGGATAAAGGACGTCGCGATCGAGCAGGTCTTCGGACACCCCTTCGATCCGGACGACCACGGTGGCCAATCGATTGGCATCCAAGTGCAGGCCGGCGGCCGGAGCCCGGCCGGTCACCGCACAACAGAGGTCGATGAAATCTCCGTACCTGTGGGTTCGGGCACCTAATACCGAGTTGGCGAACACGATGGCGTTGGACTCAGCCCATGCCACGTGCTCGCCAAACGCAGGGCGCTCTTCAAGCTGGTAGGGCGCACAGGTCCAGGTGGGCCGACAACCCATCTCCTCGAAGCGTTCCATCAGGCGAAGTGCTAGGCGTCGCTCCTCCGGATCACCCAGTGAGAGCTCAGGGTGGAGCAGGTCCAATGACGAGACGTTCAGCGTGGTTGGTACCGATACCCGGGCACCGCCGTCGGCCAGGCGGTTGGCGAAGTCAAGTGCGGCCATACCGGTGAAAAGGCACGAGTCAATGTGGGCGCCGACAATATCCAGCAGTCGGTCGGCCTCCATGGCCTCGGCAACCCGGGTCACCACCCTCATGGCGAGGGCCAACGCCGGGCCCTCGTTGCCCAACAACCGCTCTGTGTCGCGTTCGCTGAGGCTCAGCGTCACCCGGCACCAGTCCCCAAAATAGGAGGCCTCAGCAGTTGGGGTTGACCTCGGGCTCGTCAGCCGACGGAACCTCGCCATCGATTACCAGTTCTTGGCCCACGAACAGGAGATTCGGGTCGTCGATGGCGTTGCGAGCCATGATGTCCTCGACGGTGGTGTCGTGGCGCTTGGCGATCTTGGACAACGAATCGCCAGCCAGGACGGTCACGATGAGAACGTCACCATCCTCGGCCGTTTCCTCAGCCTCCAGATCCTCCAGCAGGATGACCTGGCCGACGAAGATCTGGTTGGCATCACAGAGTTCGTTGACGCGCACGAGGGTGTCCACAGTGGTGCCAAACCGCTTGGCGATCTTGGACAGAGAGTCCCCTGCCTCCACGGTCACTGACTCGGCCACCTCGGGGGGAGCCTCGGTGGTGGTCGCCGGTGGCGCTGTGGTTGTGGCAGCGGCGACCGTGGTGGTGGTCGCCTGGTACACGGCTTCGGTCGTGGTGGTCACTGCAGCGGAATCGCCCGAGACATCGGCCGTGGTGGTCGTGCTAAAGATGCCCGTGGTCGTGGTCTGGACCACCACCGGATCATCGTCATCGGAACCGCCACAGGCGGTGGCCACGAGGGCCAGGACGGTCAGGGAAACGGCGAGCCTGCGCATGGCCGGATCATAGGTCCGAGCCCCCGCCCAACTGGGTACCCCTCGAGAGGTCGAGGCAGCCTAGGAAACGGTCCGCAGTCCAATAACTCGGAGTTCGGCGGGCAACAGCATCTAACCAATGATCTCGACATGATCGGCGACCCAGGCGATGGTCGGGGCACGTCATATCAACGGCCATTTGGACGTGTCCGGTTCACCACCCTGCGGGCCGGGTCATATCGGCTAGTAGCCGGACCGATCGACCCCATAGGTCTCGATGGTGTCATCCAGGCAGTGGTAGTCGGAGGCGGCGTCCGCCCAAATGGCCAGCACGGTGGTCAATCCGGTCGGCTGGTCAAGGGTCCCACCGGCGATGGAGACCATGTCTGCCTTATCGGCGGCCTCCCAGAACAGGGTGGCACCACACGTCGAGCAGAAGCCGTACCGGACGGTGTCGGTGCGCTGGTACCACCGGAGAGAGTCCTCGGACTCGAACTGAACGTCGGACCGGAGCGCAGCAGTGGCCGCCATGTGGTGGCCGGTGATCCGTCGGCACGGCTCGCAGTGGCAGTGGACGACGTCGCGCAAGTGTCCGGTGATCCGGTAACGGACACCACCGCAAGCACAGCCACCGGTAGCCCGCACTGCACGATCTACGAGGCGACCAGCGCTCGACGATGCGGCGGCGGGGTCAGAAGCCATGCACGTATCCTCGCACGACCCGACCCCGACTTCCCAAAATCCAATGGTGGGCCAACCAGGAACCGGTGGTGAACTGCGACCCTGCCGTATCAGATCGCCGCCCTTCTTGCTGCCACGTCCTGGGCGTTTAGCAGCCTCATCGCCGCCGAACCGGTGCGCCGCCTCGGCGGGCCCCGGTTCTGTCGGATCCGGATGCTCTACGTCAGCGCCATGCTGATCGTGATGGCTACCGCCACCGGGGGTTGGTCGACGCTCGACTCATCGGACCTGGGCCTGCTGGCCGTATCGGGACTGGTCGGGATCCTGGTGGGTGACCTGTCGCTATTCACCGCCATGGCTCGGATCGGCCCGCGCCGAACTTCAGTGCTGTTCACCTCTAACGCCCCGCTGGCCGCAATAGGCGGCGTGCTGCTATTTGGCGAGTCGTTCGCCCCCTGGGCGTTGGTCGGAGCGGTGCTCACCATGGGCGGCATCGTCCTAGCAGTGAACTTCGGATCTCGGAGTGGTACCCACAGCAACGTCTTCGAGCGTGTCGAGGGATCGATGGTCGCAGGCGCAGTCTGGGCGGGGGTGGGCGCTGTCGGTCAGGCCCTCGGAGCGCTTGCCGTCAAGCCAATCCTGGACGATGGTGCCGACACTCTGGCCGTGGCAGCGGCCCGGGTAGTCATAGCCACTATCGCTCTCTGGGTGCTAGCCCGACCCGGCGACAGGCTGGCCCGGCCCGCACGGCGAGGTGCCCTCCTCCCCATGGATCACCTACGACTGGCCGCTAGCGGTTTCGTGGCCATGGTGCTGGGCATGTCGCTACTGCTGTGGTCGTTGGGGCACGGCGATACCGGGGTAGCCACCATCCTCTCAGCAACCACTCCGGTGATCCTGCTTCCCCTACTGTGGCTGCGAATGCGACAGTTGCCGGCGCTCGGGGCGTGGACAGGGGCCGCCCTTACGGTGGTCGGCACCGCTCTCCTGCTCTGACTTGGCCTGACCCAGTTCACGGCAACCGCTGGGCCTCGACCCACTGCGGCCTTCAGGTGCCGTCGACCACCACGAGAACCTCTTCAAGGGCCTTGCGGGCCAGGTCTGGAACCAAAACGCCAGGCAACGGGTGACCCACAGGGAACATCACAAACGGGCGCTCGTTCTCTGGACGATCCAGCACTGTCCGCAGGAAGGCCATGGGCGACGGTGTGTGCGGCAGAGTGGCTAGGCCCATCTCGTGGACGGCTGCCACGAAGAGCCCGGCGGCGATCCCTGTGCTCTCCTTGACGTAATAGTTCTTACGCGTCGAGCCATCCGGTCGTAGCTCGTACCGCTGCTCAAAGAGCACGACCAACCATGGGGCCACTTCGAGGAACTCCTTGTGGTGGTCAGTGCCCAAAGGGGCCAGAGCCTCTTGCCATTCAGCGTTCATGCGGTTATCGAGGTAGTTGGTGTGCTCCTCGGCCTCGGCCGCCTCGCGGATCCGTGACTTCGTTGCCGGATCAGAGACCGCAACGAAAGTCCACGGTTGCTTATGGGCACCCGACGGAGCCGTCGAAGCAGCTGCGACCGCCGCCTCGATCAGGTCCCTGGGCACCGGGTCGGAACTGAACATGCGAACGCTGCGTCGGCGGTCGGCCGACGCACAGAACGACTCGGCGCGGTCGCGCATCGTCTGGTCGTCGACCCGCTGGTGCTCATGGGCCACAAACGGGTACTGGGCCGCCAGGTCTGGCGACGGATAGGGGTGCTCATACAGCACGCCGCCATCGGTTTTCTGCCCTGAGTCGCTCATAGGCCCAGTCTCCCCTGGCTTCGAGAAGGGATACGAAATCAAAACCCGTGCCCGGGACAGGAATCGAACCTGTACGCCCCCGAAGGGGCCGCGGGGTTTAAGCCCGCTGCGTCTACCAGTTCCGCCACCCGGGCGTCCGGGCCACGGTAGTGACGGTTGTGCAACGAGGAGTCACTCGGCGAGGAGTCAGGCAGCGAGGGCTAGCTCGTCAACGGCCATCCACAGGGCGGCCCGCACAGTGTCGGCCCGGCGGCTATCAAGTCGGTTGGCAGCCACCACCCCCTCGACCATATCGGCCACCACCGCCGCCCAGGGTCGCCCTCGAACCACGACCGAGACAGTGGCCGACGCCCCCCTACGACGAATCGTCCTCTGCACCCCGAGTAACCCTGGTGGGCTCCGGAAGGTCGGCACCTCTAGGCCCCGCAGCCGAGCGGCCCGTCCGATCGATCGGGCCGTCTCAGCGAACCGAATGGCCCCGGGACCTGTCACTGGCGTCTCATTCATTCTCCGCTCCATGTCGAAGATCTTCGCGCTCGCCTGTGACAGTCCCTCCAGCTACCCCGAGCAAAGTCCGAACGCTCCCGGAGAGCGTCCCAACCCTGCGCCATACTCGGTTGATGTCTCAAGAAACGAAGCCTCCGGCCCAGACCGCCGGTCGGCCGGAGTTGAACCCCGCTCAGCAGGCGGTGCTCGACGAGCTCGGGGCCACGGCCGCCGACCGACCGGAGTTCGACGAAGACGTCGGCTCCCACCTGCGGGCTGCCTTGGAGACCGTCCTCGAGCCGCACCTCGACAACCTCCCATCCAACGAGGACATCTACCTGAATAAGCACCGTCTCAGTCAGATCCACGGCTGCGAGACCAAGTTCTTGGCCGAAGAGGCCCAGGAGTTCGAGTGGCGTGTCCCCATCGCCCGCGGCTCGGTGGTGCACAAGGCCATCGAACTAGCCGTCCATTGGCGTCGCGAGTTCGAGCCCCCGACGCTTGTCGATGAGGCCCTGGCTCGCCTTGAAGCTGAGGACCGCGGTCTGGGCCACTGGCTTCAGGGGATGTCCGAGGCCGAACGGGCCGAGCTGCGTTCCCTCGCCGTGGACTCGTTCACCAAGTTCCTCGAATGCTGGCCTCCCCTCCGACCGGCATGGCGTCCGGTGACCGAGTCACGCCTCCGGGCCGAACTCTGCGACGGCTTGGTCATCCTCGACGGGAAGGTCGACCTCAGCCTCGGCGCGGCCCATGGTCGAACGGCGGGCAAGGTCATCGTGGACTTCAAGACCGGCACGTCCCTCCCCGTCCACCGCGAGGACCTCCGCTTTTACGCCTTGGTCGAGACACTCCGTATCGGAGTCCCGCCCCGGATGCTCTCCTCCTACTACCTGGATCGGGGACACCCCATCTCCGAGACGGTCTCGCTCGAGACTCTCGAGGCAACCGTTGTCCGGGTGGCCGACGGCGTTGGCCGACTGGTCGAACTCCGCCATGGCCACCGGACCCCGAACCGCGTCCCGGGACCGCCATGCCGATGGTGCCCAGCCTACGACGACTGTGACGTCGGCCAGGCACACCGCGCTGAGTTCGACGATGACTGAACGTCCAACCGACGGTTAGACAGCGTCGAGGAACCGGAACCTGCCAGTCAGGTGCAGGGATACGCCCCCGATGAGCACAACCAACCCGGCGAAGGCCACCACCGGGCGGGGGCCGAACAAAGCTATCGCCGCCCCCATGGCCAGATTCGCGAACGGCGACACCCCCAGGACTCCCATCAGGTATAGCGCCATGACCCGTCCACGGATGGCATCGTCCACCTGGAGCTGCACGGTCGAGTTCAGGTTGGACGCCGAGGCAAGGTGCATGCAGCCGATCAAGCCCAACCCCATGAACCCCATCCAAAATACGGGTGCGGCAGCAAACAACACGAGAGCAACGCCGTAACCACAAGTGGCCAGCAACTGGATCCTCGAACGCCGCATCCTCCCCATCTCGCCGATGACCAGTGGAGCGGCCAACAGGGCACCCAGCCCCTGGGCCGAGCCCAGCATTCCGAACCAGAATGGCGAGACCTCGAACACCTCCTCGGCGAACACCACGATCTGTTGGACCACCGGCTGGCCCATGGTCGACACCAGGGCGGTGGTCCCGATTGCCACCCGGATGCCCGGCGATGCGAGGACGTAGCGGATCGACTCCCTGTAATCGCCGAGGATCGACGGCGAATGATCGGCGCCGCCACCCCCGACCGGTCCCCCAGCCACTCCCTCGGGCCGAAAGAGTTCGCCGGCCCGGATCAGAAACAACGCAGTAAGGACCGGGCCATAACAGGCCGCAGCTACGAACAACGCCCAGCCGGGTCCGACCGTTCCGATCAATACGCCGCCGAGAGCTGGACCAAAGGTTCGGGCGGCATTGAACTGGGTGGAATTCAAGGTAATGGCGTTGCGAAGGTGTTCACGGGGCACGCACTCGGCCACGAACGACTGCCAAGCCGGCAACTGGATCCCGTAGACGAAACCGCCGGCCAGTAGGAGGCCCATCCAGATCCCGATGCTCCGCCCCCCCACCCCCCAGGTGGCCGCCATGAGAGCGGCCAGCAGGGAGCACACCGAATTAGTGCATAGCAGCACTTTGCGGCGATCAAAGCGGTCCGACACATGGCCCGCTACCGGGTTGGTAAGCAGCATCGGGATGAACGAGGAGAAGGCGGCCACGCCCACCCAGGCCGCTGACTCGGTGACCTGGTACACGATCCAGTAGGTGGCCACGTACTGGGTCCACCGCCCGTTGTTGGTCAGAACCCCACCGATCCAAAAGAGCCTGTAGTTGCGGTAGGCCAGGGCCGGATAGCGGCGGCCGGGAACGATCGGGCTACCGGCAGACATGTCGGCGACCCTATGGGCGGCCCTTGCAGAGCCCGCCAGCGGGCACCGCCGGGACCACCCGTCCGCGCGAGACTCCCCGTCCATGAGCGTGCTGCAAATCGAACGACGTGACCGGGTGGCCATTCTCACCTTCGACGACCCTGATCGTCGAAACGTGATCAGCAACGAGATGAACGAAGAACTGCTGGCTGCTTTCGACGAACTAGAAGCCGACGAAAGGGTGGGCGCTGTTGTGCTCACCGGAGCGGGGCGGGCGTTCTGTGCCGGGGCCGTACTGGACGACCTTCTGGATGCCGGGAAAGGTGGCGCCGATGGGGCGCTGCCCGACATCTACCGAGGCTTCCTCCGGGTGGCCCACACCCCGCTACCCACGGTGGCTGCCGTGAACGGTGCGGCGGTGGGCGCGGGCATGAACATGATCCTGGCCTGCGACCTGGTAGTCGCTGGGCGGTCGGCCCGATTCGACTCCCGGTTCCTGAGCATCGGCATCCATCCCGGCGGCGGCCACACCTGGCGCCTCCGCAACATCACCGATCTCCAGACGGCCAAGGCAATGGTGTTGTTCGAGCAGATCATGGACGGAGAGCAGGCCGCCCGCCGCGGCGTGGCGTGGGACTGTGTCGACGACGACGTTCTACTGGACCAGGCCGTGAAGTACGCGGAAAGGGCCGCCGGCCACCCACGGGAACTCGTGGCAGTGACCAAGCAGACCCTGCACGACACCGCGGCGGTGACCAAGTCGATCCCCTCGGTACAGCTGGAAATCGAGCCCCAAGTCTGGTCTATGCGCCAGCCGGCTTTCACCGAGATGGTGGCCAAGCTGAAGGCCCGGATAGCCGATAAGGGCTGACCCGGCCTGGGGTTAGGCTCCCACCACCCGACCCTCGAGCCATCCGGCGACCAGCTCGGCTCGCCGGAAGGACCACTCCTCGGCAGTCACCGCGTAGCGGAGATGATCCTCCCAAACGCCGGCGATCTCCAGATAGCGCTCGGCCAGACCCTCACAACGGAACTCCAGTTTCTCGACGACCCGCCGGGACCTGATGTTGCGGGGGACGATCGACACCTGGAGGCGGTGCAAGTCGAGTTCTTCGAAGGCGAATCGACAGGTCGCCACCAACGCCTCCGGGATGTAGCCGTTACCGGCCCAGAACTCGTCCATCCAGTAGCCCACGTGAGCACTGCGAAAGGCTCCTAGGACCACGTTGGAGAGATTGAGTTCGCCGGCGAAGACCGATCCCGGCCTACCACTGGAAACGACCTGATCTCCGGGGACGAACACGCCGAACCCCCAACCGGTACCCAACTGACGTTCCCGCCGCCGGGCGGCGCAGCGCATGGTGAAGGCCTGCAGGTCTTCCACCGGATCGGGCTGGCCGAAGCCACGACGAGGTTCCCAGACGTTTAACCAATCGGCGTTCCGTCGACGAACGTCCCGCCACTCGTCGAAGTCCTCTACCTCCAACGGGCGCAGGATCACTCGTCGGCCCTCAACGAGGGGGCAGTCGATGATCTCCTCGATGGCCACGAGTCCATCATCCCCGGGGCGGCCTGCCAGACGGCAAGCCGGGCCACGCGGTCGCCCCTGACCTCCGGCTGACCGGACGGGAGCCAGACCGGTCAGCCCATGATCTCGTCCAACGCGCCCAGCAGCATGGTGACATTGCGCTCTCGGGCAGTGTGGCCCATGCAGCCGATGCGCCAGACCTTGCCGGCCACGGGGCCGAGACCACCACCGATCTCGATCCCGTACTCGACCAGGAGGCGGTGACGCACGCCCGCCTCGTCGACGCCATCGGGTAGGCGGTCGGCTGGGACGATCACCGAAGTGAGCTCGGGCAGACGGTGGCCCTCCTGGGCGAAGAGCTGGAAGCCCCGCTTGACCAGTCCTTCCTGAAGCCGGTCACCACACGCTTGGTGCCGGGCCTGCACTTCGTCGAGCCCCTCCTCGAGCACGACACCAAGCCCGGCATGGAGGGCGTACAGCATCGAGATGGGGGCCGTGTGGTGGTAAACACGGGCGCCACCACCGGTCACATAGTTCGCAATCATGGTGAAGTCGAGATACCAGGACTGCGACTTCTCAACGAAGGCGTCGATAGCGGCCTGGGACACGGTGACCGGTGAGAGCCCGGGTGGTACGCCTAGGCACTTCTGGGTACCGCTGTAGGCCAGGTCCACGCCCCAGTCGTCGACCTCCAGCTGGATCCCACCCAGGGACGTCACACAGTCGACCAGCAGGAGGGCGTTGCCCTTTCCGGCGCCGATGGGAGCGATGTCGTTGCGGACGCCGGTAGACGTCTCGGCGTGCACCACGGCGATGACCTTGGGGGATGGATGGACGTCCAGCAGAGCCTGCGGGTCGATGGCCGTGCCCCACTCGGCTTCGACTCGAACGACCTCGGCGCCGCAACGGGCGGCCACATCACACATGCGCTCTCCGAACACACCGTTGACACCGATGGCGACCACGTCACCGGGGCCCAGCACGTTGACGAACGTGGCCTCCATGCCGGCCGAGCCGGTAGCCGAAACCGGGAATGTCAGCGGGTTAGCCGTGCGGAACACCTGACGGAGGCGCTCGTTGGTCTCATCCATGAGGGTGATGAAATCTGGGTCGAGATGACCCAGAACCGGGCGGGCAAAGGCCTCCATGACCTCGGGGTACGGGTTACCCGGACCAGGGCCCATGAGGATGCGGTCTGCGTGCGACATTGTGCAGACCCTAGCTGAGAAATCACTACTGGTGGGAAACTTCTTCCCTGTGGGGAAATATTCCTCGTAGGCGGATCAGCCAGATGACTCTCCCAGTTGCGACGCCACCAGACCATCGAGGATGTCGGACTCCGAGACCAGGCACTCGTCGAAGCCGAGCTGGCGCATCACTTTGACCAGGATCGATAGCCCGCCCACGATCACGTCGGCCCGCGCCTCCTCCATACCGGGATTGGCAAGACGCTCCTCTCGATCCTCGGTAGCAAGAGTGCGGTAGACGTCCTCTACCGCCTCCTTGGACAAGCGGAAGTGGTGGATACGGTCCCGGTCATACTCGGCCAGCCCGATTTCTACGGCTGCTGCACATGACACGGTGCCGGCTAGGCCAACCAGAGTGCGGGCATCGGCCACCCCCGACACCTCGCGTAGCACCTCGTCGAGGTGGGCCTCGGTGACCGATAGGCAAGCCACCAGTTCTTCGGGTCGGGGTGGGTCATGCTCGATCCACTGCTCGGTCAAACGGACGCACCCGATGTCGCACGACCGTGCCGCCTCGGCCTCGGTGGTCCCGACCACAAACTCCGTCGAGCCACCGCCGATGTCTACGATCAGGAACGGCCCGTCCCTCGGATCGAGGTCCGCGGTGGCACCGGCGAAGGCGAGGCGCCCCTCGGCCATACCGGACAGCAGCTCGGGTCGGAATCCAACGACGGCCTGGGCTGCGTCGAAGAACTCATCTCGGTTGGCGGCATCCCGAGCAGCCGAGGTGGCGGTGATACGACACCTGGTCACGCCGTGGGCGTCCATGGCCTCGCGGTACTCAGCCAGGACGGCCAGCACCCGTTCGATGGCCTGTGAAGCCAGCCGACCGGTGGCGTTGACCCTCTCTCCCATCCGGGTTATGTGCATCCGCCTCTCAAGGGTCTCGAACCCAGCCGGACCCACGCCCGCAGACGCCTGGCCGATCAGGAGCCGGGTGGAGTTCGTCCCGCAGTCGATGGCAGCCACAGCGCTCGTGTCCCGACTCAAGGCAAGCCGATCGTGAACCCAACGGCCTACCGGATCATCGCCCCCCGCCAAGTACCAGGCGTAGTGGGCGTGCAGGCATTTGACGCCCTGTCGGGTGCCGCCCACGCCACCGGACGGTCGATGCCCGACATGGTCGGCGGGAATCGCTGCATCCCGTTCCTCGGCGTACCGCTCATGGGCCTCGGCCAACTCGACAGGGTCGCAGGCGGCCTCGGCATCTCGAACCCCACCGATCGATTCGAGAGCACCGATGCGTGACCGGAGCACGTCCCCCACCAACCAGAAGCGGGTGGGCATGGGTCGACCGTCGTCAAGCAGCGGGTGGTTGCGGATGACCACCGGACTACCACCCTGGTCGCGGACCACGACCTCGAAGGCCCCCTTCGGACGGCGACCCAACAACGCCTCGACGACCGACCCCTCGGTCGGCCGGTCATCATTCAGGTCCATCGCCACAGGTCCTCCATGGTGTCCACGTCAGTGGGATCACCGGGACAGGGAACTTCCACCACCAGATCCGGCCGCTCGTCCAATAGGACGCGCGCGCCTTGGTCACCGACTTGAGGGAGCTGGCCCCAGAGAGCTCGACCAATGAGGGTCGGGGGTCGTCGACGACCAGCGAAGGTGGCCACCGCGAGCTCCGCTTCAACGGCGGCTACGGCCTGCCAAGCCTCGGTGGGCACCCCGGGGCTGTCGGCCAGACCAACCACCACGGCGTCATGGCCAACGGCCGCCGCGTGGGCTACGGCCAACCCGAGCGACCCGGCCTGTCCCTCGGCCCACCGCTCGTTGTGCAGCACCTTGACCGTGACGGGCAGCGTCTCGTCCAGCACCCCAGCCAAAACCCCGGTCAGGTCTACGGCTCCTGTCACTACGACAAGCTCGTCCAGGCCCGCATCGGCCGCGGCGGTGAGGGCATGGGCGGCCAGTGGTCGCCCGTCTACTTCGGCCAGCAATTTGTGGCCGTCACCGTCCCAACGGGAGCCGCCACCAGCGGCCAGTACCACGGCGGCCCGGGACACCATTCTCCAACCTCAGTCGTGGATCGGGCCGTCGGTGGCTGACAGAGCACGGGTCGAGCGTCCGGTCCGTAGGGCGATGATCTCCGACACGATCGACACGGCCGTCTCTTCGGGAGTCCGGGCGCCGATGTCCAGTCCGATAGGTGACCGCAGGCGGGCCAACTGCTCGTCGGTGATACCCGCCTCGCGAAGCCGTTTGAGTCGATCGTCATGTGTCCGACGAGACCCCATCACCCCTATGTAGCCGACCGACGTGGCCAACGCCCCGACGATGGCCGGCACGTCGAACTTCACATCGTGAGTCAGCACGCACACCGCATCACGTCGCCGCAGGTCGGCTCCCACCTCAGCCAGTAGCCGATCAGGCCAATCCACCACGACCTCGTCAGCCAACGGAAACCGTTGGGTGGTGGCAAAGATCTCTCGGGCATCGCAGACGGTGACCCGGTAGCCGAGCACCTTGGCCACACGGACCAACGCCGCAGTGAAGTCCACGGCGCCGAACACCAGCATCCGCGGCGGGGCGGCAAACGACTCCACGAAGACCGACACCGACTCCCCACGGGCCTCACCGTGCTCGCCGTAGTGGCGGACTCCACTTCGCCCCGCCGATAGTTCACCAAGGGCGTCCCGGGCAACGACCCGGTTCAGGTCGGGGTCACCCAGCGACCCCACCACCTCCACGCCATCGCCGGTGCTCCGGCGCACCAGGAGGTGGCCATCCGGTCCGTCCACTCCCACACCCTCAACGATGGTGGCCAACGCCACCGGTACCTCGTCAACCAGCAGCTCTGCTAATCGGTCGAAAACCCCACCCACCGGCTACCAGTCCAGGCGTTCGATGAACAGGTGGATAGTGCCACCACAGGTCAAACCCACGGCGAACGCCTCGTCGTCGCTGTAGCCGAAGGTGACCATGCGACGATCACCGGTCGCCAGCACGTCGAGAGCCTCGGACACCACGGCGCCCTCCACGCATCCCCCGGAGACCGACCCCGCCACCTCACCGTCAGCGGTGACGGCCATGACGGCCCCGGGCAGGCGCGGCCCAGATCCCTCCACGTCGACCACGCGAGCCAGCGCCACTGGGTGGCCCTGCCGGCGCCAACGCTGCAAGTCATTCAAGATCTCGCGCACACGGGCAGGCTACGGCCCAGCGATGGCCACTGGCCGTACCGGCTATGAGACCCGGCGAGAGGTCTATGTGGCTACAACAGCTTTGCGATGACGGCACCAAAGTCCGAGGGGCGCTCGACCACGGTGACCCCATGGTCTCGCATGATCTCGATCTTCTCAGCGGCCGACTCCCCTGCACCGGTCACGATGGCTCCGGCGTGACCCATGGTCCGACCCTTGGGAGCCGACAGGCCGGCGATGTAGGCCACCACCTTTTTGTGCATGTGGTCCCTGGCGAAGGCCGCGGCGTGGGCTTCCTGGGGGCCGCCAATCTCACCGATGATGCACACCAAGCTGGTCTCGGGGTCCTGCTCGAAGGCCTTGAGGTGGTCGGTGAAAGAGCTCCCGTTTATGGGGTCCCCACCGATGCCCACGCTAGTGCTCACACCGATGCCGATGGCTTTGAGCTGGGAGGCGGCCTCGTAGCCCAACGTGCCAGAACGACCTATGATTCCTACCGGGCCCTGAGCGTAGATGTGTCCCGGCATGATCCCGAGCAGGGCCTTTCCGGGACTTATGACGCCGGCGCAGTTGGGGCCCATCAGGGTCATCCGTTTCTCGACCCGCTTGGTCCGCATGTAGCGCTTGACCTTCATCATGTCCTGAGCCGGAATCCCGTCAGTGATGCACACACAGTGCGAAATGCCGGAGTCGACGGCTTCCATGATGGCGTCGGCAGCAAAGGGCGGCGGGACGAACACGATGCTGGCCTCCGCACCCGTATCGCTGACTGCATCCCTCACGGTGTCGAAAACTGGCAGGCCCAGGTGATCGGAGCCGCTTTTGCCGGGGGCGATGCCCCCGACCACATTTGTGCCATACGCGATCATCTCCTCGGCGTGGAACGTACCCATGCGTCCCGTGAACCCCTGAACGATGACGGGAGTCTCCTCGCTGACGATGATGCTCATGACTAATTCGCCTCCCAGGAAACCGCGGCCACGGACTTCTCCCCGGCCTCCGCCAGCGTTTCTGCAGTTATCAGATCGACATTGCTCTCATCGAGGATGCGGCGCCCCTCCTCGACATTGGTTCCCGACAGCCTTACGACCACCGGGACCTTGACGTCCAATTCATTCATGGCCTTTACGACACCCTGAGCCACCCAGTCGCAGCGGTTGATCCCGGCGAAGATGTTCACGAGGATCGCCTCGACCCGATCGTCGGACAAGACCAGCTTGAAGGCTTTGGCCACCCGCTCGGGTGACGCTCCGCCACCGATGTCGAGGAAGTTGGCCGGATCGCCCCCAGCGTGCTTGATCATGTCCATAGTGGCCATCGCCAGGCCGGCGCCGTTGATGATGCACCCGATGTTGCCTTCGAGACCCACGTAATTAAGGCCACGATCGGCCGCGTTCATCTCGCGGGGGTCCTCTTGGGATTTGTCCCGGAGCTCGGACACGTTCTGGTGGCGGAACAGGGCATTGTCGTCGAAGCTCATCTTGGCGTCCAAAGCCAGTAGGCGACCCTCCTCGGTCACCACCAAGGGGTTGATCTCCAGCAGGGTGGCGTCCATGGTTCGGAAAGCCCGATAGGCACCCAGCAGCAACGTCTCGGCCTGGGCGATGAGCCCGGCGCCCAGCCCACAGGCGAAGGCGGCCTCGCGAGCCTGGAAGCCCTGGAGCCCGACGGCCGGCTCGATACGGATCCGGTGGATGGCCCCGGGGTCGGTTTCGACCAGCTCTTCGATCTCCATGCCACCTGAGCCAGACATGACGAGCACGATCCGCTCGGTCTGGCGATCCAGCACCATCGACAGGTAGAGCTCACGCTCGAAAGGCACCACGGGCTCGATGTAAAGGCGGTAGACACCCTTGCCCCCCGGACCAGTCTGGTTCGTCACCAGACGACGACCAAGCATGTCGTCAGCGGCCTCCCACACCGCGTTCTCGTCATCGCACATGCGGATGCCACCCGCCTTACCGCGGGCACCAGAGTGGATCTGGGCCTTCACGACCCACTTTTCCCCACCGATCTCCTTGGCACGATAGGCGGCCTGTTCGGGGCTGTAGGCCAGGCCACCGGTGGCGATTGGCACCCCGAAGTCTGAGAGCAGGGCCTTGGCCTGGTACTCGTGGATGTCCATTGGACGGTCTCCGTCTGGTCTCTGGTACTAGTGCTGTTGGGACTACTTGCCGACGATGGCGGCGGCCTGAGCGACCACGTTGGCGGCCATGCGAGCCGACGCCGCATCGATCATGCGGCCGTCGAGCTGGGCCGCCCCCCGACCCTCGGTCGCGGCCTCGTCCAGGGCCACGAGGATCCGATGGGCCCGGTCGACCTCCTCGGCAGGTGGAGAGAAGACCTGGTTGGCTAGCTCGATCTGAGAAGGATGGATGGCCCACTTACCCTCATAGCCCAGGGCGGCGGCCCTACGGGCACCGTCGAGGTAGCCGTCGGGGTCGTTGAAGTCCCCGAAGGGACCGTCGATCGGACGGATGCCGTAGGCCCGACAGGCCACCAGCATCCGGGACAGGGCTTGGTGCCACTGGTCCCCCGGGTACTCGGGGTTCAGACCACCAATGTTGGTGGTTCGGGCCCGGCAGCTGGCTGCATAATCGGCTACGCCGAAGTGCATGGCCTCCAGACGACGACTAGAGGTGGCGATGGACTCCACGTTGACCATGCCAAGGGTGGTCTCGATCAGCACCTCGATGCCGATACCGCCCTCGGACACATCGATCCCGGTGGCTTCCTCGATCTGGCTGACCATGGCGTCGACCATGTAGACGTCGGCGGCCACACCTACCTTGGGAATGAGGATGGTGTCGAGGTGGTGCCCAGCCTGCTCGACCACGTCCACGACGTCCCGGTACATGTAATGGGTGTCGATGCCATTGATCCGGACCGAGATGGTTTTGCCCAGGCCCCGCCAGTCGATGTCCCGGAGGCCATCGATGACGTTGCGACGGGCCTGCTCCTTGTCGCCGGGGGAAACCGCGTCCTCCAGGTCGAGGAAGACGTAGTCAACCTCACTGGCCGCTGCCTTCTCGAACATCCCCGGGTTGGATCCGGGCACAGCGAGTTCGCTGCGCTGAAGTCGCTGACGGGCAGGGACATACCGGGTGTGGCTCATGGTGCTCCGATACCGGGAGGAAATCTGGTGCGTATTCTGCCTGAATATTTCCTAAGATTCAACTAAATAGAACCACAGGGGTGATTAGGATAGGTTTTCCCATGGTTCAAATGACATCAGGCGCGCCTGAGCAGGGCCCTAGGTTTGTCCCATGGCGCAGCTGACATCGGTCACACCTGACCGGGGACCCGAACCCACCGACGCTGCGCTGCGAGCCGATATTCGGCGCCTGGGGACCCAACTGGGGAACACGCTGGTCCGACAGCACGGCGAAGATCTACTGGACGCCGTGGAGCGGGTCCGTACCCTGACCCGCCACCTCCGCGAGGACGACCCCAACGGCCCTGCCTTGGAGGAACGGGGCAACACCGAGCTCCGCGATCTTTTCGACGACGCCGACGTGGCCGACGCCATCCTCCTAGTGCGAGCCTTCACCGTCTACTTCCACCTGGCCAACGTGGCCGAACAGATCCATCGCATCGAGGATCTCAACTCGGGTTCACCCAACGCCGCAAATCACTTCGACGAGACCGTCCCCTCACTAGTCGCATCGGGCATCGCCCCGGAAGAGATCGCCACGCTCGTTGCTCGTGCTGAGGTCCGCCCGGTGTTCACCGCCCATCCCACCGAAGCCTCCCGGCGGGCCATCCTCGACAAGCTGGCCACAGTAAGTCAGCTTCTGGAACAGCGGTCCGAACAACGCCGCACCCCAGCTGACCAGCGGCGGATTGACAGACGTATCGAAGAGATCATCGATGCCGTCTGGCAGACCGACGAACTCCGGCACGCCCGCCCCGAACCCATGGACGAGGCACGGTCAATCCTCTACTACATCGGGTTAACCGTCCGCGAAGCCATACCCGACCTGTTCGACGAGATGCAGGCCACCCTGGCTGCCATCGGGCAGTCGATCCCCGACCACCGGGTTCCTATCCGATTCGGCTCGTGGGTTGGTGGCGACCGGGACGGTAACCCCAACGTGCTTCCCTCGACCACCGACGAGGTGCTAGGCCTCCAGCGCCGTCGGGCACTAGAAATCCTGATCGACGAGGTGGGCGATCTGGGCCACGAGCTCAGCGTGAGCACACGAATCCACGATGTGTCAGCTGAACTGGCCGCGGCCAGTTCGGCTGACACACCAATTCTGGCCGACCTTGGCCACCGGGTCGACCACTCAGAGCCCTACCGAATTCGGTGTGAGGCGATTCGACGACGACTACAGGCGACCGCAGGATCGACCGACGAATCCTCGGCAGATCGAGTCGAGCCATACGCATCGCCTACCGAACTGCACGCCGATCTCGACGTCATCGACCAATCGCTACGGTCCCATGGCGGGGCACTGCTGGCCGACGGTGCGGTGGCCCGAGTGCGCCGCATCCTGCAAGTAATCGGCTTCCACTTCGCCACTCTGGATGTGCGCGAGCACTCCGATCGCCACCACGAGGCGCTGACCACACTTTTCGCCGCCAACAACGTCGACTACGCCAGCCTCACCGCGACCGAACGGTGCACCCTGCTAGCTGACGAGATGGAGAGCCGGCGGCCGTTGGCTCCGCCCCGTACCCCGGACGACGCCGGTGTCCTGGCACTGTTTCGCACACTGCGCCTGATCATGGACCGAGACGGCGACGACGTCATCGAGAGCTACGTCATCTCTATGACCCAGGGGGTCCAGGACGTACTGGCCCCGGTGGTGCTGGCCCGCGAGGTCGGCCTCATCGATCCAGCACACGACACGGCCCGCATCGGGTTCGTTCCCCTGTTCGAAACCATCGACGACCTCCGGTCCATCGGAACCACTCTGCGATCCCTCTTCGAGGTGTCCCCTTACCGCCGCATCCTGGAGCTTCGCGGCGGGTACCAGGAAGTCATGGTCGGCTACTCGGACTCCAACAAGGACGGCGGCATCACCACCTCCCAATGGGAGATCCACAAGGCCCTTCGTGCCATCCGGGAAGTTTCCGAGGAGACGGGCATCCCCATCCGGGTGTTCCACGGCCGGGGAGGAACCATCGGTCGTGGAGGTGGTCCGACGCACGCCTCGATCCTCAGTCAACCCAACGGCGTACTAGACGGCGAGGTGAAGTTCACCGAACAGGGAGAGGTCATCGCCGACAAGTACGGCCATCCTGAGATCGCTCGCCGCAATCTCGACTTGGCGTTCACCGCGGTGCTCGAGGCCTCGCTCGCCCACAGAGCCCCCCGACACGACGAGGCCACCATCGCCCGGTGGTACTCGGTCATGGACGGAATGGCCGATAGCGCGTACGCCGCCTACCGGCGCTTCGTCAAGGCGCCCGGCTTGGTTGAGTACTTCACCACCTCCACCCCCGTCGAGGAACTGGGCGAGATGAACATCGGGTCGCGCCCGGCCCGCCGAAAGGGGGCCACCACCGGAATAGCCGACCTGCGAGCCATTCC
The DNA here is from genome assembly GCA_030747775.1 of Acidimicrobiales bacterium. Lineage (GTDB taxonomy): Bacteria > Actinomycetota > Acidimicrobiia > Acidimicrobiales > MedAcidi-G1 > UBA9410. The sequence goes on along the minus strand of JASLKB010000007.1, from coordinate 13,222 downwards.
GTGGGTGTTCGGGTGGACGCAGTCCCGTCAAATCATCCCGGGGTGGTTCGGCGCCGGCAGTGGTCTGGCGTCGTGCCGGTCGGCCGGCCAGGGTGACGAACTCCGCCACATGTATGAGAACTGGAACTTCTTCCGAACCTACGTCTCCAACGTCGAGATGACACTCACCAAGACCGACCTGCCGATCGCTCGCCACTACGTCGAGCGACTCGTCGATCCGTCACTACACCACCTCTTCGAAGCGGTAGTCGACGAGTACCACCGGACCGTGGAGGAGATCCAGGCCATAACCGGCGCCGAACTCCTCGCCGAAAAGCCCATGCTGCGCAGAACACTGGCCGTCCGTGACGCCTACTTGGACCCGCTCAACGTGCTTCAGGTGGAGATGCTGCACCGTTCTCGTTCCGATGCCGCAGCGGGCCGGGCAGCCGACGAGGAACTTCAGCGGGGCCTGCTGTTGACCATCAACGGCATCGCTGCGGGCATGCGCAACACCGGCTGAAGGTAGCGGTCCCGGATGCCCGTCAATCCCCGAACGGCCAGACCCCCGGGATCCCCTGCTTAGACCGAGAGGACGGGGCGACGGCATAGGCCTCCTCATCAGGGCGGATGAGGCCGTAGTCCTCCCGGGCCAACCGCTCGACCTCGTCGTCAGTGCCCAGAGCGTCGATCCGCTCCTCGTAGCCCCGGTTCACGGCCTCCACGGCCTCCACCTCGACCCGCAACGCCTCGGTTCGGTCGCGCTGTTCCAACCAGTTTCGAAACGGCACCACCCCAAGCGGTAGAGCGGCGGCAGCGGCGGTAACAACCACCAGAACTAGGACCAACCGGCGGGAGACAGCCTGCCGCAAGGATCAGCCACCGGCCAGTGCGGAATGACCACGGAAAACCGCCGCCTCGCCCAGCATCTCCTCGATGCGGAGGAGTTGGTTGTACTTGGCCACCCGGTCGCGGCGGGCGGGAGCGCCCGGCTTGTTCTGGCCCCCGTTGGTGGCCACGGCCAGGTCGGCGATCGTGGTGTCCTCGGTCTCGCCAGACCGATGCGACATCACGGCCGTCCAGCCGTTGGCATTGGCCAGTTCGACGGCCTCGAGTGTCTCGGTGAGCGTGCCGATCTGATTGACCTTGACGAGGATCGAGTTGGCCACCCCGGCGTCAATGCCACGCTGCAGACGAGTCACGTTGGTGACGAAAAGGTCGTCGCCCACCAACTGAGTACGATCACCGACCAACCCATGAAGGGTGGCCCATCCGTCCCAGTCCTCTTCCGCCATGCCATCCTCGATGGACACGATCGGATAGCGGCCCGATAGGTCGGCCAGCCAGTCAGCCATCTCGTCGGAGGTCAGGCTCCGGCCCTCACCAGCGAGGTGGTACGCCCCGTCCCGGAAGAACTCAGTGGAGGCGACATCCAGCGCTATGGACACGTCGTCGCCCGGGGTGAGGCCCGCCCGTTCAACCGCCTCCAGCAAGAGCGTGATGGCCTCTTCGTTGGAGCCGAGGTCAGGTGCGAATCCACCCTCGTCGCCTATGGCCGTGGCCATCCCCCGCTCGGACAACACCTGGCGAAGCACGTGGTAGCACTCGACACCCCATCGGAGGCCCTCGGAGAACGAGGCCGCACCGACCGGCATGATCATGAACTCCTGCAGGTCGACGTTGTTGTCGGCATGCTCGCCACCGTTCAGGACATTGAGCATCGGCACGGGTAGCACATGGGCATTTGCGCCACCGATGTGGCGGAATAGCGGGGCCTCGACGTCGGCGGCCGCGGCCCGAGCCACGGCCAGGGACACACCCAGGATGGCGTTGGCACCCAGACGCCCCTTGTCCTCGGTGCCGTCGACATCGCACAGCACCCGGTCGACAGCTCGCTGGTCATAGGCGTCCAGGCCCCGAACGGCGGCCGCCAACTCGCCGTTCACGTTGGTCACCGCTGTGCCCACGCCCCTGCCGACCCACCGGTCACCGCCGTCTCGCAACTCCACGGCCTCGAACTTGCCCGTGGACGCGCCGCTGGGCACCATGGCCCGACCGGACGCACCGGACTCCAGGACGACGTCCACCTCCACGGTGGGATTACCTCGACTGTCGATGACCTGACGACCGGCGACCAAGGCGATACTGCTCATCGCACCAACGCTAGCTGTGGGCGCCCTCGCCGAAGAGGCGGTTCTGCTCGACAGCCCGGACGGTCGTCGAGAACCGGGAGACGGCATCCCGCAACGCCTCCTCAGCATCGAGGCCAACGCCTCGGGCGGCCCCGACGACGGCCAACAGCAAGTCGCCCAACCCCTGATCGTCGACCATCAACTCCACTAGGCCTGTGGGTGGTCCCATCGCCGGATCGGGCTCAACCTGGATGCCCGCCGCGCGCCGCAATACCTTCTGCGCTGCCGCCAGAGCAGGCAGGGTCGGCGGAATGCCATCCAACACCGACTCCCTCCCCTTCTCGATCTGCTTAATCCGATCCCAGTTGGCCAGCACGTCGTCCGATCCATCGACCTGCCCCAGGTCAGGCACCCGGTCCCCATCAGGCACCCGAGGAAAAACGTGAGGGTGCCGGTGCCGGAGCTTGTCATGAATCCCGCGGGCCACATCAGCCAAGTCAAACCGACCGTCGTCAGCGGCGATCCGGGCGTGGAATACCACCTGAAAGAGCAGGTCGCCCAACTCCTCCTCAAGCGCCTTAGACCCCTCGCCAGTGGCTTCGTCGTAGCCGTCGAGAGCCTCGAGTAGCTCGTGGGCTTCCTCCAGCAAGTGCGGTCGCAGGGTCGTGTGAGTCTGTTCGGCGTCCCAGGGACACTCATAACGGAGCTTGCCGACCAACTCGACGAACCGCTGCATCTCGATAGCGATCGGAGCGACAAGTTGGGGCACGAAAAGTGAGGTGAGGTGGTCCGGGTCGATCACGGCGGGCAGGTCATCCCACGCCACGCTCATAATTCGCTCGTCATTGGTGCCCAACCTCTGAAGTACGGTCACTGGCTCGCCGGGAGGGTCTTTGACGGAGGCCACCACGTCAGACAGCACGGCCGGTGTGTCCACCTGGGCGACCAGCAATGGGCCTCGTTCGCCCGACGCCTCTACCGAAAATCGATATGCGTCGACGATCCGGACGCCGTCGACCAAGGGGTCCAACCCAAGGCGCACCCACGCCAAATCAACGAAGGAGAGCGCTGGTACGAGCGAGACTTCGACTCGGTCGTCGGCCAACAGGAGTTCAACGGTGCGCTCGGCGACCATCGGCGAACCGGGCACGGCGTAGAGCACCCGAGCGTGGGCCTCGGCGGCCATCACCACCTCGTCGACCACCCCGGCGTAGACCTCGGCGAAGGAGTCGGCCGACTCGTAGTGGTGGTCAAGAGCCAACACGTGGTCGCCCAGAACCGTGACGGCCGGATGACGAATCGTCCGAACCAGCCGGTGCCGATGGTCAGCGATGGCCTCGAGGGTGGCCACCGTACACAGGTCGGGCCCGGCCGGCCCGAGTCCAACCACCGTCACCCGGGGACGGTCCGCAGCCGACGACACGTCGATGATCACCGGGCCCTCGTGGATCCCCCGGGTCAGGAACCCAGTCGGGCCAGGGCGGGAGCCATCGGTCCGGCCGGTGGCGCCACGCGCCCGACCACCGGATCCCAGGTCCCGAAGCGGGAGTCCACCTCGACAGTCCGGGTCAGCCCAGCGATCTGGAGCAGGGCGGCGGATAGTCGGGGGCCGAGATCATCGAAGACCACTGGCGAGACAGGGCGCACCTCGTCGATCCGGATCACATGGAAACCAAACTCGCTGGGCACCGGCCCCACGAGGGTCTCGCCGGCGGCCAAAGCTCCGAGGGTCGCCCGTTCAAAAGTAGGGACGAACCTACCGAGGGCCACGCAGCCAAGGGAACCGCCTGCCTGACCTGACCCCGGATCCTGCGAATATGAGATAGCCAATTCAGCGAAGTCATCACCCGATGCCAGCAGGTGCATGACAGCGTGAGCGTCATCCTCGTAGGACACGAGGATGTGGCTGGTACACAGCTCATGACCCAGAAGGTGGGCGTTGGCTTCATAGGCGGCCCGGATGCCTGACCCGCCGGCCTCCACCACGTCCAGGGCAGCCTGCCAGCCGATAAAACGAGGCAACGAGGGGTCACCAGCATCGATCCCTGCAGCGATTAGGCGATCCCGAGCCGCTGTGAACGCCTCGCCATCGACCACCACGTCATACTCGGCCAGTAGGTCCGACAATGCTTCGTAGCGAACATACCGGTCAACTACAGCGGCAGCAGTCGAGGCGTCCACGGCGTCGACGTCGACCGGCTCACCGGAGGCCTCGGCCACCAGCTCGGCCACGCCATTCCGATCCAGGGCGGTGTCACCCACTCGAACCGCTTCAATCGACGAGCCGCAGCCCGCGGCCAGCAGCGCCGCGGCCAGCAGCGGAAGAAAGGACCTGTTGAGAGCATCGACGAGTGATCGGGTGGCAGATCCGAGCAACGGGCGATGGAGGCGCGTCATGTGGTGCACAGGAGGGGCAGGCTACGCGACGGTTAACCCGGGCCGTCGCCTACGACAACAGGCGCCGACACTGGAACCAGGTCCTGGAGGAGCTCGAGCAGCTGGCTAGCCAAGTCCTCCTCGCTGGGCTTCTTCAACGGCAGGTGGACCTGCTTCTGGGCCTCCTTGTAACGGGCGTCCCGGTGGAGGCGGGTCAGGCGGGTCTGACGGCTCAACGGCAGCACCACCGGCGAGCACCGGGCGATGTGGTCAGGTCCGCCGAGCCTCGACCCCTTAACCGCCGTGACCTCAGTGATGCCACGCGCCACGCATGCTGAACGGAGACGGGCCACTGAGAGCAGGGTGGCCACGGGCGGCGGGATGGGCCCGTATCGGTCCTCCCACTCAGCCTGCACGGCATCCACACCGGCGGGGTCGGACTCTGTTCCGGCGTTCGCCAACTTCCGATAGGCCTCGAGGCGCAGGTCGCTGCGGGACACGTAGTCGTCCGGCAGATAGGCATCCAACGGCAGCTCGACACGGATCTCGGCCTGCTGAACGGGGACTCGGCCGGACAACTCGGCCACCGCCTCGTTGACCATCTGGCAGTAGAGGTCGTAGCCCACCGCCGCTATGTGTCCACTCTGGCCAGTCCCCAGGAGGTTGCCGGCCCCCCGGATCTCGAGGTCTCGCATGGCGATGCGGAACCCCGAACCCAGTTCAGTGGTCTCCCCAATGGTGCGGAGTCGCTCGTGAGCCTGCTCGCTGAGCGACCGGTCTGGTGGAGTGAACAGGTAGGCGTAAGCCCGCTGGCCGGCCCGGCCCACCCGGCCCCGGAGTTGGTGGAGCTGGCCGAGGCCCATCAGGTCGGCCCGATCGACTACCAGAGTGTTGACCGTCGGCATATCGATGCCCGACTCGATGATGGTGGTGCACACCAGTACGTCGTAGAGGCCCTCCCAGAAGTCGAACACCACCGACTCGAGGCTGACCTCGTCCATCTGGCCATGGGCCACCGCCACTCTGGCCTCGGGGACCAGCTCGCGCACTCCGCCGGCCACCTGATCGATGTCCTGGACTCGGTTGTGGACGAAGAACACCTGACCCTCGCGCAGCAGTTCCCGACGGATTGCCTCAGCGATTGGCCGCTCGTCGTAGTCGCCGACGTAGGTGAGGATGGGTTGACGGTCAGCCGGCGGCGTGTCGAGCAAGCTGAGGTCGCGGATCCCGGTGAGCGACATCTCCAGTGTGCGCGGGATGGGCGTGGCTGTCATAGTCAGTACGTCAACGTCCGCGCGTAGCTTCTTGATCGACTCCTTGTGGCTGACGCCGAACCTCTGCTCTTCGTCGACCACCAATAGGCCGAGACGGGCGAACCGAACGTCGCTGGACAGCAGTCGGTGAGTACCGATCACCACGTCGATGGAACCGTCAGCTAGGCCATTGGAGACCGCACGGGCATCGGCCGCAGTTAGGAATCTGCTCAGGACCTCAACACGCACGGGATACGGGGAGAACCGATCACGGAAGGTCTGACCGTGCTGCTGGGCCAGCAGGGTGGTAGGCACCAGCACCGCGGCCTGACGTCCGTCCTGCACGGCCTTGAACACGGCCCGCACGGCCACCTCGGTCTTACCGAACCCGACGTCGCCGCAGACCAGACGGTCCATGGGCACCGGTCGTTCCATGTCAGCCTTGACGTCTTCGACGGCCCGGAGTTGGTCGGGCGTCTCCTGGAACGGGAAGGCCTGCTCCAGCTCCCGTTGCCAGGGGGTGTCCTCGGCGAAGGCATGGCCGGTAGCGGTGACCCGCTGCTGATAGAGCACCACCAGTTCCTGGGCGATCTCAGCCACCTCCGAGCGAACCCGCGCCCGGGTCTTCTGCCAGTCCGAACCCCCCATGCGGCTGAGGGTTGGCACCTCACCACCGGTGTGGGGTCGGATGGCGTCGATCTGGTCGGTCGGTAGGTAGAGCCGGTCGTCACCCCGGTACTCCAGAAGCAGGTAGTCACGTTCGACCCCACCCATGGAGCGACTAGTGAGGCCGGCAAAGCGGGCCACGCCGTGGTGCTCGTGAACGACGTAGTCACCCGGCGAGAGGCCTTCGAAGACCCGAACTGCTGACCGGCGACGCGGACGGGTGCGTCGCCTCGTCCGGCGGCGTCCGGTCAGTTCAGATTCAGTTATCAGGGCTAATCGGGAGGCGGGAAGTACGAAGCCCCGCTCGACGGGGGCCACGATCAGTGACACCCCGAGCGGGACCGGGCCGTCTCCAGAGTCGACGGACTGGAGATCCGGGCGGACGGCCTCGACCTCGGCCTCCAGTAAACGGCGAGCCAGCTGGTCGACGCTCCCCTCCCCGTCGGCGGCCACCACTACCCGGTGGCCATCGGCCAGCAAGCGGCGTATCCGGCCTGTCGGCCCCTCGGAGTCCTCTGTGGCTGCCGCCGTGGCGGCGTCCCGTCCCCAGCCGGAGGCCTGGACGGTCTCCACCGCGGGACCATCTGGGACGGCATCCATGGTCCAGACCGAGGCCCCGGTGTGTATGAGTAGGCGGTCCCAGTCGGTGTGCAGGCGGGGGAAGACTGAGTCGTCGGCTCCCCAGGTCGTGGCCAGGGTCGTGGTCAGATCGGCCTCCTCGGCCAGCAGGTCGGCAATGCGGTCACGCAGGCGGCGGGGCTCGACGGCCACCACGAGGGCGTCGTCGTCGACCAAGTCGAACAGAACCCGTTCCCTCCCGGCCAGCCAGGGCAACCACGACTCCATGCCGTCGAACAGCTCTCCGTCGGCGAGACGATCCCACTGTTCGCGCCCCCAGGGCTGTTCGGCCACTAGCTGACCGGCTCGGGTCCGGACCTCGGTATCGGGTAGTAGCTCCCGACAAGGGTGTAACTCCACCTCGGACCGTGACACGGTGGCCCGCTGGTCGGCCACGCCGAACTCGGTGAGACGCTCCACTTCGTCACCCCATAGGTCGATCCGGACCGGCACATCGTCGGTGGACGGCCAGACGTCGACGATCGACCCGCGTACGGCGAGTTCGCCACGGTGCTCGACCTGGTACTCGCGGCGGTAGCCGACCTCCACCAGCTTGGCAATTAGGTCCTGCTGGTCGATGGTGTCGCCAGGACCGATCCGGAGAGGGTCGATCAGGCCGGCACCGGGACCAAGGCGCTGGACAAGGGCCCGACCAGATGCCACGACCACGGCGGGCCGATCCCCCAGGGATGCCAGCCGGTGCAGCACCCGAAGCCGCCGCCCCATGGTCTCGACATTCGGGCTGATACGTTCGAAGGGCAACGTCTCCCACGCCGGGAACAGCTCGACGGACTGGTTCCCCAGGTACAGGCGCATGTCGTTGGCTAGGCGCTCGGCCTCGGTCCCCGTCGGGACGGCCACCACGAGTGGCGTCCGGCCGGCTCGCCTGACCAGGGAGGCCAAAACCACGGCTCGGGCTGGCTCGGCCACGGCCAACGAGCCCGTCCGGCGACCGAGGATGGCAGCCACCGACGGGTCGTCGTCGAGGAGCGTAGGAAGGCGCTCCAGCAGGGTGGGCGTCACCGTGGTGGCCGGACCTGCAGTCGGGTCACGAGCGGGCGTTGACGCGACCCATGGTGGTGTCGACACCATTGGTGAGGATCGACTCCACCGCGTTGGCAGCCTCCTGGACCACCACCCGCAACTCGGCCGCTTCGGCCTTCCCGGGGCGACGTAGCACGTGGTCGGCTCCCGACTGGCGACCGGGTGGTCGCCCCACACCAATGCGCACCCGGAGGTAGTCCTGGGTCTTCAGATGGGCGGTGATGGACTTCAGGCCGTTATGGCCCGCCAGTCCACCGCCCGACTTGACCCGTAGAGCACCCACAGGGAGGTCCAGCTCGTCATGCACGATGACGATGCGGGTCGAGTCATTCAGGCCGTAGCGACGAACCAGCTTCCGGACAGCCTGGCCCGACTCATTCATGAAGGTCTGTGGGAAGGCAATGGCCACCCGCTCACCGCTGATGCGAACCTCGCAGGACAAAGCCAACTCCTTGGAACGGCGTAGTGAGCCACCATGGCGTTCGGCCAGCACGGCGACGGCGTCGGCACCCACGTTGTGCCGTGTGCCGTCGTAGTCGTCTCCGGGATTCCCGAGGCCGACGACCAGTAGGGCCGCCGGTTCCCCAGTCCGTTCGGTACGGAACCGACGCAACATCTCTCGTGCCGGCCCTGGTCGCTACTCGGAGTCGGCGGCCTCGTTGGCGTCGCCGCCCTCAGCGGCGGAAGCCTCGCCCTCGGCGCCCTCGGCGCCCTCGGCGAACTCGCCCTCGGCGGCTTCGGCGGCAGCCTCAGCAGCCTCCTCGGCAGCCATGGCCTCCAACGTGGAGCGGGTGATCATGCCGACCGCCACCGTCTCCTCTAGGTCCACGTCGGTGGTGACGCCAACCGGGAGGGAGATGTCACCAACCCTCTTGGAACTACCGACGGTGAGGTCGGAGATGTCGATCTCGAGCTCGTTGGGGATGTTGTCCGGTGCCGCGTTCACGCTCAGGCTGAACATGTTCTGGTCGACCATGCCGTCGGCGTCGGTGACCTCCTTGGCTTCGCCGACCATGACCACGGGCACGTCCACGGTCACATCCTGCTTGGGGTCGATTCGCAGGAAGTCAATGTGGGTGACATCGCGGCGAATGGGGTGACGCTGGATGTCTTTGACGATTGACATCTGCTTCTCACCACCGAACTCCAGATGGATGACTGCATTCACGCCGGCGTCGGTAGTGAGCACACGACGCAGCTCGGGCCAGTCCACGTCGATGCTTACAGGGTCCTGGCTGAGGCCGTAGACGACAGCGGGTACCCGACCCTCACGACGGAGGCGACGGCTCGACCGGGTCCCGGTGGTCCGGGTGGTCTCTGCGGTGAGGACGATCTCGCTCATGGGGACGCTTTCTGGGGATTCTGGACTTGCTGAGACACCTGCGCGACGCAGGCGACTCCTGACTAGCGGTCCTCTGGGGACCTGCCGAAAAGCCTACCGGCGCACGACCTCGAGGAGTCAGGGGGTCAATGGTCAGGAGAGGTTGTCGCCACCGAAGATCTCGCTAACCGATGCATCCTCGAACACTGCGTCGATAGCTCGCGCGATCAACGGGGCGACAGAGAGGACCTCGATGAGGTCATGGTCGGCGTCGGCTGGCATCGGCAGGGTATCGGTGACGATGACCTTCTCGATGGGCGAGGCCGACAGACGCTCCATGGCCGGACCGGAGAACACGCCGTGTGTGGTGGCCGCGACAACTCGCGACGCTCCCCGTTCGACCAGTTGTTCAGCGGCCGCGCAAATGGTGCCGGCGGTGTCGATCATGTCGTCGACGACGACGCAAACCTTTCCCTCCACCTCACCGACGACCTCCTTAGCCTCAACGGCATTGAACGCCGTGTGGCTGCGTCGCTTGTGGACGATGGCCAGGTCGGCCCCCAGTTGAATGGCGTAGCGTTCCGCGACCTTCACCCGTCCGGCATCGGGCGAGACGATGGTTAGATCGCCCTCCAAGGACCGAAGGTGTTCGACGAGGACCGGCATGGCGGTCAGATGGTCGACCGGGCCATCGAAAAAGCCCTGGATCTGCCCCGAGTGGAGGTCCACCCCGACCAGGCGGCTGGCCCCGGCCTCCTTGAACAGATTGGCCACCAGCTTGGCGGTAATGGGCTCACGGCCTGACGCCTTACGGTCCTGGCGGGCATACCCGTAGTGGGGGCACACCACGGTGATCCGCTTAGCCGACGCCCGCCGAGCAGCATCAACCATGATCAACTGCTCCATCAGGGTGTCGTTGATCGACGAGCCCTCGACGTGGCAGTGCGTTTGGATGATGAAGGCGTCACAACCTCGAATCGACTCCGAGAACCGGCAGTGGATCTCCCCGTTGGCAAACTCGGCGATATTGGGTTCGCCGAGGGCCTCGCCCAACTCATTGGCGATCGCCTCCGCCAGCGGGCGAGTAGCCCGACCGGATACGAGGTACAACTTCTTGTGGGTGACCAGTTCCATGGGTGGCGGCGAGATCCTCGTCGGGGGCGGTTCCGCATCCGATCATACGACGCGAGTCGCATCGCGGATCAGTCGATACAAATGAGTTGAACGGAGGCCACCTCCGGCAGAGCGAAAACCGCCAATCCGACCCTATTGTCAATCCCATCGCCACCCCCACCCCCGCGCCCACCACGGAACCTGTCAGCCGAGCGAAACACTTCCCCGGAAGTGGATCATCGGCGGACCAAGTACTGGCCGAACTGGAGGCCAAGAGAAGCGACGACGTCCGATGGAATGAGGGACGGACGTTCGGCTTGGTGTTCGACGGAGGTGACGAGGTCCGCCACGTGGCGGAGAGTGCAGCACAAACCTTCCTGCACGAGAACGCCCTGAACACGACCGCCTTCCCGTCACTAGGTGCCATCCAGTCCGAACTTTGCGCCTGGACAGCCGACCTGCTCCACGGCCCCGAAGGCACCGCTGGCTTCGTGACCAGCGGCGGAACCGAGAGCATCCTGTGCGCTGTCGAGGCTGCTCGCGAACGTGCCCAGGTCGAGCGGGGTATCCACGAACCGGAGATTGTGCTGGCGACAAGCGCCCACGCCGCCTTTCACAAAGCGGCACGCCTGTTTGGACTGCGGCCCCGGGTGGTGGATGTGACCGCCGACTGGACCCCTGACTTGGATGCCATGGCCGACGCGGTGAACGACCGAACAGCCCTGGTGGTGGCCTCGGCACCCCAGTATCCCCAAGGTGTGGTCGATCCCGTGGAAGACATCGCGCAGATGGCTGCCAGCGTCGGGGCTTCGTGCCACGTCGACGCCTGTATGGGTGCGTTCGTACTCCCCTTTGCCGCCATGGAGGAACCCGACATGTGGTCAGCGCCACCATGGGACTTGGCTATTGAGGGAGTGACCAGCATTTCCGCAGACATCCACAAGTTGGGCTATGCACCCAAGGGCGTGTCAGTACTGCTCCACCGTTCCAAGACGCTGCGCCGGTACCAAACATTTGACTTCGACGGCTGGCTAGGTGGCCGCTACGTCACACCGAATCTGCAGGGCACGCGTTCGGGCCTGCCTATGGCCGCCGCATGGGCTGTAGTCCGGTTCCTGGGCACAGACGGCTACCGACGACTGGTCCGCACGACGATTAGCGCAGCCGACCAGATCCGGACCGGGGTGCGGGCCGTGGACGGGCTGGCAGTGCCCAGTAGCTGCCGTCACCACCTCCTTTCCATCACCGCCGATCCCTACACCGACCATCCACTTGACCCGTTCTCGGTAGGCGACGCCATGGCCGCCCGAGGTTGGCACCACGATCGACAGGGGCCACCCGACGGCCTACACCTCACGGTGAGCGCTGGTAACGCCCCCGTCGTGGACCGCTGGCTGTCCGACCTGGCTGGAGCAGTGGATGACGTTCGGTCGTCGGCCGGTAGCGCTCCGGTCAACCCTGTGACCGGGGCCTACTCGACCCTGGAATAACTTCCGGTCAGGTAAACAGGTCGGCGGCATCCTCGAAGTCGACCAGCCAAATGCGGCCACCACCATCTTGGAGGTACGACGACCATCCCAGCAGCCGGCGAGCCTCGGAGGGCAGTTCGGCGGCTCGAGCCCGATCCACGTGCAGTGGGCTGGCCTCCTCAGGGCGCAGCCAACCGACCACAAAGCTCACGTGCATCCCGTACCGCAACTCGTCGGTGGTGTTGGCCCCCGCACCGTGGATGACCTTGCCCGAGTAGATCAGCCCGGCACCGGCCGGCATCTCGGCATAGGCCACCTCGTCTTCGGTGGCCTCATGACCGCGCACCAGCCCAGGTGGCAGCGTATGGGTTCCGGGCACGACAACCGTGGCGCCGTTGGCCCGGGTGAACTCACTGAGCGCGAACATGCAGCTGAGGGTGATCTCCCGTTCAGCGGTGACGGCCTCAGGCCAGTTGTTCTCGTCACGGTGGAGGTACTGGGCTCGTTCCCCAGGGCCGACGGCCATGACCTGACCGGTGTTCAACCAGTACGAGGCACAACCACCCAACAACTCGTGGTCGGTCACCTCACCGAACAGGGGCTCGAGGAGGGCATGGTCCACAAAGGCTCGGCTCCGAGCGGCCAGACCACAGAAGCGGATGGTCTCGCGGCCGTGGAACAGTTCCCACTGTTCGAGGCCGCTCTTGGATCCCGGGCCAATGACCTCCATGGCGCCAGACAGGTCGTCGATGATGGATAGACGAGCCTCGTCAGAGAGCAGGTCCCTGACGATCACCCCACCGTCACGGTGCAGGTGTGCCAGCACCTCGTCGACCGACACGTCACGGTCCAGCGTGGTGAGTTCGGCCATGGTGGACACTCTCGCCGCGTAGCCCGCACCTGTGCAAACCCCCTACGGTCAAGGCGATGACCGCCCATCGGAACGAAGCGTTCTCCACCGAGCTCGACCACTCGATACCCGGTCTGGTGTCTGGGCCGCTGCGGGCTCCAGTCCAGATGCTTGCCGACCAGTCCTACGGTGGGCACACGAGCGTCCACGACGACGCCACGGCGGCATCCCTCGGGCTGACCGCTGGCCCCATTGAGGGCCCGACCCACTTCAGCCAGTTCGATCCCCTGCTGGTCAACCGGTGGGGCGAACGCTGGTTCTCCCACGGCTGCCTGAGCGCCCACTTCCAAAACATGGTCGTCGAGGGCGAGCAGGTCAGAGCAACCGTGACAAATGACGAC